>JBIJDJ010000189.1:0-5746 GCA_044344175.1 Sulfuritalea sp.
CCAGCCCTTCGGCGTAATCCTGCGTGTCGAGGAAGGCGAAGGACGCGCGCTTTTCCTCCGCCGTGAGCGGTCGGTCCTCCAGCAACCGGGCAATCCACTGCTTGTGCCAACGCGCCACCAGCGGCGCACCGGCGGCGATGCGCGCCGCGGTGGCCTGTGCCTCCCGTTCCACCGCGTCATCCGCCACAACGCGCGTCAGCAAACCCTTGGCATAAGCCTCGGCCGCATTCAGCAAACGCCCTTCAAGCAGGATTTCCTTCGCCACTGCCGGACCCGCAAGTTTGAGAAAACCCGCGAGTTCGCCGGGGTACATCGAGAAGCCCAGCTTCATGATCGGCGCGCCGAACTTCGCGCCCTCGCCGGCGATGCGCAGGTCGCAGGCGCAGGCGATTTCCAGTCCGCCGCCGACACAGGGGCCGAGGATCGCCGCGATGGTGGGATGCGGGCAGGACTCGATGGCGGCCAGCGCTTCGCCCACCGCCTCGTGATAGGCCAGCGCCAGATCGACCGTGGCGCGCGCAGTGCGAAATTCTTCGAGGTCACCGCCGGCGGCGAAGGCCTTGCCCTCACCGCGCAGGATGATGCAGCGTAATGAAAAATCGGCACCGAGTTCGGCCATGGCTTCGCGCAGCCGCGACCACATCGCCGCATTCAGCGCATTGAGCTTGTCCGGATTGAACAGGGTGACGGTGGCGATGGCGCCGTCGCGCTGGCAGAGGATGTCTGGCGTCATGGATGGAGTCTCAAGCGTGCATTTGCCGGCAATCACTCTCGCGCGCGAAAATTAAAATCACTCCGGCGATGGCCATGGCGCCGACCATCAGTGTGAAACCCGCACGATACGCCGTCGCATCGTAGAGCCGCACGCCGGCGGCGAGCACGCCGTTCCAGCGCTGGTCGAGCATCCAGCCCACCGCCGGCTGCAGCAGCATGCCGCCCACCAGCGGCCCCATGTTGCACACTCCCGAGGCCGTGCCGACCAACCGTAGCGGTACCGATTCTTTGGCCCAGGCGAAGCCGATGATGATGTTGCCCGAGGCGAAACCGGTGGGGATCAGCAACGCGACGAGCACCCATAACGGCAAGGGCAGGAAGATGATCGCCGACCAGCCGAGCAGCGCGACACCCGACGCGATCAGGTACAGCGGCTTCCTCATGCCCATGCGCTCCGACCAGCTGCCCAGCAGCGGGCCGCCCAGCGCCCACGCCACCAACAGGAGCGAAGTGATCGCCGCCGCCGCCTTGGGATCCAGCCCATGCACCTGGCGCAAAAACGGCACGCCCCAGAGTCCGGCAAAAGTCAGCACCGCGCCGGAAAAACCGATCGGCACCGCGGTCAGGATCCAGATGTTGCGGTAGGACAGCACTTCTATCAGCCCGCGCAGCACCGAGGTCCCCGCATGCGAGCCGTGCTCGCCCTGAAAGTGGCTGGCGTAGCCACGCTCCACCGGGTCGTCGCGCACACGCAGCCAGGTGACGACGCACAGCACCGCCGTCAGCGCCGCCGAGACGCCCATCACCGGACGCCAGCCGAAGGCCTCGACCAGAAAGCGCAGCGGCACGCCCGCCACCACGCCGCCGACCACGCCCATCAGCAGCGCCATGCCCGAAGCCAGCGCGTACTGCTTCGGCGCGAACCAGTGGCTGGCCAGCTTCAGCATCGAGACGAAAGCCACCGCCACCGAGGCGCCGATCAGGAGCCGCCCCATGTTGGCCCAGAAGATGTCCGGCGCAAACGCGAACAGCGCCGTGCCCAGCGCCGCCACGCCCGCACCGGCGGTGAGCAGGCGGCGCGGCCCCCAGCGGTCGGCGATCATCCCGGTCGGGATCTGCATCGCCACGTAGGAATAGAAATAGAAGGCCGAGAGATTGCCCAGCGCCGCACCGGTGATGGCGAATTCGGTCATCAACTGGTCGGTGATCACCGCCGGCGCGACGCGCAGGTAGAAGCCGATCAGGTAGAGCAACGCGCCGAGCCCCCAGACGCTCCATGCCAACCCTGCGGGTGGGTACTTGCCGCCGGTCACGCCGACAATTCTCCATCCATCAGGATCACGTGTTCAAGGCCCGGATCAACCGAAAACTACAATCTTCAACTTTTCGAGAAAGCCAAGACTGCCCCACCACGCCAGGCCGTCGGTCCGGAACCGGATGCCCGCTTCGGTCAGGGTGAGTGTTCTGGCACCCATTTCAGTCTTGCCGGAATCGACAATGAAATTTGATTTCATCAGGTAGGTGGCGATGGCGGGCTGGATCTGCTGGCCGTCGATGGCCCAGCGCGCACCAAAGCCGTCGCTTGCGCCGCGCAGCATCAGCATCGGCCGGTAGTCGCCCATCAGCCGGAGCACCTTCAGCGTCTCGGCCCGATTGGGAATGCTGTCATTGCCGGGAGTGTCCACGACTACCTTTGGCCTCAGAGCTTGTGAAGAAATCGCAGTAGATTTATTCACACGCTCTCAGCACTGCTCCCACGGCAGGCCTTCAAAGCGCCAGCCGTTCATCGCGCCGCGATGGTGGCTGTCGTCGAGTTCACCTTCGAAGCCGTGCAGGACGTTGAACACGCGCGTGAAGCCGGCGGCTTCGAGGGCGTGGCCGGCGTCGATCGAGCGGTTGCCGCTGCGGCAGATCAGTACCACGGGGCGATCGCCGGAATGACCGGCGAGCTTCTTCACTTCGCCGACAAAGTGCGGATTGATTTCCCAGTCGGGGCCGTCGTTCCAAGACACGTGGCTGACGCCGGCCGGATGGCCGACGAAGAAGAATTCCATTTCGCTGCGGCAATCGACAAACAGCGCGCTGGGGTTGTCGTGCAGGAACTTTGCGGCTTCTTTCGGGGTCAGGTGCTCCATGAGATGCTCCACGCTATCGGTTGAAAAGCCATTGTAGCCAAGCGCGGTATAGTAATCCGATGAATCCGCTTTCCCAACGCAAGCCCATGACTATCCCACGCCTGAAAAGCCTGCTGCCTTGTGTCTTTCTACTGATGGCGCTGGCGGCCCGCGCCGAACCCGATCTCGGCGCGCCCGAGGCCGCCGCCGCGACCGCCGCCGGCAAGCTGACGCTGATCGACATCCGCACGCCGCCGGAATGGAAGGAAACCGGCGTCGCCAGGGGCGCCAGACTGCTCAACATGCAGCATCCGCAGGGCGCGCCGGGCTTCACCCATGCCCTGCTGGAGGAAGTTAATGGCGACAGGAATGCGCCGATCGCCCTGATCTGCCGCACCGGCAACCGCACCACGCAGGTCCAGCGCTACCTGCAAAGCGTCGGCTTCACGCAGGTGTACAACGTCAAGGAAGGCATGGCCGGCAGCGCCGCCGGGCCTGGCTGGATCAAGCGCGGCCTGCCGGTGGACGCTTGCACGACTAAATGCTGATGGCCTGAAAGGCCCGGGAGTGGGCGCCGGCGGCACGGCGGCGCCTGGTCCGGATGTTAAAATTCCCATCTTTTCAAGTCCTTCCTTCACGTCCATGCAACCCGACCGCAGCAATGAACTGCGCGAGCTGATCGCGCAACGCATCCTTATTCTCGACGGCGCCATGGGCACCATGGTCCAGCGACGCAAGCTGGTCGAGGCCGATTACCGCGGCCGGCGCTTTGCCGCACACGGCAAGGACCTCAAGGGCAACAACGACCTGCTCTGCCTGACCAGGCCGGACGTGATCGGGGGAATCCACGAAGCCTACCTGCAGGCGGGCGCCGACATCATCGAGACCAACAGCTTCAACGGTACGCGCGTCTCGCAGGCGGAATACGGGCTGGCCGAACTCGCCTTCGAGCTCAACGTCGAAGCAGCAAAACTGGCGCGCGGAATCGCCGACAGGTATTCGACGGCGGACAAGCCGCGCTTCGTCGCCGGCGTGCTGGGGCCGACTTCGCGTACCGCCTCGCTGTCGCCGGATGTGAACGACCCCGGCGCGCGCAATGTCACTTTCGATGCGCTGGTGGCCGACTACGTCGAGGCCGCGCGCGGTTTGACTTCCGGCGGCGCCGACATCCTGCTGGTGGAAACGGTGTTCGATACGCTGAATGCCAAGGCCGCGCTGTTTGCCATCGAGAAGTTCTTCGACGAGGCAGGGCGACGCTGGCCGGTGATGATTTCCGGCACCATTACCGACGCGTCCGGCCGCACGCTGTCGGGGCAGACGGCCGAGGCGTTCTGGAATTCGCTGCGCCACGCAAGGCCGATTTCCTTCGGCCTCAATTGCGCGCTGGGCGCCAGAGATTTGCGCCAGTACGTCGAAGAGCTCTCGCGCCTCTGCGACTGTTACATTTCGGTGCACCCCAATGCCGGCCTGCCGAATGCCTTCGGCGGCTATGACGAGCCGCCCGCGGCGATGGCCGCCGAGATCGGCGACTGGGCGCAGGCGGGACTCATCAACATCGCCGGCGGCTGCTGCGGTACCTCGCCCGATTACATTCGCGCCATCGCCGAGGCGCTGCAGGGCGTCGCCCCGCGCGCCATTCCGCAAGTCGAGAAGAAGCTGCGCCTGTCCGGCCTCGAAGCCTTCAACGTGGGCGACGACAGCCTTTTCGTGAACGTCGGCGAGCGCACCAATGTCACCGGCTCGAAAGCCTTCGCCCGCATGATCCTCGAAGGCCGCTACGACGACGCCCTGGCCGTGGCCCGGCAGCAGGTTGAAAACGGTGCGCAGGTGGTCGACATCAACATGGACGAGGCGATGCTCGATTCGCAGGCCGCGATGGTGCGCTTCCTGCACCTGGTCGGCTCGGAGCCGGACATCTGCAAGGTGCCGCTGATGCTCGACAGCTCGAAGTGGGAGGTGATCGAAGCCGGCCTGAAATGCATCCAGGGCAAGGGCATCGTCAATTCCATCTCGATGAAGGAAGGCGCGGCGAAGTTCCTCGAACAGGCGCGGCTGGCGCGGCGCTATGGCGCGGCGGTGATCGTCATGGCCTTCGACGAGCAGGGCCAGGCCGATACCTTCGAGCGCAAGACCGGCATCTGCAAGCGCGCCTACGACCTGCTGGTCGGCGACGGCTTCCCGGCCGAGGACATTATTTTCGACCCGAACATTTTTGCCATCGCCACCGGCATTCCGGAGCACGACAACTACGCCGTCGATTTCATCAACGCCGTGCGCTGGATCAAGGAGAACCTGCCCCACGCGCGGACCTCGGGCGGCGTCTCCAACGTGTCCTTTTCCTTCCGCGGCAACGATGCGATGAGGGAAGCCATCCACACGGTTTTCCTCTATCACGCGGTCAAGGCCGGCTTCACCATGGGCATCGTCAATGCCGGCCAGCTCGGCGTGTATGACGACCTCGCGCCCGAACTGCGCGAGGCGGTCGAGGACGTTGTATTGAACAGAAGAGTCGGCGCTGGCGACACGCTGATCGAGCTCGCTACACGAGTGAAGGGCGCCGCGAAGGAACAGGTGGTCGACCTGGCCTGGCGCGAATGGAGTGTCGACAAGCGCCTCGAACACGCGATGGTCAAGGGCATCACGGAATATGTCGTGGCCGACACCGAGGAATGCCGCGCGGCACTGTTCGCTGCGGGCAAACCGCCGCTGTCGGTCATCGAAGGCCCACTGATGAACGGCATGAACGTGGTCGGCGACCTCTTCGGCGCGGGCAAGATGTTCCTGCCGCAGGTGGTGAAATCGGCGCGCGTGATGAAGCAGGCCGTGGCGCACCTGATCCCCTGGATCGAGGAAGAAAAGCGCCGCACCGGCTCGACTTCCAAGGGGCGCATCGTCATCGCCACGGTCAAGGGCGACGT
>JBIJDJ010000050.1:0-16779 GCA_044344175.1 Sulfuritalea sp.
AGAACATCGTCGGCGTGGTGCTCGGCTGCAACGGCTACGACATCATCGACCTCGGCGTCATGGTCTCGGCCGACAAGATCCTGCACGCGGCGAAGGAACATGGCGCGCAGGCCATCGGCCTCTCCGGACTGATCACCCCCTCGCTCGAGGAAATGAGCCATATCGCCAGCGAGATGCAGCGCCAGGGCTTTGCCGTACCGCTCCTGATCGGCGGCGCGACAACTTCGCGCGCCCACACCGCGATCAAGATCGCGCCGAATTACGCCGGTCCGGTCGTGTACGTGCCGGACGCCTCGCGCGCCGTCGGCGTGGTGACGCGGCTGTTGTCGATCGACATGCGCGACGCCTATGTCGACGAGATCGCCGCCGACTACGAAAAAGTGCGGGTCCAGCATGCGAACAAGAAGGGCGTGCCGCTAGTGACGCTGGCAGCGGCGCGCGCCAATGCCGCAAAACTCGAATTTATTGGCAAATGCGCGCCGGTCAAGCCGAAGCAGCTTGGCGTCACCGTGCTGCCGGATCTCGATCTGGCGGTGCTGGCCGGGTACATCGACTGGGGCCCCTTCTTCCAGACCTGGGACCTCGCCGGCTCCTACCCGAAGATCCTCGACGACGCCGTGGTCGGCGAAGCCGCGCGCAATGTGTTCAAGGACGGCAAGGCGATGCTGCAGCAACTCATCGCCGAAAAGTGGATACGCGCCAATGCGGTGTTCGGCCTGTTCCCGGTCGCGCGCGAAAACGAGGACATTTATTTTCTCGGCGCTGGCGATACGGCGTCGGGGGTGCCGCTATTTACCTGGCACGGTCTGCGTCAGCAGCAGGAGCGCCCCGCCGGCAAGCCGCAGCAGAGCCTTGCCGACTTCGTCGCACCCGCCGGCGATTACGCCGGCGCCTTCGCCGTGACCGCCGGCATCGGCATCGAAAAGAAGCTTGCCGAGTTCGAGGCGCAGCACGACGATTACCGCGCCATCATGCTCAAGACCCTCGCCGACCGCCTCGCCGAAGCTTCTGCAGAGTGGTTGCACAGCGAAGTACGCACTAACTACTGGGGCTATGCGGCGAGCGAATCCCTGAACAGCGCGGCGCTGATCGACGAGAAATACCAGGGCATCCGCCCGGCGCCGGGCTACCCGGCCTGCCCCGACCATACCGCCAAGGCCGGCCTGTTCGCCCTGCTCGACGCAACGTCCAATGCGGATATGAACCTGACCGAAAGCTTCGCCATGACGCCGGCGGCTTCGGTGGCCGGCTTCTACCTGGCCCACCCCGAGGCGCGTTATTTCGCCATCACCAGAATCGATCGCGACCAGCTTGAAGATTGGGCAAAGCGCGCCAACTACCCCCTTCCCGAAGCCGAAAAATGGCTCGCCCCGCTTCTGTAAGGAAAACCCATGTCGGAAACAAGTCTGAATCGCCTGAGCTTCAATGAAGCCGTAGTCCTGGTCAAAACCACCGGCAAGGCCGCGTTTGCCGCGATGCCCGTGTTCGGCGATGACGAGGGCGACCAAAATGCAAACGCCGAAGGCGCCCGCATATTCATCCTGCTGCCCGATGCGGACGAAGGCTGGACCCTGCGCTTCATCGCCGGGCCGTTCTTTTCGGCAGCCTACGCCGCCAATGACACCATCCCGTCCGACGAGATACCCGATCGGGTGCGCGAACTGCAGTTCGTGCCGACGCGCTGCGAGGAAGACTGGCTGACCGACCAGTTGCAGGTACTGCTGGGCAAGCTGACGCAGGCCGCCGGCATCGGCGAACAGATGCCGGATTACGAATCGCAGGCGGCGAAGGGCGCGGGGCCGGAGGCCGTATTCCCGATAGCCTTCATCGGGCGCGACAAGCCATAAATCTACTGCGCGGGCCGGATCGGGGATTGGGCGGCTCATTTGGCAAACCCGGCTATCCTCACATATAACAACATATGTTCCGGTAGCTGCGCTCCGGCCGCACCCCGCTGCGGCCCGCTCGCTACGATTTCTTCTTAACTATCGCTGTTAAACACCCCAGACCACGGGCTTCTGTTTCTTCAGCGACCATTCCAGCAATTCCAGCAGCGGCACGGCGCGCTGGGTCAAGGTGACGAAGGGCCGCGAACCCTGGCCGCGGCCGCTGCTTCCGTCGGGTTCGGTTTGCGGCAGTTCTTCCGGGCTCCTGCCGGCGCGCTGCTGCTTGTCTTCCTCGATCGCCGCCTTGATGCGGGCGATCGCGTCGGGCAATTGCTCGACGGTGACGATGCCCTTGTCGGTGGGCTCTTTGCCCATGAGCTTCATCATGCGCTTGGCCACATCGCCGAACATGATGACATCCCCCGAGGCCGGGGATTGAAAAATGACGATCAAAGTTCCAACTCCTTCAGCCAGTCGAGAATCTGTTTGGCCGGCTTCTTCCAGTCGCGTTCCAGCATCAGGCCATGACCCATGCCGGGAAATATGTTGGCCTCGACATCGTAGGTGCGGGCCGTCATTTCCACCAGAGAAGACGGAATCAGGTGGTCGAATTCCGCTCCCTGTACCAGCAGCGGCGTGCGTTTCACACGCGCAGCGCGCGGCATGCCGAACAACGACATGTCCCAGATCGCGCGATGCGATTCGGATTGCGATCCCTTGTAGTAGCGCTTCAGGTCGTCGAGTGAAACCGGCTGGGCGAACAGCGCCTCACGCAGGGTTTCCAGCGAGGCCTTGCCGCCGCTCATCAGGCTGTTGAGGTCGCTCATCATGCCCGGCTTGGAAAACATCATGCCCATCGCGGCCGACAGGAGGCCTTGCGGCGGCACGGCACACATCAGCACCGCACCGGGTGCCTCATGGTCTTCCAGATACTTCTGCACCACGAAGCCGCCCATCGAATGGCCGATCAGAACCGGCGGTGCCGGCAGGCTGGCGGCAACCGCCGCGACATCGCGCATATAGTCGTTGATCGAAAAACTGTCGAGATGCTTGCGGCCCGGGGAGCCACCATGGCCGGAAAGGCTGACGGCATAGGCCGCGTAGCCCGCTTCGGCGAAGAAAGGCAGGAAGTGTTCCTCCCAGCACCAGGCGGCGGTGTAGGCGCCGTGGACGAACAGCAGGGGTGTCGGCTTCGTCTTGCCCGTTGGCGCACGGATGAGAACTTCGTGATGTTCGAAACGGGGCGGGTTCATCGGCTGGGATAAGATTGACGTCTCGTCGATTCTACCGCGCGCCACCCATGCTGAAATGGTTGATTGTCCTGATCGCCACGGTTTTCGTCATCGGCCTCGTGCAACCGCGTCTGCAGCAACTCGGCCGGCTGCCGGGCGACCTGCGCTTCCGCCTACGCGGCAGGGAATATTCCTTCCCCTTCGCCTCGGTGATCGTGTTTTCGCTGGTCGCCGCGCTTATCGGCTGGCTGCTTTGAGGCTGCGAAGGACGTCCACGCGCGCCGCGCTGACGGCGCCGGCGATGGCCTGCGGCTCGGCTGTCGCCGCGGCGATGGCGCCCGCGTCCACCGCGCGTACCGCCGCCAGTGCCGCGCGCCAGGTCGCGGCCTGCGCGTAGTCGCGCTCTTCCCAACCCAGCCGGCCGCGGTAATCCGCCTCGCAGGCAAGCAGGACCAGCTCGAAGCGTTCCGGGCGGCGCAGCGCATCGCAGCGCTCGAGCACGGTCAATTGGGTTTCCGGACGCAACTCGGCGACGCGGTGCATGTCGCCGTGGAAGCGCGCCGCCAGGCGGCCGACGTCGCGGCAGTCAACCGGCACCTTGAGGCGTTCGCAAATCCCTTCGAGCAGGGTCACGCTCCTAGCTTCATGGCCGTGATGGCGCGGCAGGATGTCGGCCGGCGTGCGGCCCTTGCCCAGGTCGTGCATCAGCGCCGCAAAGCGTGCCGGCAATGCGGCACCGAGGCGTGCCGCCATGTCGATCACCATCATCACATGCACGCCGGTGTCGACTTCCGGATGGTAGTCGGCGCGCTGCGGCACGCCCCACAGGGCATCGAGTTCGGGCAGCAGGCGCAGCAGCGCGCCGCATTCGCGCAGCACCTCGAACATGCGCGAGGGTTTCTCTTCCATCAGCCCGCGCGCCAGTTCCTGCCAGACCCGCTCGGGCACCAGCGCGTCGACTTCGCCGGCGGCGACCATGTCGCGCATCAGCGCCATGGTTTCCGGTGCCACCGTGAACTCCGCGAAGCGCGCCGCGAAGCGCGCCACGCGCAGGATGCGCACCGGATCCTCGGCAAAGGCCGGCGAAACGTGGCGCATCACGCGCGCCTCGATGTCGGCGCGCCCGCCGTGGGGATCAATGAGTTGGCCCGCTTCGTCCTTGGCGATGGCGTTGATGGTCAGGTCGCGGCGCAGCAGGTCGTCTTCGAGGCTCACCTCGGGCGCGGCATGCACGACGAAACCGGTGTAGCCCGGCGCCGTCTTGCGCTCGGTGCGCGCCAGCGCGTATTCCTCGTGGCTCTTGGGATGGAGGAAGACCGGGAAGTCGCGCCCGACCTGCTGGAAGCCCTGCGCCAGCATCTCCTGCGGCGTGGCGCCGACCACTACCCAGTCGCAGTCCTTGACCGGCAGACCGAGCAGTTCGTCACGCACCGCGCCGCCGACGACGTAGGTTTTCATTTCAGCGAGGACTCAGAGCTTGTGAAGAAATCGTAGCGAGCGGGCCGCAGCGGGGTGCGGCCGGAGCGCAGCTACCGGAATGTACGCGTTTGTACATGAGGATAGCGAGCACCGCCCAATCCCCGATCCGGCACGCGCAGTAGATTTATTCATAAGCTCTCAACTGCGCAGATAGGTTGGTGCGACGACTTCCAGTGCGGTGGCAATGCGGCCGAAGGGCAGCGTGCAACCGTCGTCGCAGACGCTGGCAACGCGCATGGAGCGGATGTTGTCGCGGGTCATCGGGCCGTTGGGGATGAACTCCATGGCCCAGGCCTGCAACCAGGCGATGGCCTCGGGCAGGCCGATGATGGCGCGCGGATGGCCGGCGACCGCTGCGGCGTAGGCAACCAGTTCGCGCAGGCTGTATTGCGTCGGACCACACAGGTCATAGGCGGCGCCGATGCTCCCGGCATTCTGCAGGCTGTCGGCCACGGCCGCCGCCACATCCTCGACCCAGACCGGCTGGAAGCGCGCGTCGGCGCCGGCCAGCGGAAACAGCGGGGCGATCTTCGCCAGTTTGGCGAACAGGGTGAGGAATGCATCTCCCGGCCCGAAGATCACCGAGGGACGGAACAGCGTCAGGTCCAGCCCGGCATCGCGCAGCACCGCCTCGCCGGCGGCCTTGGAACGCAGGTAGCCCGAGGGCGCATCGGCGGCGGCCTTGAGTGCCGAGACATGCAGCACGCGGCGCACCCCGGCAGCCTTCGCCGCCGCAACAATCTTCTGCGGCAATTCGACATGGGCGCGGGCGAAGCCTTTGCCGTAGGGTTCGCCTTCTCCACCCTTGAGGATGCCCACCAGGCTGATCACCGCGTCCTGCCCGGCCATCAGCCGCGCCAGCGTCGCCGGATCATGCGCGTCGGCATCAATCACGTTTGCAGTGGGCAGCACCAGCAGATGCTTGGCGTGGTCACGGCGCCGCGTCGGCAGCGTGAATTGAAAATCGGCGCTGGCGGGGCGGCGCGCCAGTTCGCGCACGATGGCCGAACCCAAAAAACCCGTGCCTCCAATGACCAGCAATTTCTTCAAGGTAGTTGCTCCACTCCGGTTTCGCCCTGTCCGCGTGCGCGAATCGTGCCCAGCGCGACCTTCAGCGACTGCGGCTTGCCTTCGAACAGGGTGTTGTAATAGACGGCGTTGCTCATGACCTTTTTCACGTAATCGCGGGTTTCCGCAAACGGAATGGTCTCGGCGTAGATCGCGCCTTCCAGCGGCTGGTCGGCGCGCCACTTGCGGGCCCGGCCGGGCCCGGCGTTGTAGGCGGCGGATGCCAGTACCGGGTGGTTGTCAAGCGACTTCAGCACCATCTTCATGTAATTCGTGCCGAGGGTGACATTGATATCCATTTCGGTCACTCTGCCCGGATGGTAATTCGTCAGGTTGATCTTCTGCGCGACCCATTTCGCGGTAGCCGGCATCAACTGCATGAGGCCCTTGGCGCCGACCGAGGATTTGGCGTTCGTGATGAAGCGCGATTCCTGCCGCATCAGGCCATACACCCAGCCGTTGTCGAGCGCCAGTTCATCTGCCTTGGGCCGCACCCTGTCGCTGAAAGGCGCAATGTAGCGCAGGCTGTAATTATGCTGCGCCTGGGTGCGGTCGGCGGTATTGATGGCGCGGTCCCAGATCTCGTTGCGCGTGGCGAACTCCGCCGCCGCCAGCAGGGCGCGATCGTCCATGCCGCGCAGGGACCAGACCCATTCGCGCACGCCTTCAATGCGCATGTCGACGCGGATCAGCGCCAGCGCGCGCTGGAAGCCCGGATTGGCGGCGGCAATGACGATCTCCTCGGCGCTCGGCGGTGTCGCCCGTGGCGGCACCTCGACCACACGGCCGAGTTCCTCGTCGGCGAGGTTGCCGTAGAAATTCGGCTGGCGGCCGATCTTCAGGTAAAGGGTACGCGCCTCGTCGGCCCGGCCGCCGGCGGCCAGGGCGCGCGCCTGCCAATAGATCCAGTCCGGCTGTGCGGCGAGCGGCAGCGGCATCGCGACGATCGCCCGCTGCACGTTGCCCCAATCGTTCGCCCGCAAGGCGGCACGCACGCGCCAGGCCATTTGTTCCTCGGACAGGGCCGTGCCGGCGGCTTTCTCGTACCAGGCCGACGCCTCGGGCAGGTGGCGCTGCGCCGCCTGCCAGGCGATCTGGCCCCAGGCATAGGAGCGTTCTTCGTCAGTGAAACGGGATTCGATGCGGCTGAAGCGATTCGCCGCGTCTTGCGGGTCGGTCCTTGCGAGGCGCTGCACGGCGAACAGCGCCGTTTCGCGTCCGCCGCGTTTCGCGGCAAAACCCGCTGGCAGCTTTCCCAGGTGTCGCGCCGGCGCCTGTGCGATGGATTCCAGGCCGCGCCCGTCGAACCCCTCGCCGGCCGGCAGATAGGCGGCCGCGCTGCGCGCCGCGCCGACCCGCTTGGCCTCGAAAAACCGCCGCACGCGCTGCCAGACCTCTTCCACCGTCAAGCCGCCCGCCGCAACCAGCCGGTCGGCCAGCACCTCGCAGGCCTGCGGCAGATCCTGGCCGCCAGTCCACAGCGGCCGCACCGTTTCCGGCGTGTTTGCAAGCTGCGCCGCGTAGCAGCGAATTTCGGCATCGGGCTGAACCAGGGCCGGCAACTCACGCGCAAAGCTGTCCCAGTCGCCCTGCTTGCCCAGCACGCGCAACCAGTCGCCGCGCAGTTTCTCGGCAAGATAGGTGCCGGCATGGCGGTTCAGGTAATCCGGCACGCCGCCGGCATCGCTGTCGTCCAGACGCAGGCGCAAGGACCAGTATTCGGCCCAGGGATGCAGCGGATGCCCCTGCAGCAGATCCAGCTGACGCCCGAGGCGCACCCGCTCGCCGTTGCGGAATGCGTCGCGCGCCAGCAAAAAAGCGGCATCGCCGCGTTCGACAGACGTCGCGGCGGGGGCGCAGACCGCCGGTGCCGAAACGCCGACTGCCAGCAGCGCGAAAACCGCCGGGAAAATCCTCAGCAGGGAGGGGGCAGGTTTGCGCTTATAGTTCATTCCGCGTTTGTCTTTGAGCATTCTCTTCTAACGTTAGCACATGAAACCCCTGCTGCCGTCCGCCGAACACACCCCTGATCACGGGGTTTTTCGCGCTGCGCTGCGGCGCGAAAAACTCGCGGCGCGCCTGGCGCTCGACCCGTCCACCCATGCCGCGCTGTCGGCCGGCCTCGAGCAACATCTCGCCACGCTGCTGTTGCCGCTGGCACCGCAAACGCTGGCCTTCTGCGCTCCGGTGCGCGGCGAGTTCGATGCGCGGCCGCTGGTATCCCGTCTCATCGGCCGCGGCTGGCATGCCGCGATGCCGGTGGTCACGGCAGTCGATGCGCCCATGAGTTTCCACGCTTGGACACCCTCCGCGGAAATGAGCGCCGACCGCTACGGCATCCCGATCCCGCAGGACGGCGCCGAGCTCATTCCCGACATCGTGCTCCTGCCGCTGCTGGCCTTCGACGCGCAAGGTTTTCGTCTGGGCTACGGCGGTGGTTATTTCGACCGCACGCTGGCGACTATGGTTCCGCGCCCGCTGGCGATCGGCGTCGGCTTCGAACTCGGGCAGGTGCCCGACATCCGGCCGCAGGCGCACGACATTGGCCTCGATGCCGTGGTCACCGAGGCCGGCGTGCTGCGGTTGCGCCAGCCCTAGGGGCTAAGCGCAGCGGCAAGTCGCGCCAGAGCCTCGTCCAGCAAACTGCGGCGCGTGCCGAAATTCAGGCGGACAAAACCCGGCGTACCGTAGTCGGCACCGTCGGACAGGCCCAGGCCGTGTTTTTCGAAGTAATGCGCCGGGTTGGCGATACCATGCTCCGCGGCAAACTCGCGCGCATCGATCCAGGCCAGGTAGGTCGCCTCCACCGTCCGCATGTCGAGGCCTGGCAGGTCGGCCACGGCGCGCTCGACCATGCGCAGGTTACCGCGCAGATAGTCGATCAGGGCCGCATGCCAATCGTCGCTTCGGCTCAGTGCGGCTTCGGTCGCCACCATGCCCAGTGCATTCACATGCGGCACGATGCCTTGCATGGCGTGCAGAAAATTCTGCCGCAGCCGGCTGTCCGGGATGATCGCAAAGGCGCAGCCCAGTCCGGGAATGTTGAAGGTCTTGGAAGGCGCCATTAGCGTGATGGTGCGCGCCGCGAGTTCCGGACTGAGCGTGGCAAAAAGTCGGTGCCGGTGATACGGCGACAGAACCAGTCCGTTGTGGATTTCGTCCGAACACATCACCAGGTCGTGCTTTTCCGCCAGCAGCGCGAGCTGCCATAACTCGTCCTCATTCCACACGCGCCCGGTCGGATTGTGCGGATGGCACAGCAGGAAGAGTTTCGCCTGGCTGGTGCGCAGCACTGCGTCCACCGTGGGAAAGTCCCACAGCCAGCCCGCCGAATCGCACACCAGCGGCGCAGTAACCACGCGCCGGCCGGAATATTCCGGCGCCGAGAGAAAGGGGGGATAGATCGGCGTCGCGGTAAATACCGCATCGCCCGCATTGCCCGCTGCGCGGCAGGCGATATTGAGGCCCGACACCAGCCCCGGCAGCCAGACGATCCACGCGGGATCGATGCGCCAGTCGAAATGACGTTCGAGGTAGCCGACCACGGCATCGATCTGGCTTGCGGTGGGCTGGTTGTAGCCGAACACGCCGTGATCGACGCGTTGGCGCAGGGCCTCGACGACCGCCGGCGGCGCGGAAAAATCCATGTCGGCAACCCAGAGCGGGATGACATCGCAGTCGCGCCCGGCGAACTTCGCCCATTTCATCGAGTCGCTGCCGGCACGCTCCACCACGACATCAAAATCAAAGTTCATGTCAGAGTTCGTGAAGAAATCGTAGCGAGCGGGCCGCAGCGGGGTGCGGCCGGAGCGCAGCTACCGGAATGTACTGTTCTGTACATGAGGATAGCGAGCACCGCCCAAGCCCCGATCCGGCACGCGCAGTAGATTTATTCATAAACTCTCAGCCGAGGAACAGGCGGTAGGCCGGGTTCTTCGACTCGTCCCAGTAGCGGTAGTCGAGGTTCTTGAGGAAGGCGCGAAAGTCCTTCATTTCCTTGGGCGGCACTTCCATGCCGACCAGCACGCGCCCCGTGTCGGCGCCATGGTTGCGGTAGTGGAACAGGCTGATGTTCCAGCCCGCGCTCATCTTGTTCAGGAAATTCATCAGCGCCCCGGGGCGCTCGGGAAACTCGAAGCGGTAAAGCAGTTCGTTCTTCACCTGCGGCGCGTGGCCACCGACCAGGTGGCGGATGTGCAGCTTGGCCATCTCATCGTCGGTCAGGTCGAGCGTGGCGTAGCCGTTCTTCACCAGCAGGGCGACCAGCTTCGTCGCCTCGGCGCGGTTGGCCACCTGCATGCCGACGAAGACATGTGCCTCGCCGGCATCGTGGAAGCGGTAATTGAACTCGGTGATGTTGCGCGACCCGATCAAGGCGACGAACTTCTTGTAGGCGCCGGGCTTCTCCGGCAGCGTCACGGCGAGCACCGCCTCGCGCTGTTCGCCGACCTCGGCGCGTTCGGCGACAAAGCGCAGGCGGTCGAAATTCATGTTGGCGCCCGAAGCAATCGCCACCAGCGTCTTGCCCTGCAGGCCATGCTTCTTCGCCCAGGCCTTGGCGCCCGCCACGGCCAGCGCGCCGGCCGGCTCGAGGATGGAGCGCGTGTCCTCGAACACATCCTTGATCGCGGCGCAGATGGCGTCGGTATCGACCAGAACCATCTCATCGACGTATTCCTGGCACAGGCGGAAGGTTTCCTGCCCGACATACTTGACCGCCGCGCCGTCGGCGAAGAGGCCGACGGATTCCAGCCGCACGCGCTTGCCCGCCTTCAGCGAGCGATCCATGGCATCGGCATCGGCGGCTTCGACGCCGATCACCTTGATCTCCGGGCGCAGACGCTTGATGTAGGCCGCCACCCCGGAGATCAGGCCGCCGCCGCCGACGCAGCAGAACACCGCATCGATGGGTTCGGGATGCTGGCGCAGGATTTCCATGCCGATGGTGCCCTGCCCGGCGATCACATAGGGATCGTCGAAGGGGTGGACGAAGTTGAGCTTGTGCTTCTTCTCCAGCTCCAGCGCATGGGTGTAGGCGGCGTCGTAGGAGTCGCCGGCCAGCACCACTTCGGCGCCGCGCTTCTTCACGGCGTCGATCTTGATCTGCGGCGTGGTGGTCGGCATCACGATTACCGCGCGTATGCCGAGCTTCTGCGCCGACAGCGCGACGCCCTGGGCGTGGTTGCCGGCCGAGGCGCAGATCACGCCGTGCTTCCTTTGCGCCGGCGTCAGGTGCACGATCTTGTTGTAGGCGCCGCGCAGCTTGAAGCTGAACACCGGCTGCATGTCCTCGCGCTTGAACAATATCCGGTTGCCGCTGCGCGCCGAGAGGATGGACGCCAGCTCCAGCGGCGTTTCGATGGCCACGTCATAGACGCGGGCGTTGAGGATTTTTTCGAGATAGTCCATGACGGCAGTGCGAAAAGTTCGATAACCGCAGAGGGTAACATGCGCCATGGACTTCGCATTAACCGCGGAAGCCGGTTTGGCCGGCCTGTTTCTCGCCAGCTTCCTTTCCGCAACACTCTTGCCCGGCGGGTCCGAGGCGGTGCTGTTCGCCTTGATCAGGCTGCATCCGGAGCAAACGCTGCCGGCGCTGCTGCTGGCGACGCTGGGCAATACGCTGGGCGGCATGGTGACGTATTACATGGGCCGCCTGCTGCCGCAACACCTCACTCCGCAGAAGTCGGCGCTGGCGTTACGGCACGGAGCGCCCGTGCTGCTGCTCGCCTGGGCCCCGCTCATCGGCGATGCGCTGTGCGCCGCTGCCGGCTGGCTGCGCCTGCCGCCGCTGGCCTGCGCACTGTGGATGGCGGCCGGCAAGGCCGCGCGCTACGCGGTGGTTATAGCGGGTGCCGGGATGGTCTGACGCGAAATATGCAGGAAGTAAGCCAGCACGCCCGCCCCGGCCAGCATCAGGCTCGCCACGGCAGCGATCCAGAAGCCGGCCGCACCGCGTGGCGGACCCAAGGTATCCGTCAGCCCGAGCAAATAGCCGCCGCCGAGGCCCACGCCCCACAGCGAAATCGCATAGATCACCATGGGCGCGGTGGCGCGCTTGTAGCCGCGCAGCACCTGGGCCATGACCGCCTGTACCGCATCCGCCACGTGGTAGGCGGCGACAACGGCAAGCAGGCTGGCGGCGCTGGCGGCCACCACCGGGTCGGGCGTGTAGGCGCGCGCCAGCGCGCCGGTACCGAGCCAGATTGCAGTGCCGGTCAGCGCCGCGACGCCGCAGGCGACGGCCAGGCCGAGCAGGCCGGCGTGTCGTGCGCGCCGACTCTCCCCCGCGCCCAGCGCCTGGCCCACCAGCACGCCGGTGGCATTGCCCAGCGCCAGCGGCACCATGAAGACGAAGACCGCGACATTCGCCGCGATCTGGTGCGCGGCCGAAATTTCCGGCCCGAGCCGGGCGATGAACAGCGCCATGAAGGTGAAGGCCGTGACATCGACCATGAAGGTGGCGCCCATCGGCAGGCCCAGCACCAGCAGTTCGCGCAGGGCGGCAGGGTGCGGCGGATCGAAACGGGCGAAGACGGCATAGGGTGCGTAATCGGCATCGCGCCGGCACCACAACCATGACAGGGTGGCGACGGCCCACATGATGACGGCCGACGACCAGCCGCAACCGGCGCCGCCCATGGCCGGCACGCCGAAATGCCCGTACATGAAGACCCAGTTGAGCGGCGCCTTGAGGATCAGCCCGAGCAGGTTGAGCACCATCACCGGACGCGGCCGGCCGATGCCGGTGGTGAAGCCGAAGAAGACGCGGAAGAACAGCACGCCGGGCACCGCCCAGGCGACGCCGTCGAGATAGGCGCGCACCTTCAGCTCGACCTCGGGCGTGAGGCGCGAAAAACTCAGCAGCGGATCGGGATTTTTCAGCACCGCGAAGGCGACCAGCGACAAGGCCAGGGCCAGCCAGGCGCACTGCCGTACGTCGGCGCCGATCTCGCTATAGCGTCCCGCCCCGAAGTGATGGGAGACCACGGGCGTGATCGCCAGCAGCACGCCCATGGCGGTAACGAAGACCGTGGCGTAAATGCTGGCGCCGATGCCCACCGCCGCCAGATCGACGGGCGAAAGCCGCCCGGCCATCAGGGTGTCGATCACACCCGAAGCCATCACCGCGACCTGGGCGATCAGCACGGGCCAGGCGAGATGCAGCAGTTCGCGGGGAAGGGAACGGGGGGAGGTCACCCGCGAAGTCTAGCCGAGGGCGGAGCAGCCCTTCGCCAGTCGCTAAAGGATGAGCGGCTGGTCGGGCAATTCGTTGGGGTTGTCATCGCGCGTCGGGAAATGGCTCGCCAGCAGTTCTCCGGCCCGCGTCACCGCCTGCACCGCGCCTTGCCGCCATTGGCCGTCAGCAAAGCTCCGCTCCATGCCGCGACAGATGGCATCCCATTCGGCCTGCGGCACGCGCGCCGCAATGCCGCGATCGGCGAGGATATCGACGCGGCGCTCGACCAGCTGCACATAGATCAGGATGCCGCTGTTTTCCGCCGTGTCCCAGACGCGCAGCGTCGAGAACAGATCGACCGCGCGCGCCCTGGGTGTCACGTCATGCCAAAGGGACGTCAGCGGCATGAAGGCCTCGACCACGAAGCGCAGCTCGCCGCGATGCGATTTCTCGCTGGCGGCGACAGCCTTGCCTATCGCCGCCAGGTCGCCGCGGGTGAACACCCGCCGCAACCACCAGTCGGGCAGCAGCAGATGCTTGAGTACACGGATCAGCTTCATGTCACCAACTCCCCGAGGCGCCACCGCCACCAAAATCGCCACCACCACCGGAGAAACTGCCCCCCGCGTCGGAGAACCCGCCTCCGGAGGAAGATCCGCCGTAGGAGCCGATCCCTGAAGCAGGTTTGGCAAAGGAAAACACGAAGATGAAGAAGCCGATCAACGCTGCCGCGATCCACGAACCGAAAACCATGATTCCCAGCCAGCCCCCGGCAGCGGCAGCCGCCAGCGAACCGAGGAGCACGCCGAACATTGCACGCAACAGCGCGCTGACTCCGATAAGACCCACTAGCAGAAAAAAGCCAAGCAGGTTAGAGCCCCCTGCGCTTGTGTTCCCGCCGTTCGGGGAAATCTGCGCCGGCGCCACTGCCGGAGAACCGCCCATGGCCTGATCCAGCCCTTCGATGGCCGCATGCAGTCCGCCAAAGAAATCGCCCTGCTTGAAGGCCGGCGCCATGCGCTCGGCGATGATGCGTTTGGCGATCGCGTCCGGAATTGAACCTTCCAGCCCGTAGCCGACCTCGATGCGCATCTTGCGGTCGTCCTTGGCGACGATGACGATGACGCCGTTGTCGGCGCCCTTGTGGCCAATCTTCCAGGCTTCGGCGAGGCGAATACCGAAAGCTTCGATGGGCTCGGGCTGCGTGGTCGGCAGCAGCAGCACGGCGACCTGCGCCTTGCCGGTGCGCTCGATGCCTGCCAGTTGCGCTTCGAGGCGGCCGCGCTGGGTGGCGTCGAGCGTTGCGGTCAGATCCGTGACGCGCGCCGTCAGGGCGGGTAGCGCTACCGGCTCGGCCGCGCTGCTGTCTGCCGGCAGCAGCGCCAGCCAGAGCAGCGTCAGCAGGCCGGCACGGATGCAATGCACTCAGGAATAACCGGGAGCACCGGGGGGAGCCGCAGGAGCGGCCGGCGCCGGTGCGGCGGGAGCAGGCGCCGCCGGTGTGTTGAACTTGATCGCCGGCGGCGCCGACATGGCCTTTTCGTCATCGACCGTGAAATTGGGTTTGGTCTGCCAGCCCATGACCATGGCCGTCAGGTTGTTGGGGAAGGTGCGCACCGAGATGTTGTATTCCTGCACCGACTTGATGTAGCGGTTGCGCGCCACGGTGATGCGGTTTTCGGTGCCTTCCACCTGCGCCTGCAGGTCGCGGAAATTGGCGTCGGCCTTGAGCTGCGGATAGTTTTCCGCCACCACCAGCAGGCGCGACAGCGCGCCGCCCAGATCACCCTGGGCCTTCTGGAACTTGGCAAAGGCGGCCGGATCGTTGATCAACTCCGGCGTGGCTTTCAGCCCGGCGACGTTGGCGCGCGCCTCGGTGACGCGGGTCAGGACTTCCTTCTCGTGACTGGCATAGCCCTGCACCACCGACACCAGATTGGGAATCAGGTCGGCGCGACGCTTGTACTGGTTCAGCACTTCAGACCACGCGGCCGTCACCGACTCGTCGTTGATCTGGATCTGGTTGTAACCGCAGCCGGACAGGAGGGAAGCCGCAAGGGCGAGGACGGCGAGCAGGCGCATGCGCATGGGAATCTCCAACGTGTAGGGAAACAGGAAGGAATATGACGGTGATCCGTTGCGATTGCAAGGGACCTTGCTTTCCGGGTCTCACCCGGCGGGTCCGAGGGAAAGGAAAACGAAGTTTCAGTGGGGGCTAACGCCGACTCTATCGGCGTTAAGCGCAGCGGCCGCAACTAAAACCACCACACATGAAAGGCTTTGCCGAAAACATATCCGAAGCCGACCCCATAACGCCACCATAACGCCATAACATTCATATGGAAGGGCTCCGCGATTGCCTGCGGCAGATCACCTGTCGCGTTTGAGCGTCAGGCAAGGAAGGACTGAACAAGCCGGGATTCCAGTGCCTTATTGACATCCGAAACCGGCCTCCACCGCGCGGCCTAGCAATTTATCGCCGCCCCGCCTGCGCCGACTTTTATGCTCGGTCATTCCCGCCAACGCGAGAATCCGGAATTTCTGTTCTTTTTTGCCGAGCCGCGCTCCGACGGGCGACTGTGACCAAACCACGTCCGAAACTGACCCGTCTAGTTGCTGGTCATTTCCCGCAAGAGGGCTGAATACCATCCACCCCTACCAAATGCGGGTGTTGTCCCGTTGAACGCACGATGCCGGTGGTGGCATCGAACATCACGTCAAAAAACTCATGGGCGTTCCAGTTGTTGCAGAACAACCATGACCAGGCGAGTTCATTTCTCCTCGAGTAAGTCTGTGTCCAGGCTGATCCCGATGGACCAAGGATGCGCAGCACATCGTCTTTGCTCATGCCCACCCGGATGCGTGAAAACTGCGCATTCTCCAGCACCTTTTCGATGCGCTGCAGCTTTCCATCCGGCCCGACATACGCCATGAAAGTCTGCGTACCCGCCGGGCCGCGCGGGTAAGCCAGTTGTTCGCTGCCGCCCGGATTTTTCCAAGTCATTGCCGGCTCGCCCATCGAGGCCAGAACCTCGGGCAGAGTCGACACGCCCGCCTTGAGATTGCTGCCGCCGTAGCCGGCGCACCCGGAAACAAGCAAGACGCTCAAGACAACCAGGCCGCGTATCCGCAATGAAAAGTTGCCGTCCATTTCGCCACCTTGCTTGCTCAAAGTTGAGTTCATTTTCACACATTCATGGCGCGTTTATCGCGTCCGGATTCCCACAAAAGTCGGCGCTGACCGTGCGGCGCGCAGGGCCTCTGCCGCAGCCCATCGCCTACAATAGGCACCTTTCCCTCGACCGAAGCAGCAGCATGTCAGCCCGCCTGCGCGAAATCCCCTACAACTACACATCGTTCTCCGACCGCGAGATCGCCATTCGCCTGCTCGGCGCGGAAGCCTGGGCGACGCTGACGGAATTGCGCAGCGAGCGCGTGACCGGCCGCTCGGCGCGCATGCTCTACGAGGTACTGGGCGACATCTGGGTGGTGCGGCGCAATCCCTATCTGGAAGACGACTTGCTGGGGAATCACGAACGGCGCGAGGCGCTGATCGAGGCTCTGCGCCACCGGCTGCGTGAAATCGACAAGCGCCGTGAGGTTGGCACACCCCGCAATGAGCGAGTGGCGCTGCTGCTGGCTGCCGCGCAAACCGCGGTGCAGGACTTCGAGCACTGGTTCGAGGAAACCCGGACCTTGCGCAAGAAGGCGCTCAAAGCCCTGGCCCGCCACACCCGCAAGGACAACATCTGTTTCGACGGGCTGGCGCGCGTTTCGCATGTGACCGATGCCACCGACTGGCGCGTCGAGTATCCGTTTGTGGTGCTGACGCCGGACACGGAAGAGGAAATGGCGCCGCTGGTCAGCGCCTGCATCGAACTGGGCCTGACCATCATCCCGCGCGGCGGTGGCACCGGCTACACCGGCGGCGCGG
>JBIJDJ010000157.1:0-6947 GCA_044344175.1 Sulfuritalea sp.
CCAACGTGGAAGGTACGCATCGTCAGCTGGGTACCTGGCTCGCCGATGGACTGCGCCGCGATAACGCCGACGGCTTCGCCGGCATTGACCAGGGAACCGCGCCCCAAGTCGCGGCCATAGCACTTGGCGCACAGACCATAACGGGTTTCGCAGGACAGCGGGCTGCGCACGCGAACCTCATCGATGTCGAGCAGTTCGATGGCATCAACAGCATCTTCGTCCAGCAGATAGCCAGCGGCGAACAGCACATCCTGGGTATCGGGATGAATCACGTCGTTGGTGGTGACGCGACCGAGGATGCGCTCGCGCAAGGGCTCGATGACTTCACCGCCCTCCACCAGCGCCTTCATGGCAAAGCCGTGCTGGGTGCCGCAGTCGTCCACGATCACCACCAGATCCTGGGTCACGTCGACCAGGCGGCGTGTCAGGTAGCCCGAGTTGGCGGTCTTCAACGCCGTGTCGGCCAGGCCCTTGCGCGCGCCGTGGGTCGAGATGAAGTACTGCAGAACGTTGAGTCCCTCGCGGAAGTTGGAGGTGATCGGTGTTTCGATGATCGAGCCGTCCGGCTTCGCCATCAGGCCGCGCATGCCGGCCAGTTGGCGAATCTGGGCGGCAGAACCGCGCGCACCGGAGTCGGCCATCATGTAGATGGAGTTGAATGACTCCTGACTTACCTGCTTGCCATCGGCACCGGTCACGGTCTGGTGGGCGAGTTGATCCATCATGGCCTTGGCCACCTGATCGCCGGCACGGCCCCAGATATCCACCACCTTGTTGTAGCGCTCGCCAACAGTCACCAGACCGGAGGTATATTGCTTTTCGATTTCCTTGACCTCGGTTTCGGCCGCTGCAATCAGGCTGTGCTTCTGCGTCGGCACCAGCATGTCATCGACGCAGATCGAAATGCCCGCCCGGGTTGCCAGACGGAAGCCGGCTTGCATCAACTTGTCGGCAAAAACCACGGTCTCCTTGAGCCCGCAGCGACGGAAGCTCTCGTCGATCAGCTTGGAAATTTCCTTCTTCTTGAGCGGCTTGTCGAGTACCTTGAACGGCAGGCCGCGCGGCAGGATCTCGGACAGCAGGGCGCGACCGGCAGTGGTTGAATAGCGGGTGATCTTTTCCTGCCACTGCTTGTCGGCGTCCAGCTCATACTCGCGAATGCGCACCATGATGCGCGCATGCAGGTCGATCTGACGCGAGTCGATGGCCCGGGTTATTTCGGCGATATCAGTGAACATCATGCCGTTGCCGCGGGCGGAAACATTTTCGCGGGTGGCGTAGTAGAGACCCAGCACCACGTCCTGCGAGGGCACGATGATCGGCTGTCCGTTGGCGGGCGACAGGACGTTGTTTGAGGCCAGCATCAAGGTGCGGGCCTCCATCTGCGCTTCGAGAGAAAGCGGGATGTGCACCGCCATCTGGTCACCGTCGAAGTCGGCGTTGAATGCGACGCAAACCAGCGGATGCAACTGGATCGCCTTGCCCTCGATCAAGGTCGGCTCGAAGGCCTGAATGCCGAGACGGTGCAGCGTCGGGGCACGATTGAGCATCACCGGATGCTCGCGAATGACCTCTTCAAGGATATCCCAGACCACCGGGGTTTCGGCTTCGACTTCCTTTTTTGCAGCCTTGATGGTGCTGGCAATTCCCATCTTTTCAAGACGCTCGAAAATGAAGGGCTTGAACAGTTCCAGCGCCATCTTCTTCGGCAAGCCGCACTGATGCAGTTTCAATTGCGGGCCGACCACGATGACGGAACGACCGGAGTAATCCACGCGTTTGCCCAGCAGGTTCTGGCGGAAGCGACCGCCCTTGCCCTTGATCATGTCGGCCAGCGATTTCAGCGGCCGCTTGTTGGCGCCGGTCATGGCCTTGCCGCGACGACCGTTGTCGAGCAGCGAGTCGACGGCCTCCTGCAGCATGCGCTTCTCATTGCGCACGATGATGTCAGGCGCCTTGAGTTCAAGCAGGCGCTTGAGGCGGTTGTTGCGGTTGATGACGCGGCGATACAAATCGTTCAGGTCGGACGTGGCGAAACGCCCGCCATCCAGCGGCACCAGAGGACGCAGATCCGGCGGCAGTACGGGCAGCACCTCGAGAATCATCCACTCCGGCTTGATGCCGGAGTGCTGGAAGCCCTCGAGCACCTTGAGGCGCTTGGAAAGTTTCTTGCTCTTCGCTTCGGATCCGGTGGTTTCCAGTTCCTGGCGCAAGGTTTCTACCAGTCGATTGAGATCCAGGGTACGCAGCAGTTCGCGCACGCCCTCGGCTCCCATCACGGCGGTGAAATCGTCGCCGTATTCCTCGACCTTGGCCAGATAATCGTCTTCGGTCAGCAATTGCGCGCGATTGAGCGGGGTCATGCCCGGATCGACAACCACAAAGGCTTCGAAATACAGCACCCGCTCGATGTCGCGCAGCGTCATGTCGAGCACCATGCCAAGACGGCTCGGCAAGCTCTTCAGAAACCAGATGTGCGCGGTCGGCGAAGCCAGTTCGATGTGGCCCATGCGCTCGCGGCGCACCTTCGACTGGGTAACTTCAACGCCGCACTTCTCGCAAATCACGCCGCGGTGCTTGAGACGCTTGTACTTGCCGCATAGACATTCATAATCCTTGACCGGCCCGAATATCTTGGCGCAGAACAAGCCGTCGCGTTCCGGCTTGAAGGTGCGGTAGTTGATGGTCTCCGGCTTCTTCACTTCGCCATAGGACCATGAACGGATCTTGTCGGGCGAAGCGAGGCCGATGGTAATTGCGTCGAATTCTTCTTCGGCCGCCAGGTTCTGCTTGAACAGGTCTGCAAACAGGCTCTTCATATAACTTTCTCCAATGGGCAGCTATCGGGTCAGTAACGCTCGAGATCGATATCGATCGCCAGCGAGCGAATTTCCTTGACCAGCACGTTGAAGGATTCCGGCATGCCGGCATCGATCTTGTGCTCGCCCTTGACGATGTTTTCGTACACCTTGGTGCGCCCGTTGACGTCGTCCGACTTGACGGTGAGCATTTCCTGCAGCACGTAGGCGGCGCCGTAAGCTTCCAGCGCCCATACTTCCATTTCACCGAAACGCTGACCACCGAACTGGGCCTTGCCACCCAGGGGTTGCTGGGTAACCAGGCTGTAGGGACCGGTGGAACGGGCGTGCATCTTGTCGTCCACCAGATGATGCAGTTTAAGTACGTGCATGTAGCCCACAGTGACCTGGCGCTCGAAGGAATCGCCGGTGCGGCCGTCATACAGATCTACCTGCCCATTACTGGGTAGCCCGGCCAGTTGCAGCATGGCCTTGATTTCAGCCTCGTTGGCGCCGTCGAAAACCGGTGTAGCGAAGGGCACTCCGCCTTGCAGATTTTCGGCAAGCTCGACCACTTCTTTCTCGGTAAGGCCGTCGATGTCTTCGCTTCGCCCTGAAGCGTTGTAGATCTTGTTCAGCAACTTGCGAATTTCTGCCGCGGCGGCCTGCTTCCTCAGCATCTCGCCGATCTTCTGACCGAGACCCTTGGCCGCCCAGCCGAGATGGGTTTCCAGAATCTGGCCGATGTTCATCCGCGAGGGCACGCCCAGGGGATTCAACACGATGTCCATCGGCGTACCGTCGGCCATATGCGGCATGTCCTCGATCGGAACGATCTTGGAGACCACACCCTTGTTACCGTGCCGACCGGCCATCTTGTCACCCGGCTGCAGGCGGCGCTTGACGGCGAGATAGACCTTGACCATTTTCTGCACGCCGGGCGGCAGTTCGTCGCCCTGGGTCAGCTTCTTTTTCTTCGCCTCGAACGCAACATCGAAGTCCTTGCGGGTCTGCTCCACACTGTCGCGCAGGTTTTCCAGTTGCTGCTGAGCCGTTTCGTCGGCAAGGGATATGTCAAACCAGTGATAGTGCTCGACGGATTCGAGGTAGGCCTTGGTAATCTTGGTGCCCTTGACCAGTTTTTTCGGTCCCTTGCTGGCAAGTTTGTTGGTCAGCAACTTCTCGATACGGGCGAAGGTGTCACGCTCGACAATCCGCATCTGGTCAGCCAGATCCTGCTTGTAGCCTCTCAGCATGTCGTCGATGATCGACTGGGCACGCTTGTCGCGCTCGATGCCCTCGCGGGTAAACACCTGGACATCAATTACGGTGCCGATCATGCCTGACGGCACGCGCAAGGAAGTGTCCTTCACATCGGAGGCTTTTTCACCGAAGATGGCGCGCAGCAGTTTCTCTTCCGGAGTGAGCTGAGTTTCGCCCTTCGGCGTTACCTTACCGACCAGCACGTCCCCGGCTTCAACTTCCGCGCCGATGTAGACAATGCCGGATTCGTCAAGGCGTCCGAGCTGTGATTCGCCGAGAGTGGCGATATCCCGCGAAATTTCCTCGGCGCCCAGCTTGGTGTCGCGTGCGACGACCGTCAGTTCCTCGATATGGATCGAAGTGAAGCGGTCATCGGCTACCACGCGCTCCGAGATCAGGATCGAATCCTCGAAGTTGTAGCCGTTCCATGGCATGAAAGCGACCAGCATGTTCTGTCCCAGCGCCAGTTCGCCCAGATCGGTGGAGGCGCCGTCGGCCACCACATCACCCTTGGCGATCAGATCGCCGACTTTGACGATGGGCCGCTGGTTGATGTTGGTGTTCTGGTTGGAACGGGTGTATTTGATCAGGTTGTAGATGTCGACACCGACCTCTCCGGCCACCGTTTCCGAGTCATTGACCCGGACCACGATCCGGTTTGCATCGATGTAATCGATCACGCCACCACGCAGGGCCTGAACCGCCGTCCCCGAGTCGACCGCCACGGTGCGCTCGATTCCGGTACCCACCAGCGCCTTCTCCGGACGCACGCAAGGAACCGCCTGGCGCTGCATGTTGGCGCCCATCAAGGCGCGGTTGGCGTCATCGTGCTCAAGAAACGGAATCAGCGAAGCAGCAACAGAAACGATCTGGCTTGGCGCCACGTCCATGTACTGAACCTCGGGGGGCTCCTTCAATTCGAATTCGCCCTTGAAGCGGCAGGACACCAGAGCGTCGCTGAGCTTGCCCTTCTTGTCCAGTTGGGCATTTGCCTGGGCAACAACGTACTTGCCTTCCTCGATCGCCGACAGATACTCGATATGGTCAGTAACGTGGCTGTTTTCCACCTTGCGGTAAGGCGTTTCCATGAAGCCGTATTCGTTGGTACGCGCATACAGCGCCAGCGAGTTGATCAGGCCGATGTTCGGACCTTCCGGTGTCTCGATCGGGCAGACGCGTCCGTAGTGGGTCGGGTGCACGTCGCGCACTTCGAAACCGGCGCGCTCGCGGGTCAGACCGCCCGGGCCGAGGGCAGAGACGCGCCGCTTGTGCGTGATCTCCGACAGCGGGTTGGTCTGGTCCATGAACTGCGACAACTGGCTCGAACCGAAGAACTCCTTGATCGCGGCCGAAATGGGCTTGGCGTTGATCAGGTCGTGCGGCATCAGGTTGTCGCTTTCCGCCTGGTTCAGACGCTCCTTGACTGCGCGCTCTACGCGCACCAGGCCGGCGCGGAACTGGTTTTCGGCGAGTTCGCCGACCGAGCGCACACGGCGATTGCCCAGGTGATCGATGTCATCCACTTCGCCGCGGCCGTTGCGCAACTCAACAAGGATGCGCACGACGTCGACGATATCCTCGTTCGACAGCGTACCCGAGCCCTCGATCTCATCGCGACCGACGCGGCGATTGAACTTCATGCGGCCGACAGCCGAGAGGTCGTAGCGCTCGTCCGAGTAGAACAGGCCGTGGAACAGATTCTCCACCGCATCTTCCGTCGGTGGCTCGCCGGGGCGCATCATGCGGTAAATGGCCACGCGCGAGGCCCACTGGTCGGCGCTCTCGTCAATACGCAGAGTTGACGAGATGTAGGCGCCGCGATCGAGATCATTGACGTAAAGCGTCGGGATCTGCTCGATGCCGCCTGCCGCCAGTTTCGCCAGCAAGTCCTCGGTGATCTCATCGTTGGCGTTGGCCAGAACTTCGCCGGTCTCCGCATTCACGATGTTGCGGGCGACGATCCGCCCGATCATGAACTCATCCGGAACAATGATTTTCTTGACGCCGGCCTCCGCCATGTCGCGGATGTGCTTGACGGTGATGCGCTTGTCCTTGGCGACAATGACCTTGCCTGCCTTGTCGAGGATGTCGAACTTCGCCACCTCGCCGCGCAGGCGTTCCGGGACCACTTCGAAGAGGATGCCCTTCTTCGAGAAATGGAAAGTGTCGAATTCAAAGAAGGTCGCCAGAATCTGCTCGTGCGTCATGCCGATAGACTTGAGCAGGATGGTCACGGGCATTTTGCGGCGGCGATCGATGCGGAAATACAGGATGTCCTTCGGATCGAATTCGAAATCCAGCCAGGAACCGCGATAAGGAATGATGCGCGCCGAGAACAGCAGCTTGCCGGAACTGTGGGTCTTGCCCTTGTCGTGCTCGAAGAAAACACCCGGCGAACGATGCAGCTGGGAAACGATGACGCGCTCGGTGCCGTTGATGACGAACGAGCCGGTAGTCGTCATCAGGGGAATCTCGCCCATGTATAGCGGCTGGTCTTCCTTGACTTCCTTGACTGCCTTGGTGTCGCGATCGAGCAGTTCGAGGCGAACCTTGGCGCGCAGCGGGCTGGCGAAGGTCAGGCCCCGCTGCTGGCATTCCTTGACATCGAAAGTCGGCTCGCCCAGCATGAACTCGACGAAGTGCAGGCGGGCATTCCCCGAATGCGCAACAATCGGGAAAATCGAGGTGAATGCCGCTTGCAGGCCTTCATTGCGGCGCTGGGCAGGAGGTACGTCAGCCTGCAGGAAGCGCGTGTAGGACTCGATCTGAGTCGCCAGAAGGAAGGGCACGTCGAGGACGTTGGCCCGCTTGGCAAAACTCTTGCGAATGCGCTTTTTTTCGGTGTAGGAATACGCCATGGTGGCTCCGTTCAGGATTCAGACGTCG
>JBIJDJ010000158.1:0-6938 GCA_044344175.1 Sulfuritalea sp.
CGAGTCGTAGCCGCGATGGGTGGCGAGGTCGAAGGCCACCGAGACGCCCTGGCCGCCGGCGGCGAGTGCCTGGCGGTAGAAGGCATTCGAAGCTTCGGCCGTCGAGAAGCCGGCGTACTGGCGAATGGTCCACGGCCGCACTGCATACATCGTGGCCTGCGGGCCGCGCAAGAAAGGGGCGAAGCCGGGCAGCGTGTCGGCATAGGGCAGGCCCTCGACATCGGCCTTGGTATAAAGCGGCTTGACCGTCAGGCCTTCGGGCGTGACCCAGTTCAGTTTGGCTACGTCGCCGCCGGGGGCCGACTTGGCCGCCGCCTTGGTCCAGACCTCAATCGAGGGAATGCTGACTGCAGGTGCCTTGCTCATGTCTATTCCTTTGTTAAGGCGCTTGACTTCCTGACAAGAACGCATGATACTGCATCCATAATTATGAATGCAAGACCTTCTTCACATATTCTTGTTCCGCCTGCACTGTACGAACAGGTGGCAGAGCGCTTGCGCGCACGAATTTACTCTCATGAGCTACCGCCCGGAGGCTGGATAGATGAGCAAGCGCTCGCTCTGGAGTACGGCATCAGCCGCACGCCCCTGCGCGAAGCCCTGAAAGTGCTGGCGGCGGAAGGCCTGGTGATACTCAAGCCCCGCCGTGGTTGTTACGTAACCGAACTGTCGGAGCAGGACATCGACGAGGTCTTCCCGGTCATGGCCATGCTCGAAGGCCGGGTCGCTGAACTGGCCGCGCGCCGTGCCACCGGCGCCGACTTTTCGCGTCTCGCCGCAATTCACGAGGACCTTGAAAAGCACGCCGCGGCCAACAATGCCGACCGATTCTTCGAGGCCAACCAGCGCTTCCACACCGCCTTGCAGGAAATCGCCGGCAACCGCTATCTCGCGCAACTGATCGACGACGCGCGCAAGGTAATCAAGCTCACCCGTCGCGATTCGCTGCGCCTCGAAGGTCGCCTGAAGCAGTCGTTGCAGGAACACCGCGAAATCCTCCAAGCATTGCGCACGAAGGATGCGCCGCTGGCGCGGCAATGCATGCACGATCACCTGTTGTCCGGGCGCGCGGCGCTGGCACGGCTGGCTGGGTCAAACTAGGCGCTGCACAGGCTGTGGGATTGCAGGTGGCGCGGTAACATCCATCCTCCTGCCGGCATTCCTGATCAAATCCCTTTCGTCATGACACTGCTGCTTGATGCACTCGACCGCACCCTGCTGGAACCCCAGTGTGCCGGGCGCTGGCACGGCTTGATGTCGGTCTGGGTTGAAACACCGGACCCGGCGGCGCGGCGCCCGGTACTCGACATCCTCGAAAGCCTGGCCGACAGCGACGCGCGCGCCGACATCCTGCGACTGACATTTCTGGCTCAGGCCAGCGGCAATTCGCAATTCGAAAATGACGCTTGCGCCAGGGTTCTCGCGCTGACGCCCGCCGACCCGGACCGACTCGCCAGCTTCATGGCTTACCATTGGCTGAGCGCATTGCAGCACCTCGAGGGGCGAGCCGCTTTTATCGCCGCCCTGTCGGCCGCACGGGTACCCGAGATGGCCATGCGCCAGATGCAGAACGCCAGCGAAACGCTGCCACCGGATTTTTTACCGCGCGCCCCGGACGAAATCCGGCGCGTAGCCGTCGTGGTTCCCTATGTGGGCAATCAGTTTCATACGCCCAGCGTCATGGCGGTGGAACAGTGCGCCGTCCTTGCCCAGGAAGGCCTCCAGGTGCAGCTGTTTTCCGCGCAGGAGCTCCTGCCGCCGGACGCCGCGCAGTTCCGCGGTGATGGCCGCGAGCTGGCCCTGCCTCCGCTGAATACCAAGGCCTGGGCCAAACTCCTGCCTGCCGGCGTGAGCATGACGATCAGCGACAGCCGCTTCAGCCTGCCGGGGCGCTGGCGTAACCTGATGCCTGTACTTGCCGCCTTCGACCCGGATATCGTATTGCTGGTCGGGCTTTATTCGCCGCTCGCCGCAGCGCTGCACACGGTCCGTCCGGTCGTGGGCATGAGCGTCAACACCGTCCCGCCGATTGCGCCGGCCGACGTCTGGCTGACCGCCGATCCCAAGCTGGAGCGTGGCGAATGGGGCGGGGCCTTTCCACAACCGCAAGCCGTGTATCACCCCTGGCGGGTAAAACGCTCGCACAAGCAATGGCCGGTCACGCGTGCTGCACTCGGCCTGAACGAAGCCGCGGTGGTCTGGGTCACGGCAGGCTTCCGTCTCGAACACGAGATAAAACCCGAATGGGCGGATCGCATGCTGCAGCTGATGTCGCGCTATCCCGAGGTGGTCTGGCTCGTGATCGGTGGCGAGGGCCGGCTGGCGCAGGCCTTGCAGCAGGCACCCCCGGACCGCGTGCGGGCGCTGGCGACCCGCAGCGATCTGGCCGGCATCCTGCGCATCAGCGACATCTACGTCAATCCGCCGCGCATGGGCGGCGGCCTCAGCGTCGCCGAGGCCATGGCCGAAGGCCTGGCAATTGCATCGCTGGCGGATTCCGACGGCGGCGACAAGGTCGGCGAACAGGCTCTGCCCAACCTGGATGCCTACATGGAACGTCTGGCCGCGCTCACGGAAAGCCCCGGCCTGCGTGCCGAAAAGGGGCAGGCCTTGCGCCGGCGCTTCGATGAACGGTTCGACCTCGACGCCTCGGGCCCCACTCTGCTGGCGGCGTGCCGGCAGGCGGCGGACCTCGCCAGGCCACGGCTCACAAAGACTTCGTGATTTTTGCTGGACTGCCGAACACCAGCACATCGTCGGGCACGTCGGTGGTGGCCACGGCGCCGGCGGCGATAAAAGCGCCGTTGCCGATCACCAGCCTCTCGAGCAAGGTCGCGCCGATCGCAATCGTTACACCGCTGCCGATTCGCGACAGTCCGCCCAGATTGGCGCCCGGCTGAATGCGCGAAAAAGATCCGATCTGCGTATCGTGGCCGATGGTGACGCCGCGATTGACGAAGACATGATCGCCGAGACGGACGCCGGGCCCGATCACGCTGTTGGCGCCGACAAACACGCCCTGTCCGAGTTGCGCCAGGGGCGATACATAGGCCGTGGGATGAATCAACGTATGGTAGCGAAGGTAGAAGCGCCGTTCGATCTCCGCAGCCAGATTGGCGCGCGCCGGTGTCGTCGGGCCGAGCAGGTAAAGTTCCCCGGCGCCGGGCTGGAAATCATCCAGCATTTCCACGTGCGGCGGGTCGCACAGTCCTTTCAGCGCCGCGATGCGTGCCGCCAACGGAATATCGCGCTCGCCCGCCGCTTCGGGCCAATGCAGCACCACCTTGGCGGGGATCAGGCCGTTGGCCAGCGCGCAGTCGAACAGATCCGAAAGGATGTTGCTGGTACCGAAAATCACCAGCCGGCGGGGTGAGGCCTTCTTCATGATCAAGCCTCAAGGTTCGAGCTGGCGGGCCCGTGTCGCATGAAACAATTCGGGAAAGACCGCAGCATCGCCATCAAACGTCGTCCTTTATCTCGCAAACAAAGTCCTCGAACTTGCCACCGGGACCGCGCGGAATGTTCGGTGCGCAGTAATCGAAATCCACCGTGAAGCGGTGCCCGAGAAACTCGACAAGCTTTTCTGCCAGGGCCCCCTCCTCGGCCACACTCAGCGACCGTTCCACTGCCAGACGCAAGGTGACGCGTTTGAGGCTGCGCTGGATGATCTGGTATTGACGCACCGGCGCAATCTCGCGATAACCGAAGGCGCCCACCAGCGGCCAGTAGCGCCGCCCGTCCGGCAGTTGCAGCAGGTTGCGCTGGCGCCCGAGAATGCGCCGAATCTTGGGTAGGCCGCGACCACAGGCACACGGTCCGTCAGCCTCGGCAAAATCGCCGAGATCGTAACGGATAAGGGGTGTCGCGAAGTTGTGCAGGTCGGTGACGACGACGCGCCCTGTTTCGCCGGCCGCACATGGCTGATCATCATCGCGCAGCAGTTCGAGGACCAGCCCTTCGGACATCACGTGATAGCCGCCACCCTGAGGACATTCGATGGCTATCACGCCGATTTCCTGCGTACTGTAGACGTCAGCGACGCCGACCCCGAGTATTTGCCGGCAACGTTCACGCAAGGACTCGTGAAGGGTCTCACCTATGGTTCGCACCTGCAACACGCGGCCCAGACCAACACGATCTACGGGGTCAGCCTCAGCCAGATCGAGCAGTGCCGACAGATTGTTCGGGTAGGTGAGCAGATAGGCCGGCGCGATCTGCCGCAGCCACTCGGCCTGACGCTGGATATCAGTTTGCAGGTTCATGCCGTGGGAGGGACCCGAGATGAACAGATGGTTGACCGGGGGCCCCCAGTCTGCCCAGGAAACCCCACGCCGCGCCGTATCCTCTTCGGCCAGCTGCGCCCTGACGACTGCCAGCGACTGGGAAAAGTCCCGCCGCTGCCACAAGTGCTCACGCAGCGTCATCGCCATCCAGATCAGGCCGTTAAGGCCGCTGCGCCGAACCGCGACCGGCTCGCCGGTGGAGCCGGTGCTTTGCGCCAGCGACAACTCGCCGTGTTCCGGCGGCAACCATGCACAGTCGATCTCGGCACGACGGGATTGCAGATCGGCGCGGCGCATCAGCGGAATTGCCGACAGGCATTCCCTTAAATCCCGGGCTTGAGCCGGACGAAACCCGGCCAGCCGCTCGGCGTGAAAGCGGGAGTGGCGTCGCGCATGGTCGATCAGCACGCGCAACTGTCGCGCCTGTGCCTCCTCGATCGCGGCCACCGGCAACCATTGCGATTGCTCCAGTTGCGTCAGCAGTGCGGCAAGCAGCAGCCCCTGTTGCCCCGGCACGGCGGGCCAGACGACACCCGGCAGACGCGACTGCAGCGCCGGCCACGCCGCATCCGGACGCAGCCCGCCATTCACGGCGTGGCGGCTTCCGAAGCGCCCGGCCGCTTCCTCAGCAGTACGTGCGGACAGCGCTCGGCCAGTTCGTAGCTGCCGATGCGTGTCGCCACCAGATCGAAGCCGGCGTGCTGCAGATGCCGAATCGTGTCGTCGTAGCACATGAAGTTGTAGCGCGCCGCCGATCCCTGATAGAACTCGATGGTCCCTACTTGCTCCGGCGGCCAGCCTCGGGCCACAGCCAGCGCGTACATATCGATCCGCGCCGCATGCCAGACCTGCCAGACTTCATTGACCGCAACATCGGGCGCATCGGCGATGCCCTGCACCGCCATGGCGAGACGCCACTTGAAGGCGTGAAAGCTGCCAATCGCGCCGGACTGCAGCGCGGCGATAACGACATCCGGTGTTTCGACAATATTGGGGCGGCAGAACAATCGCAGCATCAGATAGCCGTCGCACCGCAGGCACCGATGTAGCGACGCGAACAAACGCGAAAGCTCATCGGGAAAGCCGACCGCCGTCAGGCAGCCATCGCCGATCGCGAGATCGAGGCTCTGATCCGGGAACGGTGCGTCCAACCAGTCCGCACATATCGCCCGCCGATTGGCGGTGTCGCCGGGCCACACCGCGTCAATCATGGCCTGAACGCGCTCGACGGCGAGAAGCTCGACCTCTTGCGGCCAGTGGAGCGTGGCGATTTTCGGTGTCACTCCGAGCAGCCACACCCGCTTCTTTGCCGCCCCGCCGAATACTTCAGGTTCCGCCGCGAGCATCGCTTCGATGATGTGGATGTCTTCCGCGCACGGGCGCAAAGGTGGTCCGAGCAAGCCATACTGTGCGGCGAAACTGCGCCAATGCGCACCGACATCCGTGCCCGATACCGCAGCGGCGCTCATGGCGTCAGACGCCGTTTTTCCGGAACCAATCCAACAGCCGCTTCCAGCCGTCCTCGGCCGGCTCCTTGCGATAGGTCGGCCGGTAATCGGCGTGGAAGGCATGCGGCGCGCGGTCGTAGACGTGGATCTGCGACTTGCTGCCGGCCTTGGCGATGCCGTCCTTCACGACGCACGAACTTCGTCCGACGTGTCGATCAGTTCTCTTGCGTCAGCGAGCGTTGCGATGCAAACCTTAGAACTCGATGACATCGGTAATCGCCTTTATGCCCGCCGTCGCGCAGCTGTCATCGGCTTCGCCGGTCGGGGCGCCGGACACGCCAATGGCGCCGAGGACGCTTCCTCCAGCGTCGATCACTTGGCCCCCGCCAGCGGCTAGAAGCCTCGGCAGGCTCCGCAATCCGCTCATCGGACGGCCTGGCTGGGTCTCTGCGGCGATGGCGGCCGTCGCGGTCCTAAAACTCGCGGCCGTCCAGGCCTTGTTCGAGGCAACTTCGACGGTATGGGCGCCTGCAAAACGATCACGCAGCAGGACTTGCGTGATCCCGGCTCTGTCGGTTACTGCCACTGCCACTTGAAACCCCTGCTTGCGGCAGGCCTCCAGCGCCGCCTTTGCCGCGGTGAGGGCGGTTTCCGGGGTCAGCGATTTGGATTGGAATGTGCCGTCCTGCCCATTTGCCGACATTGCCACGGCAAACAGAACCGGTGCCAGCCATTTTGCAGTTTTCATGAAAAGTCTCCCTGATGACTTCCGGATTCTAAAGGGCCTGGTCGCCGGGCTTCATTGTGGCGCCTCTGCCGAGGCGCCGTCATGAAAATCTCCTGAGCGTGGCGAATCCGTAAAATACCCCGACACGCCGTTCATATCAACGAGGACGCCATGAGCACACCACCGATCAGCCGCTACCCCGTACCCAAACTGGAAAACCTGCCCGAGGACATCCGCGCCCGCATCCTCGAGGTGCAGGAAAAATCCGGCTTCGTGCCCAACGTCTTCCTCGCGCTGGCGCACCGCCCCGCCGAGTGGCGCGCCTTCTTCGCCTTCCACGACGCGCTGATGGAAAAGGACAGCGGCCTGACCAAGGCCGAGCGCGAAATGATCGTGGTCGCCACGTCGAATGCCAACGGCTGCCAGTACTGCGTGGTCGCCCATGGCGCGATCCTGCGCATCCGGGCCAAGAACCCGCTG
>JBIJDJ010000159.1:0-6933 GCA_044344175.1 Sulfuritalea sp.
ATGAGTTGATGATAGGCACCGAGCCGCAGAAGAAGTTGATCGTGGAGCGCGCCCGCGTCGTGCAACTGGTCGCTCAGGCGCTGGAGGATGGCATGCTGACCCTGAAGATGGATGGTCTGGAAAAGTCTTTGCAAGGGGTGACCGATCTCAAGCAGGTGCGGGCAGTCTGTATCAAGTAGGGATAGGGCATGGATAATTCCGGCGACCTGTTTCGCCGTCTCGAACAGCTGAATGCGATTGGCGCCGCGCTCTCCAAGGAGCGCGACATCAACCGGCTGCTGGAAACCATCCTGATCGCGGCCAAGACCATTACCCATGCCGATGGCGGAACGCTGTACCGCATGACCGAGGATGGCACGGCGCTGCGCTTCGAGATTCTGCGCACCGACTCCCTGCAAATCGCCATGGGCGGCACCACCGGCAATGTCATCAACTTTCCGAACCTGCCGCTTGTCAACGACAAGGGCGAGTCCAATGACTCGATGGTGGCCGCCTACGCCGCCATCCACGACAAGACGGTCAATATCGTCGATGCCTATACCGAGGAGGGCTTCGACTTTTCGGGCACCCGCAGTTTTGATGAGCGCACCGGCTATCGCTCGCAGTCCTTCCTCACGGTGCCGATGAAGAACCATGAGGGCGAGATCATCGGCGTGCTGCAACTCATCAATGCCCAGGACCCGCATACGCGCCAGGTCACCCCGTTTTCCTCGGCCGACCAGAGCCTGGCCGAATCGCTCGCCTCGCAGGCGGCCATTGCCCTTACCAACCGGCTGCTGATCACCCAGCTTGAAGAACTTTTCGAGGCTTTCATCAATCTGATCAACTTGGCGATCGACGAAAAGTCGCCCTATACCGGCGGCCATTGCCAGCGAGTTCCGGCCCTGACCATGATGCTGGCCGAGGCGACCGATGCAACGCACGACGGACCCCTGGCATCGTTCCGCATGGATGAGCGCGATCGCTATGAACTCAAGATCGCCGGGCTGCTGCACGATTGCGGCAAGGTCACGACGCCGGTACACGTGGTCGACAAGGCCACCAAACTGCAGACCCTCTACGATCGCGTCCACCTGATCGATACCCGTTTCGAGGTGCTCAAGCGCGACGCCGAGAACCACGCGTTGCGTAGACAGCTGGCCCTGCGCGAGAGCGTCGTCGACGCTGCGGCAGAGGCACAGATCTGGCAGGAATACCAGGACGAAGTTCGTGTGCTGGATGCGGAGCGCGAGTTCCTGCGCCATACCAACGTCGGCGGCGAGGCGATGAAGGAAGCCGATCAGCAGCGCGTGCGCGACATCGGCAGCCGTCGCAAATGGCGCAACGTCGATGGCGTTGAAACCGGGTTCCTCACCGCCGACGAGGTCGACAACCTGACCATTCGCGCCGGCACCCTGACGATGAAGGAACGCGAGATCATCAATCACCACATCGTCGCCACCATCAAGATGCTGGAACAACTGCCGTGGCCGCGGCACCTGACCAAGGTGCCCGAATACGCCGGCGGCCATCACGAGCGCATGGATGGCAAGGGCTATCCGAAGGGCCTGACGCGCGAGCAGATGTCGCTGCAGGCGCGGATGATGGGCATTGCCGACATCTTCGAGGCACTGACCGCCCGCGACCGTCCCTACAAGCCCGGCATGAAGCTGTCACAGGCCATGGGCATCATGGCCAATTTCAAGAAGGGCGGCCATATCGATCCCGACCTGTTCGACGTGTTCGTCAAACAGGGTGTCTATCGGCGTTACGCCGAGCAGTTTCTTGATGCGGGACAGATCGACGCCGTGGATGAGGCGGCCCTGACGGGATAGCGGCATCCGGCGCGGCGCTCAGCAGCGGTTCCGGCCGCTGAATGAATGCCGCGCCTTGCCTCGGACGTCGCCGTCTCGCCAGCGCCAGCGCGGTGCGTCCCTTCAGGAACTTTTTTAACAATACCCGGTACCACCAGGCAATGAGGCACGCTTGACTATCGGGTCGCCGGGCAAAGTTTAGTACCCTGCACCATGACGCGACGGGGCAGAAATGTGACGTTTTTTGTCACAATCCGGTGCACGAAAGGCTGAAAGCAAGCGCAGATGGAGAGTTTGCATTGGCACGACTCGTGCTTTTACCTCAGCAGCGACGCCCGTCGCGCTTTCTCCAGGAGAATTCATATGAGCAAGTTGCAAAAAGGCTTTACCCTGATTGAGCTGATGATCGTGGTTGCCATCATCGGCATTCTGGCCGCCATCGCCATTCCGCAGTTCACCGAGTACACCAAGAAGGCCGAGAACAAGGCTGCCCAGTCGGACGCGAAAAACGTGCTGACTTCCGCGATTGCCAACGCCAACTAATCCAAAGGACATTCAAATGAAAAAGCTAATTCTGGTTGGTTTGATCTCCGGCGTGTTCTCGGCAGGCGCGTTTGCGGCTGCGTGCACTGCTGACGCCACCACCACCTCTCAGATGGCAGCCACCGGCGCCATCGTTGCCGGGGAGATGTGCGTGTGCAACGGCGGTACCGCGCAAACGACGGCCTACAACGGCGGTTCGGGTGCCGTGATTGCAACTGCGGCTCAGGTCTTCACCAAGTCCGGCTTTATTATCCAGTGCTCGAGCAATACCGTTGTCAGTACCAACGAAGTTAACGCTACCTTGTTCGCGGTGGCGGCAGGATCGAGAAAGGGCAATCAGACGGTCGGCGGGTCCAGCGCCGGTGGTGCGGTAACCGCGAGCGGACAGTGTGCTTCAAGCGGCTGTACCGGCGCCAACGTGGCCACGGCCATGGGCATCGCTGACGGCTCCTGATCAAGTTCGTTGTTTCATGGAAGGGCGCGCCCGCGGGTGCGCCCTTTTTTGTAAAGGTGGCACCATGTGGCAGTTCATGCTTTCCGCCGGTCGTGCCGGCCTTCGTAGCCGCAGCATCCAGGCCATCCTGATCCTCGGCGCCCTGCTGGTCGGCGTCGCCTACCTGTCCGCGTCTTTTTCACCGCGCCAGCCGCAGACGGTGGCCCTTGATGTCGGCTTGTCCGGTCTTCGAATCACGCTGATTCTTTTTTCCCTTTACTGGGTGCAGGAACTGGTTGCGCGCGAAATCGAGCGGCGCACAGTACTATTCGCCCTGACCTATCCGGTGGCACGCGGTCACTACATCATCGGACGTTATTTCGGTGTGCTGGGTCTGCTGGCTTTGGCGGCCTTGCTGCTCGGGATGTTGCTCTGGCTGGTGGTGCTGACGCTGGGCAAGGGCTATGCGCAGGGTTTCGCCGTCGTGCTGGGCTTCCCTTACTGGCTGACCGTGGCCGGCCTGTGGCTTGATGCGGCAGTGGTGACGGCCTTTGCGCTGTGGGTGGCAAGCTTTGCCACGGTATCGATATTGCCGTTGGCGCTGGGCCTTGCCTTCGCCGTGGCTGGCAAGAGTCTTGGGGCGGTTGCCGAATATCTGAGCAAGGGCGCGGATGGCGACCTGGAACTGATGCGATTTGCGCCGATCATCAATGCCATTCAATGGGTGCTCCCTGACCTGTCGCGGCTGGATTGGCGCAACTGGCCGATGTACGGGCTGGCGCCGGACGGGCAGGCGGTAGGGCTAAGTTTGGTTCTGGCGGCGAGCTATGCGGCGCTGCTGCTTACCGTGGCGGTGATGACCTTCACTCGCCGCGATTTCGAATAGTCGGCGCTGACGTGACGGCGAAATTGCTCCGCAAGGAATGGCTGGTGGCGCTGGCGCTGGCACTGGTGTTTGTTTTCAGCGCCGAGCGACTCAAGTCGGCGCCGCGGCAATCCGTATCCGTCGAGATGCGGGTGGCTTTGCCGCTGTTTGTGCAGGTGTTTATGGCCATGGGCGACCGTCACCTGGCGGCCAACATTGCCGCCATCCGGGCGCTGGTGGTGGCACCGGAAAAGATGCGGCCGGAGGAATTCCGCATTCTGGCCAAGGTGCAGGAAGATGTGTCCTGGCTGAACCCGGCCCACGAAGACAACTACTACATTGCCTTTGCGATTCTGGCCCAATTCGGTGAACTGGATTCGGCGCAGACCGTTCTGGCCCGCGCCAGTCGAGTGCGATTCTTCGATTACCAGCCGGCGTTCTTTTACGGTTTCAATCAGTGGTATTACAAACACGATCCCATCGGCGCCGCGACCTGGATGCGCGATGCGGCGGAAAAGCTGCCCGATCCCGACCAGCGTCTGACCATGCAGAACATGGCGGCACGTTTGATCGACAAGGCGCAGGATACCGAACTGGCGATCCGTGTGGTTGAAGCGATGGCGAAGGAAGCGCGGCGCAAGGATTTTCGTGCCTATCTGGAACTTCGCGTGGTGCGCCTGCGTCAATTGCACCAACTGCGTACCGCCGCCATTGCCTACCGCGAGCGCTTTGGCAAGCCTTTGTCCAATCTGCCGGAACTGGTTAGTTCCGGCATTCTTGCCGAGTTGCCGACAGACCCGTTCGGCTTCGGCTTCGGTTTTGATAAGCAGGGCGAAATCGTGCTGCGTACCTCACCTCCTTGATCATGATCAACGCTATTGAACTCCGCGATTTGCGCAAGACCTATCCGCGAAACTGGGCCGCACCGCCCTTCGAGGCGCTCAAGGGCATTTCGCTGACGGTTGAAGAAGGCGAAGTGTTCGGCTTCATCGGCCCCAACGGCGCGGGGAAAAGTACGGCGATCAAGATACTCACCGGCGTGATGTCGCCGACAGCCGGTTCCTCAGCCTTGTTCGGTGTCGATGTCACCCGGCCCGAAGCGCGGCGCGGATTGGGCTATGTGCCGGAAAACCCCAGCTTGCCCGACTATCTGACGCCCATGGAAATCCTTGCCATGGGCCTCGCCCTGCATGGCCGCAAGCCCGCCGCGCCGGATGCTCATTGCATGGGCTGGCTGGAACGGTTCAGCCTGGGCGAGGTGGCCAACAAGGTGGTGCGAGGCTTCTCCAAGGGCATGGCACAGCGCACCGCACTGGCCCACGCCATGGCGGTCGAGCCGCGCCTGTTGATCCTCGACGAGCCCTTGTCCGGGCTCGATCCGATCGGCCGCCGCGATGTGGTCGACATTCTTGCCGAGTACCGTCAGAAAGGCGGCACCATTTTTCTGACATCCCATGTGCTGCACGACGTGGAGCGCCTGGCGGATCGCTTCGGGCTGATCCACAAGGGCGAACTGCGGGCGGTGCGCGCGCCGGGCGAACTGGTCGGCGCGGACGACAGGGTAGTGGTACGCAGCCAGGGAGTCGCTGCGGCCTGCGAAGGCATGGTGGCCGAGCCCGGCGGGCGGTGGGTCGTCGAAGTGCCGCGTCCACAGTTGTGGCAAACGCTGATGTCGATCCAGGCGGCCGGACATACCCTGATCGAAATCAAACCCACCTTGTCCCTGGAGTCGGCCTTTCTCCATGTCGTGCAGGAAGCGTAGGCTTTTCTCCCCGCTTCGTCCGGCCTGACCGGAACGTGCCCGGCAATTCGCCCATGGTGACATTCAGCCCCAGCATCCTGCGCGCCTATCTTGCCGTGGCGGCGGTGATTTCGGCCTTGCTGGTCGGGCGCTCGCACCATGACCTGACCTGGTCGTCGGATACGGTGTTGATCGCCGCAGCCGCCGATTTCATCGTGCTTGCCGGCCTCGCCCTGCTGTACTGGACGGCAAGCCGTTTCATCGCTAGCGAGAGCGCGGGCGGCCGCCTGAACAGCAGCATCCACTGGTTTGTCGTCACGGGTATTGTCCTCATGGCCGGACTGGGCCACGCGCTGTTCATCAAGACCGGCGAAATCCTGAATCCGGACATCCTTGCCTTCTTCGTCTACCACATGGTGGAGCTTGCTGAAGTTGCGTCGGGGGCGCTGGACGGAGAGTTGCTGGGAATCCTCCTCGTCTGTTGCGGCATCCTGGTGATGGCCTTGTTCCGCTTTCGGCGGCGTTCGCTGGCGACCCTGCAATACGGTGTATTTTTTGCGCCCATTCTCATGGTGGCTGCGGGTCCGCTGGTGTTCCCCGCTTCCGGTGCCGACGGCAAGATTTCCTTGCCCCCCCGTGCTGAAGAGGCGGCACTGTATCGTGGCGACTACAAGGATTTCTTTGGCCGGCAACGGGCATGGAATACCACCGCGACGGGGAACTGGCAGAAGGGGATTCTGACCGGCATGACGCTCGGCGCGGCGATGGGCGCACTTCAGTACCAGACACTGGCCGACGGCGTGCAGGCCGAAAATATTTATACCCGCCCGCAGGTGCTTGGCTTCCGGGATAGTCCGCCGAACATACTGTTCCTGATTCTGGAGTCGGTGCGCCACGATGTGCTTGGCAGTTATGCGGCCACGGGTAGTGGCGCACCGTCCGATACCCCGAATATGGATCGAATCGCCCGCGAGGGATGGCGGGTCGAGAAGGCCTACACGACCATCCCGCATACGTCGAAGGCCCTGGTCGGCATCTACTGCGGCACCTTCCCGCGCTTCGGTACCGATATTTCCGAAACCGTCGCGGGGAACCTTCCTTTGACCTGTCTGCCGCACCTCCTGGCATCCGCCGGCTATGCGAGCGCGCATTTCCAGACGCCTCCGGGCGGTTTCGAGGACCGCTCGACGTTTCTGACCAACGTTGGATTCGAGCACCGCTTTACCCAGGAGTCCATCGCAGGCGAAAACTGGGCGAAGCTCGGTTATCTCGGCGTCGATGATCGCGCCATGGTCGCGCCGGCCGTCGACTGGATGCGGCGCCAGTCGCAGCAGGGGCGGCCCTTCTTCGCTTCGATGCTGACCATAGCGACGCATCATCCGTATGTTTCGCCGGGCAACATCCAGCCGGTGCATGACGCGCGGCAGGCCAAGGAGGCCTATGTCAAGGCGGTGCGGGATACCGACGCGGTGGTCGGTGACCTTTTCGCCGCGCTGCGCAAACATGGTCTGCTCGACAACACGCTGGTCGTCATCACCGGCGATCACGGCGAAGCATT
>JBIJDJ010000023.1:0-22397 GCA_044344175.1 Sulfuritalea sp.
CACCATGGCCCGCAACCTAGATGCCAAGTGCCGCCAGTGCCGCCGCGAGGGCGAGAAACTCTTCCTCAAAGGCGAGAAGTGCTTCACTGACAAATGTTCCGTCGAGCGCCGTGCCTACGCGCCCGGCCAGCACGGCCAAAAGTCCGGGCAGCGCTTGTCAGGTTACGGCACGCAACTGCGCGAAAAGCAAAAAATCCGTCGCATTTACGGCGTTCTCGAGCGGCAGTTCCGCAAGGTGTTCGCCGATGCCGAGCGCAAAAAGGGACAGACCGGCGAGAATCTGCTGAAACTGCTTGAAGGCCGTCTCGACACCGTGGCATACCGCATGGGATTCGGCGTTTCGCGCGCGGAGGCCCGGCAGGTGGTTCGCCACAATGGTGTGCTGATCAACGGCAAGCGCGTGGATATTCCTTCTTACAACGTGCGTCCCGGTGATGTCATCCAGTTGCTCGACAGTACCCGCAGTCACCTGCGCACCAAGGCTGCTCTGGAAGCCGCCGAGTCGCGTGGTTTCCCCGTGTGGCTCGAAGTGGATGTCAAAGCCGGCAAGGGTATCTTCAAGTCATACCCTGCGCGCGAAGATCTGCCGCCGTCAATCAGTGAAGGCCTGGTTGTCGAATTGTATTCACGCTAACAGATAGTTTTGCGCCTGGCGTCCACCGGACGCCAGGCGTCGTCCATTTGAAGGAATGCACATGCACACACTTCTGAAACCCCGCAGTATCGATGTCCAGCAGCTTTCGCCGCTGCATGCCCGTGTGGTCATGGAGCCGTTCGAGCGAGGCTATGGCCATACGCTGGGCAATGCCCTGCGCCGCATTCTTCTGTCCTCCATGGAAGGCGTGGCGCCGACCGAGGTGTCCATTGAAGGCGTGCTGCACGAGTATTCGACGCTGGACGGCGTGCGCGAGGACGTGGTCGATGTGCTGTTGAATCTCAAGGGCGTGGTACTGAAGATGCACAACCGGCGCGAGGCGACGCTGACCCTCTCCAGAAATGGCGAGGGCGTGGTCACAGCGCGCGACATTGAAACCACCCATGATGTCGAAATCGTCAATCCGGATCACGTGATTGCCCACATCGCTCCTGGCGGCAAGCTCAATATGCAGATCCGCGTCGAGTCCGGCCGCGGCTATGTTCCGGCCAACCAGCGTGAAATCGCCCGCGAGAACCGCGCCATCGGCCAGATCATGCTCGACGCATCATTCAGCCCGGTGCGCCGCGTCAGCTATTCCGTCGAGTCCGCGCGTGTCGAACAGCGCACCGACCTCGACAAGCTTATTCTCGACATCGAAACCAATGGCGCCATCGACAATGCAGAGGAAGCGGTGCGTACCGCGGCTCGCATCCTCATGGAGCAGCTGTCGGTGTTCGCCGATCTCGAGGGCACGCCGATGTCTGCAGAGGCCCCCAAGCAGACCTCCGTGGATCCGGTTCTGGTGCGTCCGGTCGATGACCTCGAACTGACGGTTCGTTCCGCCAACTGCCTCAAGGCCGAGAACATCTATTACATCGGTGATCTGATTCAGCGTACCGAGACGGAGTTGCTCAAGACCCCGAACCTGGGTCGCAAGTCGCTAAACGAAATCAAGGAAGTGCTGGCTTCGCGCGGCCTTACTCTGGGCATGAAGCTCGAAAGCTGGCCGCCCGCCGGCCTTGAGAAGCTGTCCTGATTGATTGAAAGCCGGGTATTGACCCCCGGTGCGTTAGTTTTTGTTGTACGTGTAATACTGAATCACCAATACTCGATAACCATTAACCGGCCACTTGCATTGCGCGGTGGCCGCAAAAAACGAGGGAATCAAAATGCGTCACGGTAACGGACTTCGCAAACTCAATCGGACCTCGGCACATCGCCAGGCGATGCTGCGCAACATGGCGGTATCGCTGCTGCGCCACGAGGCCATCAAGACCACCCTGCCCAAGGCCAAGGAACTGCGCCGCGTGGTGGAACCCCTGATCACCCTGGGCAAGAAGCCCAGCCTGGCCAACCGTCGCCTGGCTTTCGATCGCACGCGTGATCGTGAAATCGTCGGCAAGCTCTTCGACGAGCTCGGTCCGCGCTATGCCGCCCGCAACGGCGGTTATCTGCGCATCCTGAAAATGGGCTTCCGCGTTGGCGACAACGCGCCGATGGCCTTTGTCGAATTGCTGGATCGTCCCGCAGGCGACGTGGCCGAAGCGCCAACCGCCGAATAAGACGGGCGCAGCGAAAACGAAAGCCAGGCGCTGCCTGGCTTTTTTGTTTTCCGATACGTCCGCGCTCAGCGGATCATTCCGGCACCGACCGTATTGTGGGTCGTTTCGTCGATCACGGCCCACGGCTCACGGGTCGCAAGAGATTTCGTTTGGCGAAATGCCTGCACCGCCGGAACGGGAAGTTAGAATGGCGTCAGTCCGGTTTTGCCGAACATTCAAGAGCGAGGTTTGACATGCCCTATACGCCTGATCTGGTCCATGAACTGAATACCCTGATCCGCTTCGACCTGGAGACCAGCCGGCAGGGGATCAAGGTGCACAAGAACGCCGATCCGGACGTCATTGCCGCCACGCAGCGTTTGCATGCCAAGGGATTGCTGACCCTGGTCGATGGCGGCTATCTGACGGGCCTGGGGCGCGATGCGGCGGAACACGCCCAGGCCGCTCTGACCATACTCACGTCGAGTACCAGCCCCGCAGGCGCGCCACAAAAGGATTTCGCCTAGCCGCGGCTAGACGTCGTCGTCCGCTGTGTCATCCGGCGCGCCTGCGACTTCAAGCGCGCGCAGTTCCCTGAACAACTCGCGGTAGGCGCGCGGCGGCTTGCCCTGCTGGACCTCTTTCAATGCGTTGCGGCGCAACTGGCGCAGGTGCTGAATGTCGGCGCCGGGGTATTCGCGGGCGACTTCACTGAACACCGCCTCGTCTTCCATCAGACGCGTGCGCAATCTTTCCAACTGGTGCTGACGGATGGTCGCCGCTTTCGAGACACCGTTGATTCCGTCCATCGCCGCGCGCAAGGGCGCCGCATCGACATCGCGCATGATCTTGCCGATGTATTGCATCTGGCGCCGCCGGGCTTCGTGCTTGGTGATGCGCTGCGCTTCGAGCAGGGCATCGCGCAGACGTTCCGGCATGTCGATCTTCGTCAGGCGCTCCTTTGACAGCGCCACCAGTTCGGCGCCGAGATCCTGCAAGGCGGTACTTTCCCGCTTGCGCTGCGATTTACTGGGACCGGAATACTCGTCCGGTGCGTTATCGATATCTTCCACGGTTATGATTATAGCTTCGCGATTCGAGTCTCACTCTTAAAGGGTTCCCGCATGTCCCAAGGTTTCGCACATTCTCAAGAGGCATTGCGCGCGTTGGCGCAGACCGTCCTCGATCACGCCGCTACAAAGGGAGCCACGGCTTGCGAGGTGGATGTTTCCGAGGGGCTCGGCCAGTCGGTCAGCGTGCGCCGGCAGGAGGTCGAAACCATCGAGTACAACCGCGACAAGGGACTCGGCGTCTCCGTGTACATCGGCCAGCGGCGCGGCCATGCCAGCAGTTCGGATTTCTCGCCGGCGGCGGTGCGGGCCTCGGTCGAGGCGGCGCTGTCCATCGCCCGCTTCACCGCCGAGGACGACTGCGCCGGCCTGCCCGAGGCCAGGCTGCTGGCGACAAAAACCATGGATCTGGACCTGTTCCATCCCTGGGATATTCCGGTGGAAGCCGCGATCGACATCGCCCGGCGTTGCGAGCAGGCGGCCTTCGATGTCAGTCCGATGATCAGGAACTCGGAAGGTGCCAGCGTTTCCGCGCAGACCTCGCACTTTGTTTCCGCCAACAGTCTGGGCTTCATGGGCGGCTTCGCCACCTCGCGGCACTACGTGTCCTGCTCGGTGATCGCTGGCGAAGGCGAGACTATGCAGCGCGACGACTGGTATTTCTCGCAACGCGATCCGCGGAAATTTCCCGATGCGGCGACAGTGGGCGATTACGCGGCTCGGCGCGCCCTGTCGCGGCTCGGCGCGCGCAAGCTGAAGACGCGCAAATGCCCGGTGATTTTCGAGGCGCCGCTGGCAACCGGTTTGATCGGCAGTTTCGTCCATGCGATTTCCGGCGGCGCGCTCTACCGCAAGACGTCTTTCCTGATCGACAGCCTGGGCCAGCAGTTGTTTCCCGACTTCGTCCGGATCAGCGAAAGGCCGCATATTCGCGGCGGATTCGCCTCGTCGCCCTTCGATGACGATGGCGTGGCCACGCACGATCGGGAGGTGGTGAAGAACGGCGTGCTGCAGGGCTACTTCCTGTCCACCTATTCGGCGCGCAAGCTCGGGCTACAGACCACGGGAAATGCGGGCGGCGCACACAACCTGGTGGTGCAACCCGGCCGGCACGACCTCAAGGGCTTGCTGCGCGAAATGGGGACGGGGCTGCTGGTGACGGAGTTGCTGGGCCAGGGCGTGAATTACGTGACCGGCGACTATTCCCGCGGCGCCGCAGGCTACTGGGTGGAAAAGGGCGAGATAGCCTATCCGGTGGAAGAGATCACCATCGCCGGCAACCTGCGCGAGATGCTGCGCGGCATTGCCGCCATCGGCAACGACATCGAAGCGCGGGGTTCGAAGCAGGTCGGCTCCATCCTGATCGAGCGCATGACCATCGCCGGTAGCTGACGCCAGCCCTTGGCCCGAAAAGTCGGCGCTGGCGACACGGCGGCTGCGCCTGGTGGCTGCGGTCAGGGCGAGCGGGCGCTGTCGATATCGGCCAGGTTGCGCTCGTCGACGTAGATCCGGTTCGCTGCGCCGCTCTCACCGGCGAAGCAGGTGACGATGACGTTGCTGAGCGGTGCAGACTTGGCCAGTACCTCGACCGCGCAACGGCCGTAAGCACTTTCGATGGTGGCCAGCAGGTTGCCCGCGTAAGGGCTCGCAAGCCGGCCGTCGAGGATCAGGTTGGCCAGCATGACGCCGTCGGGCTTCAGGGCGCGTCGCGTGTCGCTCCAGAATTCGCGCGTCACCAGATGGCCGGGAATCGAGGTGCGGGAACTGTAGACATCGACCACGATGGCATCGAAGCGGCGCGTGGTGTCGATGACGAAGCGACGCGCGTCGGTGGCGACGAATTCGCCGCGGATCGGTTCGCGCAGGAAGTCGCGCTCGGCGATGGCGCGGATCGCCGGGTCGATATCGACGTAGGTATAGCGGTTCAAGGGCTCGCGATGCGACAGGGTGAAGCCGCCGGCACCCAGCACCAGGATGTCGCGTTCGCTGAAACGCAGGTCATCGAGCAGGATGCGGCGCAGGTGCTGCACATAGCGCGCATACAGGGGCGGCTCGCTGCCGTCGATCACCGATGCATTCTGGTTGTTGACGACGAAGGCGCGCGGCGACAGCATGCCTTCGCGCAGCACGGACTCCACCGCGTAATCGGCATAGGCGGTATCGGCGCGCTGGCGGTCGCCGAGGTTGGCCGCCACGGCGAGCGCCGCCACAACGATCAGTAGCGTCGCCATCAAAGGTTGCGGACGCTGCACCAGCGCGGCACCGGCGACCAGCATCAGGGCGCCGAGCAGCACCGCGGCCCAGACGCCGAACAGCTGCATGACGACCAGCGAAAGCGTGACGGAACCGAGAAAGGAACCCAGCGTCGACCAGTACAGCGCGCGGCCGGCCGCTTCGCCGCTGCGCTGGGCGAGCATCAGGTTGGTCAGGATCGGCACCGTCTGCCCCAGCAGCCAGGCCAGCGGGCAGAGGATGGCGCCGATGAAAATCAGGTAGGCCATGCCTGCCGAACTTCCAGCGAAGATGGCATTGACGCTGCCGCCCGCCAGGCCTCCGCCCATCAGCGCGGCCGAGATCAGGAAGTTGCGCGCCACCACGCTGCGGTAGTTTGCCGCGACGCGGCTGCCGGAGTGGTAGCCGAGCGCCAGCGCGAGCAGGAACAGGCCGATGGTCGGCGCCGTGACCACGATGGAACTGCCGACATGGGGAATCAGGCGGCGCAATGCAATGATCTCGGCGCCGAGCGAACAATAGCCTTCGATGAAAACGATGGTGAACAGCAGGCGTGGCGACATCATGTAAAGACGAGAGGAGGGGATCGCGACTTTACCGCAAGAGTCCTGCATCGCGGCAATCAGAGAGTTCCCAAGGGGACGCACAGCGCTGGCGCCGGCGGTACGGCAGCCGGGCGATCCATGACCGGCATCCGAGAAAATTTACAGGCGATCGCCTGCAACGTACCATGCGTCCATTCCATGTTCATCGAGGTGCCGATCGTGCCGGTGCGAGACAAGCTGCATTGCGGGGAAGCGTCGTGAGTGTTCCCCCGGTTGTTGCCTGGACCGAAGACGGCGAGGCGCGTTCGCTGCGCTGGCAATCTGAAGCCGGCGCTGCGCCGCCGAAAAAGCTCGTCCTCGCGGATGACCGCATCACCGCGGACGAGGCATACCGCCTGGCGTGCGAGGGCACGGCCCTGCTCTGGCGCGGCGATTTTCAGAATGCGCGCCAGTTGCTGCAGGCCATGGCCAGGCGCATCGAGCGCAAACCGCGCAAGCTGCCGCAGGCGGCAGCGGCTCCCGCCGAGGCTTTTCATCTGTATCGGCAGGCCCAATTGCAGCGCGCCCGTACCCTGGGCATGGTGCTGCTGCCCTTCGAAGACGATTACCGGATTCCGCTGCGGCGGGCGCCCGATGTGGCTGAACCCTGTGTCGAGGCCTATGGGCCGGCCCGTGGTGAACATGGGCCTTTCATCGCCTCGCTGAGGGAACTGCTGGGCCTGATCGGCGCCCACGAATGGCGCAAGAAGGGTGTCGAAGTTCCGGCCCTGGTCGCGCGCATTCATCCGCATTACGGCGTGTTCGCGCCGGTGCGCGGCGAGTATGTCAGCCTGGTCGCCAAGGCCCCGCTGCCGGCCGGTAGCGCGCTGGCCTTCGACATCGGCACCGGCACCGGCGTGCTGGCGGCGGTGCTCGCGCGGCGCGGAGTGGCGCGCATCGTCGCCACCGATCAGGACCCGCGCGCGCTGGTTTGCGCCGCGGAGAACTTGGCGCGACTCGGGTTGGCCGCGCAGGTCGACGTGGTGTCAGCCGATCTGTTTCCGCCGGGCCGCGCGCCGCTGATCGTGTGCAATCCGCCCTGGTTGCCGGGACGTGCCGGCTCGTCGCTGGAGCGTGCGGTTTATGATCCGGATAGCCGCATGCTGCGGGGGTTCATCGGGGGGCTTGCGGATCATCTGGAACCGGGCGGCGAAGGCTGGCTGATACTTTCCGATCTCGCCGAGCATCTTGGTCTGCGCACGCGCGCCGAGCTGCTGGCGGCGATTGAGGCAGCCGGCCTGAAAGTGTCGGGACGGATGGATGTCAGGCCCGGTCATCCGCGGGCGGGCGACAGCAGCGACCCGCTGCATGCGGCGCGTGCAGCAGAAGTGACGTCGCTCTGGCGTCTCGCCCCGCGCTGAGCGCTGCCAACCCCCCCCCCGCCGCAGCGGGGTCTGTCCTGGGTGCCGGCAATTGCCGGCCTGGCCGATGACGTCTTACTTCTTTTTCGGCGCTGCTGCGGCCCTGTCCTTGGCGAAGCGGCCTCTCTGCATGAAGGTGTCGAAATCGGCTTCGCAGAAGCTGAACCAGCAGGTTCTGCTCGTCGCGGAACGCGGCATAGTCGCCATAGACTTTCTTCCAGGCGGGGTTCTTCGCCGACAGATCGTCGTACAGCGCCATGGCGGCCTCATAAGCGGCCTTCATGATGGATCGCCGGTCCGAGCACCTTAAGCCTGTAGTGAGGGCTTTTTCAGGGTATTTTTTTGTCCGAATTCTAAACGATGCGCAATAGTTCCCCTGCGCTGAAGCGTCTGGTTTTCAGAGAAGTTCCCCGCAGGCGCTTGACGAAGCGACTGGTTGCCGAGGTTCTCGGCAATGTGCCATGATTAGGGGAGTGGGTGTAGTATCCGTGCAGGTTCCGCCTCGGCGCGGGGTCCCGATTACAAACAAAGATAGGAGAAGTGGCATGGAACGACGCAAGTTTCTGCAGCACACCGGCATAGCCGGCATCCTGGCCGCCGGCGCAGCCCCGGCCATCGCACAAACCGCCCCGACCATCAAGTGGCGCCTGACTTCCAGTTTCCCAAAGAGTCTTGACACGATTTACGGTGGTGCCGAAGTTCTCTCGCAGCGCCTTGCCGCGATCACCGGCGGCAAGTTCCAGGTTCAGGTCTTTGCCTCGGGCGAAGTTGCTCCCGGTGGACAGGCGCTCGACGTGGTGCAGAACGGTACTGTCGAAGCATGCCATACCTGCTCCTACTACTATGTCGGCAAGGACAAGACCTTCGGCATGGGTACCTCCATACCCTTCGGCATGAACGCCCGTCAGCTCAATGCATGGATCTACTACGGCGGCGGCCAGAAACTGCTCGACGAGTTCTATGCCGGCTACAACGTCGTGTCCTTTGCCGGCGGCAACACCGGCGTGCAGATGGGCGGTTGGTTCCGCAAGGAGATCAATACACTGGCGGACGTCAAGGGCGTCAAGATGCGTATCGCCGGTCTTGGCGGAACGGTGTTCTCGGCACTGGGCATGGTGACGCAGCAGATTCCGGGGTCGGATATCTACCCGGCGCTGGAAAAGGGCACGATCGATGCTGCCGAATGGGTCGGTCCCTACGACGACGAGAAGCTGGGCTTCCACAAGGTTGCCAAGAACTACTACTTCCCGGGTTGGTGGGAGCCGGGTCCCTGCGTGCATTTCTTCGTGAACAAGGATCAGTGGGCCAAGCTGCCGAAGGATTACCAGGCTGCCTGGGAAGCCGCTGCCTATGAAGCCAATGTGACGATGCTGGCCGAGTACGACGCGAAGAATCCCGCAGCATTGCGCAGGCTGGTCGGCCAGGGCGTCAAGCTCAAGAAGTATTCCGCCGAGATCATGGAAGCAGCCTACAAGGCGGCCGTGCAGCTTTACAGCGACGAGTCGGCAAAGAATCCCGCGTTCAAGAAGATGTACACCGAGTACCTCAAGTTTCAGAAGGATCAGAACCAGTGGTTCAGTGTTGCCGAACTCGGCATGGACCAGTTCCTGCAGCAGCACGTCAAGTAACTCATTCCTGGCAACAAGAAAAAAGCCCCGAAATTTTCCGGGGCTTTTTTCTTTGGTCCGGCACCGCCGACCCTCTTGATGGGCAAGCTAGGCGCCGAAACCCTTACTTCTGTTTGCTGGCGTCGCGGATGGCCTTGGTCAGCGCATCGCCTTCATCCTGCGCCGGGGCTCCGGGGGCCGTCTTCGCGGCTTCCCGCGTGGCATCCGCAGCCGAATCCTGCTGCAGCATCTTCTGGATGTCGATGGCTTGCCCCTGCTCCTCCATCTGGGCATTGGTGAGTTGCGTGTCGTGACCGACGAGTTGCGGGAACGCAATGACCAGCCCGACCATGATGATCTGGATCACGACAAAGGGTATCGCGCCCCAGTAGATCTGCCCCGTGGTGACCGGATCGGTCATTTCGCCGGTCACCTTGTCCTTGAACGGGTTGCTGGGCGCCACGCTGCGCAGGTAGAACAGCGCGAAACCGAAGGGCGGATGCATGAACGAAGTCTGCATGTTGATGGCCAGCAGGACGCCGAACCAGACCAGGTCGATGCCGAGTTTCTCCGCCACCGGTCCGAGCAGCGGGACGACGATGAAGCAGAGCTCGAAGAAGTCGAGGAAGAAGGCAAGGAAGAAAATCAGCGCATTCACCACGATCAGAAAGCCGATCTGGCCGCCCGGCAGGTCGGACAGCAGGTGCTCGACCCACTTGTGGCCGTCGACCCCGTAGAAGGTCAAGGAGAAGGCGCGGGCGCCGACCAGGATGAAGACCACGAAGGTGGTCAGCTTCGCAGTTGAATCCATGGCCTGCTTGAGCAGGCTCCAGGTCAGTCGCTTGCGGGCCAGAGCCATGATCAGCGCGCCGGTGGCGCCCATGGCGCCGCCTTCGGTCGGGGTGGCGATGCCGAGGAAGATGGTGCCCAGCACGAGAAAGATCAAGGCCAGCGGCGGGATCAGCACGTAGGTGACCTTCTCGGCCATCTTCGACAGGAGGCCCAGCTTGAATCCGCTGTTGGCGACGGCAAGCGCAAACGCCAGACCCATGCCGATGCACATGGCGACCACGATCAACTCATCGGTAGGTTTGTCAGCGGGCTGTCGCAAAGCCCAGAAGACGGCTGCGCCGACGGAAATGAAGCTCAGCACCAGCAGCGAAGTACCGCCGGTCTTGCCGCTGGGCTCGCGGAACACCCGCGCTTCCGGCGGCAGTGCCGGGGCCGATTTCGGCAGAAAGATGGTCATGCCCAGGATATAGATCAGGTACAGACCGGTCAGCACGAAGCCGGGGACGAAGGCGCCCTTGTACATGTCGCCGACCGACTTGCCGAGCTGGTCCGCGATGATGATCAGCACCAGCGAGGGCGGAATGATTTGTGCCAGCGTTCCCGACGCGGCGATCACGCCCGAGGCCAGGCGCCGGTCGTAGCCGTAGCGCAGCATGATCGGCAAGGAAATCAGGCCCATCGAAATCACCGATGCTGCAACTACGCCGGTCGTGGCGGCCAGCATGGCGCCGACCAGCACGACGGCATAGGCCAGTCCGCCTCGAATCGGGCCGAATAGCTGGCCGATGGTTTCCAGCAGATCCTCGGCCATGCCGGATCGTTCCAGGATCAGCCCCATGAAGGTGAAGAAGGGGATGGCCATCAGCGTGTCGTTGTTCATGACGCCGCCGAAAATCCGCTCCGGCAGCGCCTGCAGGAAGGAAGGCTGAAAGAGGCCGAGTTCGATGCCGATGATGGCGAAAATGATGCCGTTGGCGGCCAGCGAGAAGGCGACGGGAAAGCCCAGCAGCAGAAAAAATATCAGCGAAGCGAAGATGATCGGCGCCATGTTGGCGATCAGAAATTCGGTCACTTGCGGTCTCCTTTTGTCGTCTGGCCGTCGACCATCTCATGGTTCATGTGCACGATATCGGCTACTTCGGCCGATATATGGTGCTTCTTGATCGCCTCGACCAGTTCCTCCTCGGCGCTGGGTCCTTCTTCCTTAAGCAGAACATTGGGTGCGGCGCCGGTCAGAAATGCAAGCCGCTTGACCAGTTCCGAGAGCCCTTGCAGAACCAGCAGGGCGAAGCCCAGCGGCATCATCAGGCGCACGGGCCAGCGGATCAACCCGCCAGGGTTCGATGACATTTCGCCCGAGTTCCACGCGTTCATGAACACCGGCCATGACAGGTAGCCGATGATCAGGGCCATCGGCAGCAGGAAGACCAGAATGCCGAACACGTCGATCCAATTCTGCGTGCGCTCGGAACAGCGACTGACGAGGACGTCGATGCGGATGTGTTCATTCTTCTTCAGCACGTAGCCTGCCGAGAACAGGAATATCGCCGAGAAGAGATACCACTGGATCTCCAGCAAGGCATTTGAACTCATGTTGAATGTGAAACGGAATGTCGCATTCCCGGCGCTGACGATGACTACGATGAGGACCAGCCAGATCATTGCGCGACCGACACGCTCGTTCAGGCCGTCGATCAGTTGCGACATTTTCAGCATGGCATTCATGCACGGACCTCCAAGGCTGTTTTTCGGTCGCGCAGAGCATTGCCTTGCCCGATCCGAACGTGTTTTCGAAGCATATTAACCTGAGCCATCAACATTTGTTGATCCAAGAACTTCTCCTTGATTGCGTCAGCATCTTGGGCAGGTCGCCAGGAATCGCCGTTTAAGTCAACGCTCATCGATGAGCAGGTGGTGGATCAATGGTCAGACCAAAAGTTTTGAAATGATAAAGACCGTAACCATTACTGTCAATAGCCTTATAGAAGGTCTCTTGGCAGAGCTGTTTCCTGTTGATATTGTGGTCAGACCAGTGATATATTTTGCCGATGAACGCAAAAATGACTGCACCGCGGCTGGCCGACGTGGTCGCGCGGGAGATTGAACAGCGGGTGCTCGAGGGCCGTTTGAAGCCCGGTGACCGTCTGCCTTCGGAGCGCGACTTGTCCGTGCAACTCGGCGTTTCGCGCGCCTCGTTGCGTGAAGCCATCCAGAAACTCGCGGCGCGCGGATTGCTGGATAGCCGGCAGGGCGGGGGTACTTTTGTCACCGATCGTCTCGATTCGAGTTTCGGCAATCCGTGGGAGGAAATCCTGCGCGACCATCCGGCGGTGCATGAGGACATGCTGGAGTTTCGCAACATGCTGGAAGGGCGCGCCGCCGAATGTGCCGCGCATCGCGCCACCGCCGCCGACCGTGAGCGCGTGCGCCAGAGCCTGAAATTGCTCGAGGCCGCCTTCGGCGGCGATGACCTGGATGTCCAGGTCGATACCGACCTGGCGTTTCATCAGGCCATCGCCGAAGCCTCGCACAATGTCATCGTCGGCCACTTGACGGCGAGCCTGTTGCGCCTGATGCGCGACAACCTACGGCGCAACCTGAGCGAACTGATGCAGGTTCCCGCGGCCCGGGACGCCCTGCTCGACCAGCATCGCGCGGTCTGGCGGGCCATCGAGCAGGGGGATGCCGGACAGGCGCTGGACGCCGCAGTCAATCACATCGGCTATGTTCGGCAGAACCTGACGCGGATACTGCGCAGCGACGCCCGCAACAAGCCGTAAAATAGGGCGCATGACCGCAACACCACCCACCCGATTCTGCCTGGTTCGTCACGGCGAAACCGACTGGAATGGCGAAAAGCGCATCCAGGGCCAGATCGACATCGATCTCAACCGAGCCGGGCAGGCGCAGGCAAGGGCCGTGGCGGAAGGCCTGCGCGGTCAGCCCTTCGCTGCTGTCTACAGCAGCGACCTGTTGCGCGCCTGGAACACGGCACAGATCGCCATGGCGGGCCGACAAATCACCGTATCGCCAGCGCCGACTTTGCGGGAGCGTCACTTTGGCGTATTGCAGGGCGTTACCTCGCTGGAGGCAAGCGAGCGGCATCCGGACGTACATCGTCATCATCAGGCGCGGACACCGGACTACGATTATGAAACCGGTGAATCACTGGTTGTTTTCGCGGCACGGGTCATGGCCGGGCTTGAGGTTTTGGCTGCGCGCCATGTCGGGCAGAACGTGCTTGCCTTTACCCACGGCGGCGTGCTCGATGTGGTTTATCGCGCCGCTATGGGTCGGGCGCTCGATGTCCCCCGCGACTTTGCCCTGCCGAATGCCGCGTTCAACTGGCTGGAATACGGCAACGCCGGCTGGCGGCTGATTTCGTGGGCCGACTGCGGTCATTTGAATCGGGCGCTCGACGAGGTCACGGGCTAGGGCGCAACTGGCGGGTCGTTGGGTGCGGGTGCTAAAATCCGCGCCTTCCCATCCCTCTCCGGATCCCGCCATGTTCCTGAAGCAGAACACCCTCGCCAAGACCGATCCCGAACTCTGGGCTGCGATCCAGAACGAAAATCGCCGCCAGGAAGATCACATCGAACTGATCGCCTCCGAGAACTATGTCTCCTGGCCCGTGATGGAAGCCCAGGGCTCGCAACTGACCAACAAGTACGCCGAAGGCTATCCGGGCAAGCGCTATTACGGCGGCTGCGAACATGTCGATGTGGCCGAGCAACTGGCCATCGATCGCGCCAAAGCGCTGTTCGGCGCCGACGCCGCCAATGTCCAGCCGAACTCCGGTTCGCAGGCCAATCAGGCGGTGTTCATGGCATTCCTCAAGCCGGGCGACACGATTCTCGGCATGAATCTCGCGGCCGGCGGCCACCTGACACATGGCATGGCGCTCAACATGTCCGGCAAGTGGTTCAACGTGGTTCCCTACGGCCTCAATGAAAACGAGGAAATCGACTACGATGCGATGGAAAAGCTGGCGCATGAGCACAAGCCCAAGCTGATCATCGCCGGCGCCTCGGCCTATGCACTGCGGATCGACTTCGAGCGCTTTTCGAAGGTGGCAAAGGCGGTCGGCGCCATTTTCATGGTCGACATGGCGCACTATGCCGGCCTTGTTGCCGCCGGCTTCTACCCGAACCCGGTGCCTCACGCCGACGTGGTGACGTCGACCACGCACAAGACCCTGCGCGGCCCGCGCGGCGGGCTGATCCTGATGAAGGCCGAGCACGAAAAGGCGATCAACTCGGCGATCTTTCCTGGCCTGCAGGGCGGCCCGCTGGAACATGTCATCGCCGCCAAGGCAGTGGCCTTCAAGGAGGCGATGACGCCCGAGTTCCGCGACTACCAGGAACAGGTAATCGACAACGCCCAGGTGATGGCCAAGGTCTTGAAGGCTCGCGGTCTGCGCATCGTTTCCGGGCGCACCGAGTCGCATGTCTTCCTGGTCGACCTGCAGGCCAAGAACATCACCGGCAAGGACGCCGAGGCCGCACTGGGGCGTGCCCACATTACGGTGAACAAGAATGCGATTCCCAACGATCCGCAAAAGCCCTTTGTCACCTCCGGCATCCGTCTCGGCACGCCGGCCATGACCACGCGCGGCTTTACCGAGATCGAAGCCGAGCAGGTCGCCGAACTGATCGCTGACGTGCTCGACGCACCGCACGACGAAGCGGTGCTGGCCCGCGTGCGTGACGAAGTCTCGGTCATGTGCAAGAAGTTTCCGGTGTATGGCTGATCGCCGATGAAATGTCCTTTTTGCAGCGAAGACAACACCCAGGTTGTTGACACCCGGGAAAACGAGGATGGCGACACCGTGCGCCGTCGCCGTCGCTGCCTGTCCTGCGACAAGCGCTTCACCACTTACGAGAGGGTCGAACTGCAGCTGCCGCAGGTGGTGAAGAAGAACGGCAGCCGCACCGATTACGACCGCGACAAGCTCAAGGCCAGCATGATGCTGGCGATGAGGAAGCGCCCGGTCACTACCGAAAGCATCGATCTCGCGCTCGACCGCATCGAGGAAAAACTGGTGCAACTGGCCTTGCGCGAAGTGGCGTCCGATCGCATCGGCGAACTGGTGATGCGCGAGCTGAAAAGACTCGACAAGGTGGCCTATATCCGCTTCGCCTCGGTGTATCGCAACTTCGAGGACGTCGACGAATTTTCCGAAGCCATCCGCGAGATCAAGAAGCCGCGGCAGCCCCGGGCCAAACCGTGACGGGCCGCGGCTGATGAGCGCCGCATGAGCGCTCCCCGCCAGGCCGCCCCAAGGGGGGCGCAGCCAAACCATGGAGCCGCGCAGCGGCGAACCGAAGTCACCCCCTGCCTTGGGGCGAAGGCAGGGTTTCGCGGAGCACTGCTCCGCGCTGCCGCAGCCGGCCGGCTATGCAGAGCCGGCCGTGGGATCGGGGCCGGGGGGAGGGCCGTCCGGTGAATTTTTCCGCGACCGACCACGGCTTCATGGCGCGCGCCCTGCAGCTGGCGCAGCGCGGACTTTGCACTACGACTCCCAATCCCCGTGTCGGCTGCGTCATGGTTCGCGACGGTCGCGTCATCGGCGAAGGTTGGCACGAGAGGGCCGGGCTGCCGCACGCCGAAGCCGTCGCGCTGAATGCAATAGTCGGCGCCGGCGATACGGCGACTGGCGCCACGGCCTACGTCACGCTCGAGCCTTGCAGTCACTTCGGCCGCACGCCGCCCTGCGCCGACGCGCTGATCAAGGCCGGTATTTCCCGGGTGGCGGTGGCGATGCAGGATCCGAATCCGCTGGTGGCCGGGCACGGGCTGGCGCGGCTCGCGGCCGCCGGCATCGACGTCGCCAGCGGGCTGATGGCTGTCGAGGCGCGGGAACTCAACATCGGTTTCGTCTCCCGCATGACGCGCGGCCGGCCCTGGTTGCGGCTGAAAGTCGCGGCCAGCCTCGACGGCAAGACTGCGCTCAACAATGGTGTCTCGCAGTGGATCACCGGGCCGGACGCCCGGCGCGACGCCCATGCCTGGCGCGCACGGTCCTGCGCGGTGCTGACCGGCATCGGTACCGTCAAGGACGACAATCCGCGGCTCACCGTGCGCGAAGTGCCGACGACGCGCCAGCCGCTCAGGGTGGTGATCGACAGCCGGCTCGAAACGCCCCTCGATGCCGCCGTGCTGGAAGGCGGCAATGTGCTGATCGCCGCGGCGCAGGACGATGCCGCGCGCAGTGCCGCGCTGCGCGCGCGCGGCGCCGGGATCGTGATCCTGCCCAACGCCGAGGGCAAGGTGGAACTCGCCGACCTGTTGCAGGAACTCGGCCGTCGCGGCATCAACGAAGTGCTGGCCGAAGCCGGCACGCGGCTCAACGCTTCGCTGTTGCGCGAAGGCTGCGTCGACGAACTGCTGATCTACCAGGCGCCGGTCCTGCTCGGCGATGCCGCGCGCGGCATGTTCGGCCTGGCGGAACTCACCGATCTGGCCGGTGCGCGGCGCCTCAACATCATCGAGCGCCGTAGCGTCGGCGCCGACTTTCGCATTCGAGCCCGCCTTGCGTGAAGCGAAAGAAGATGACGGCCATCGCGATTTCCCCGGCCGCGGCCTGCTGATCAATATCCTGCGCGTGTTCCACATCGCCGGTCTGGCCGGGGTTTCCGCCGTGGTGCTGGGCGGTGCCGGTGGCGCGGGGAACTGGGGCGGCCTGATGCTGATCTCGGGGCTGGGCATCGTTGCCCTCGACGCCTGGGCCAACCCGTTTTACTTCCGCCAGGCCAAGGGGCTGGGGACTCTACTGAAGATTGCGCTGGTGGCCCTGCTGGTGATCTGGGAGGCCGGGCGCCAGCCGCTGTTCTGGTTCGTCCTGGCGTTCTCCGTGGCGCTCAGTCACGCGCCGGGACGCCTGCGGCATCGCCAGCTATTCTGATGACGAAGCCCAAAAAGCATTAGCCACAGAGGACACGGAGATCACAGAGGAAGGCAAACACAATGGGTTTTCTCTGTGCCCTCTGTGTCCTCTGTGTCCTCTGTAGCTGAATTTATTGTTTTTTCTCAGTCCCGCACACCGCGCAGCCCGGGTCGCGCGGCACCCGGATCTCGCGCCATTCCATGCCCAGACCGTCGAGCAGCAGCAGGCGCCCGGCGAGGCTGCTGCCGCAGCCGATCACCAGCTTGAGGGCTTCCGCGGCTTGCAGCGTGCCGATCATGCCGGTGATCGGCGCGAACACGCCCATCACCGCGCAGCGCACTTCCTCGACATCCTGTCCTTCGGGAAACAGGCAGTGGTAGCAGGGCGCGTCCGCCTGGCGCGAATCGAAGACCGCCACCTGTCCGTCGAAGCGGATCGCGGCGCCCGATACCAGCGGCTTGCGGAACTTGACGCAGGCGCGGTTGACGGCATGGCGCGTGGCAAAGTTGTCGCAGCAGTCGAGCACGATGTCGGCCAGCGCGACTTCCTCTTCCAGTCGTGGTCCGCAGAGGCGTTCGCTGAGTGCGATGACATGGCATTCGGGATTGAGCTCGCCCAGCGTGCGTTTGCCCGATTCAGGCTTTTCCATGCCGATCGCATCGGTGCGATGCAGGATCTGGCGCTGCAGGTTGGTCAGGTCGACCGTGTCGCCGTCGGCCAGCACCAGGGTGCCGATACCGGCCGAAGCCAGATACAAGGCCGCCGGCGAACCCAGGCCGCCGGCGCCGATCACCAGCGCGCGTGCATGGACGATGTTCTCCTGGCCTTCGATACCGATCTGCGGCAGCAGGATATGGCGGCTGTAGCGCAGCAGCTGCTCGTCGGTCACGGCGGCGCCTATCGTTCCTGTCTCAATTCCGGCGGCGTCTCGTCACGGTCGCCGTGGGGATGGCGTTCCCAGGCCTTGGAGTAAACATCGTGCGATTTCTTGATCAGGCGCGCGGGTACGCGCATGTTGCGCATCTGGGTTTCCTCGCAGAAATACACCACTGTGCGCATCAGCTTGCTGTACAGGCTGTTGTCGAGATGAAAGCCCTGGCGTACCAGCGCGGCCTCAAGTCCTTCCAGCGAGTAGTCGCTGATTTCGTACCAGATCGACAGGCTGTAAGGCGCGATGCCGGTATCGATTTCCATGCCTTCGAGTCCGGCCAGCAGCTTGCGCGCCTCCTCGACATGTTCCGGATGCTGACGATCGAAGCGCAGCTCGCGGTGCTTGCGCGTGCCGGGCTGCGGCACGAAGGCAGCCGGACGGTTGCGAGGCTTGCCGTCGCGCTTTTCATCACGCAACTCGCGAGCCTTTTCCGGAGTCATCCTGCTCATTTTCGTCCGTCCACGACTGGAACTCGTGAAGGCATCTTAACGTTTGATGATCTGCCAGGCTTTCAGCAGATTTACTGCCTGCCCCAACTGGTAGTCTTTCAGCGACGCGAATTCGAGCGGTGCGTGCGGTGTTTCGTCCGCCTCGTCGGCCTTGCTGTCCTTGCCGTCCTTCTTGCCCTTGGTCTGCGGCTTGGGTGGCGCCGGCTCGGCGGGCTTTTCCTTCTCGCCGCCAAGATGCCGTTCGAGGTCGGCCTCACGCACACGTTCGCGCGAGCCGCCGTTGGCGCTTTCCTCGACGACGATGTCCGGCGTGATGCCCTTGGCCTGGATCGAACGGCCCGAGGGCGTGAAGTAGCGCGCGGTGGTGAGCTTGATCGCGGCGTTGTTGGACAGCGGCAGGACGGTCTGCACCGAGCCCTTGCCGAAGGTCTGGGTGCCCATCACCACGGCCCGCTTGTGGTCCTGCAAGGCGCCTGCAACGATCTCCGACGCCGAGGCGGAGCCGGCGTTGACCAGCACCACCATCGGTGCGGTCCTGGCCCAGGCCGGCAGGCTCTTCATGAAGTCATCCTTGTGGCCGCGCTGGTAATCCTCCGGGCTCGCCATATAGCGACGCTTGGCGTCCTCGGTGCGGCCGTCGGTCGAGGTGACCAGCGTATTGGCCGGCAGGAAGGCGGCGGAAACACCGACCGCGCCGTTGAGCAGACCGCCCGGATCGTTACGCAGATCCAGCACCAGTCCCTTGATGCCATCGCCCTTGGCGTCCTTGTCGGCCTTCGCCAGTTTCTCGAGGTGCTTCACCACGTCAGGGGCGGTTTCCTCCTGGAACTGGCTGACCCGCAGATAGCCGTAGCCGCCTTCGAGCAGCTTGGATTTGACGCTTGCCACCTTGATTTTCTCGCGCGTCAGCGTGACTTCGAAAGGCTTGGCTTCGCCCTTGCGCACGATGGTTAGCTTGATCTGGGTCTTGGGTTTGCCGCGCATTTTCTTCACGGCATCGTTGAGCGTAAGCCCTTTGACGAGAGTGTCGTCAAGTTTGATGATCAGGTCGCCCGATTTCAAGCCGGCCCTTGCCGCCGGGGTGTCGTCGATCGGCGCCACGACCTTGACGAAGCCGTCTTCCATGCCGACTTCGATGCCGAGGCCGCCGAATTCGCCCTGGGTGCTGACCTGCAGGTCCTTGAAGGAGTCGGCATCCAGATAGGCCGAATGCGGATCGAGATTCGCCAGCATGCCGCTGATGGCATGGGTGATCAGCTTCTTGTCTTCCACCGGTTCGACATAGCCCTGCTTGATGGCGTTGTAGACATCGGCGAAGCTGCGCAATTCCTCAATAGGCAGGGCAGAGGTGGCCGCATCCTTGCCCGCGCTTGCGGAAAAATTAAGGCTGATGAAAATGCCAGCGATCAGACCGGAAACTACCAGACCCACTTGTTTCAGCTTGCTGCTCATAGGAACTCCGAAGAACACAAAGGCAATTTGAACATCCCCACCCCTCATCCCCCGCCCGGGCGGGGGCTACTGGTTGGCTCGCTGCACTCGAAAATCAAGCGCCGCTCCTGTAAAGCACACTAGCGATTACCGGCCCATTTCAGGGGATCGAAAGGCTGACCGCGATGCCTCAACTCAAAGTATAAACCCGAGTCGGGGTTACCGCCGCTGTTTCCCACGGTGGCGACCGATTCGCCACCCTTGACGCTGGCCCCTACCGCCGCCAGCAGGGATTCGTTGTTGCCATAGACGGAAAGGAAATCATCGCCGTGATCGATGATCAGCAGGTTGCCAAAGCCCCGTAGCCAGTCGGAGAACACCACGGCCCCGCCCGCCACAGCCCTGACCTCGACCCCCTCGGCGGCGCGGATGAAGATGCCTTTCCAGGTCGCACCGCCCCCAGTTCTTGGCTGACCGTAGCGACCGGAAATCGTTCCCTTGACCGGCAGGCGAAGATGGCCGCGCATGGCCGCGAAGGCGCCGCCGACATTGCCGGGGTCATGGCTTTTTACTTTCGGGGTTCTTGATGTCGCCGTGCCGCCGGCGCCGGCGCTGTGTGTCCCCTGGGGAACTTTTGGCGCCGCCTTCTTCGCCGCCGCGATGCGGGCCAGTCCCTCGATCAGTTTGGCCAATCGCTGCTCGTCCCGCTTCAAGGTGTCGATTTCACGCCGTTGCGCCTTGAGGCGGTCCGCAATCGCGGCCAGCGTCGTCAGCCGCTGTTTCTTGCGTTCGAGCAATTGCGCGCGGCTTTCCTGTTGCTGGCGTTCGATCTCGGCCAGCTGCATCTGGCGCTCGCGCACCGCGTCGGCCAGGCGTTTTTTTTCGGCGGCGACGGCGCGCAATTGCTGGATCAGATCGGCCTTGGCGCGCGAGAGCTGAGTCAGGAAGTATTTGTCGCGCGCCGCCTGGTTGGGGTCCTCGCCGGAGAGCAGGAGCTTCAGGGCATCCGAATCGCCACCGACGAACTGGCGGTTTAGCAGGTGCGCCAGCTGGTTTTGCTGCGCGCCCGCCTGGTGGTCCAGGCGTCGGCTTTGCGTTTCCAGATCGGCCAGTTCGGCCTTCAGTCCGGAACGTTCGCTGCCCAACTCATGCAGGCGCCGATTGACGTCCGAGATCGCCGATTCGGTCTCGCGCAACCGGTCTGCCGCGTAGGTCTTCGATTCCTCGGCCTTCGCCATGTCGCGGCGCAGGGATTCGATGCGACTCTTAAGATCCTGCAGTTCGTCCTTCTTCGAATCGCCGCTGGCGGCGTAAGACGGCGAGGCGAGAAATGCGGCAAGGCAAAGCGCTTTGACGCAAATCCCGCGTCCGCGATTCACGCCTTGGCTTTACCCTGATTCGCCACCGCCTGCATCGCCGCCTTGATCGCTTCGGCGTCACCCAGGTAGTAGTTGCGGATCGGTTTCAGGTCGGCGTCGAGTTCATAGACCAAGGGCTGCGCGGTAGGGATGTTGAGACCGACGATGTCGGCATCCGACACCTTGTCCAGGTACTTGATCAGCGCGCGCAGGCTGTTGCCATGGGCGGCGATGACCACTTTCTTGCCCGACTTGACCGCCGGCGCGATGGTCTCGTGCCAGTAAGGCAGGAAGCGCTCCACGGTGTCCTTGAGGCACTCTGTGCGCGGAAACTGGGCGGGCGGCAGGTTCGCATAGCGCGGGTTGCCGGTCTCCAGGCGCGGATCGTCTTCCGCCAGCGGCGGCGGCGGCGTGTCGTAGGCGCGGCGCCAGACCAGCACCTGCTCGTCGCCATACTTGGCGGCGGTCTCGGCCTTGTTCAGGCCCTGCAGGGCGCCGTAGTGGCGTTCGTTGAGCCGCCACGAGTGCTGCACCGGAATCCACATGCGGTCCATTTCTTCGAGTACCGTCCATAGCGTCTTGATCGCGCGGCGCAGCACCGAGGTATAGGCGATGTCGAAGGCGAAGCCCTCTTTCTTCAGCAACTGGCCGGCGGCAACCGCCTCGGCGAGCCCTTTTTCGGTAAGGCCGACATCGGTCCAGCCGGTGAAACGGTTTTCCTGGTTCCAGGTGGATTCGCCGTGGCGGAGCAGAACGATCTTGTACATGGAGAAAGCCTCAACGCAGATCAAAACAGTATTCTATAATATTCCCAATTGGCGCCAGCCAAGAGACGCTGGCGACGTTACACACAGGGGCAACCATTGCATGCATACAGCAATCAATGAACTGATAGGCAAGCAGGAGCACATCGAAACCGCGGCACGCGCGCTGAAGGCGATTTCGCATCCGCTGCGCCTGAAAATCCTCTGCGTGGTCGGCGACCAGGAAACCTGCGTGCAGGATATCGTCGAAGCCGTCGGCACCTCGCAGAGCAACATCTCGCAGCACCTCGCCATTTTGCGCGACAAGGGCGTCCTGCAAACCCGCAAGGATGCCAACCGGGTTTTTTATCGCATTGCCGATCAGCGCACGCTGCAACTCATCGCTTTGATGCGCGAGGTGTTCTGCGGCGTTCCGGCCCACAGGGAATAAATTTCATGACAGTGAGCGTCACCCGCAGATGATGAAACACGCTAAAGGCAAATTAGTGGCCCGCCCCTCCCATCCGCTTCGCGGCCCACGGCTGGCTTTGCACAGCCAGCCGGCTGCGGCGGCGCGACGCTTGCGTCGCGAATTCCCGCCTCGCCCCCTCGCGGGGAGACTATTGGTCAGCTCGCTTCGCTCGACTATCACCAGCTGCTCCGAACAAGCTATTTCACGGTAAACAACAATGGAATTTCTGCAACAGAACATGATCTGGGTGGCCCTGGCTTTCGTCAGCGGCGGCATGCTGGTATGGCCGATGGTGGCCGGCGG
>JBIJDJ010000160.1:0-6853 GCA_044344175.1 Sulfuritalea sp.
TTGCCAAGAAGCACGGCAACCGGCCTCAGGGGCAGCGTGACGCCATCGATCACCGTGGTGGCACCGACGCTGGCGTTCTCCAGATACTCGTTGGCAATGCGCCGGATGTTCGCCACCGGCACGTCGCACACGGTTGAGGCCCATTCAGGCGAATACTTTTCAATATGCTCGACGAGTTTGGTGAAGGCGGTCACGCCCTCGACGCTGCCCGTCTCCCGCACTTCCTCATCGGCGTCGACGCTGACCGCCCCGCTGACCGGGAACTTTCCGGACAGGGCCGGCACGGCACCGGCGGTATCGAAGGGGACGGCCTTGCCCGACACCGTGTCCCAGAGCAGCGGCTTCCTGCTCGCCGCATCGCGCAGATACAGGCCGTCCGGTCCGACCAGATAGGGCGAGGAGGTCCGGTCACGCAGGAAAGGCACATCGAGTTCGTCCTGCTTGTGCTCGATCAGCAGCACATGGATCAGGGCAAACAGGAAGGCCGGATCGGTCTTCGGCCGGATCGGCACCCACTCCGCCGAACAGGCACCCGTCACCGACAGGTGCGGTTCGACCTGCACCCGCTTGTAGCCACGCATGCGCGCTTCGGCGTGCCGCGTCACGGCGCAGGGGCCGCCGGACGACTCGACATTCGCACCCAGAGAAATCAGATAACGCACCGACGGCGTATCTGCGGCAACGGTAAAGGCGCGGTGCCAGAACTCGCCATAGAGATGCTCTGAATGCACGCATTTGACGCCCTGCCCCGAGCCGAAACTGTAGTCGATCGGCCCCCATGCGGAGAGAAAGGCCGGGAAGGTACCCATGTACATGGCCGGCGTGCCGCCATGGCCGAACGAGGCGGCCAGGCGCGGGACTCCGGATTCGTCGAGCACGCCCTTTGCGCGCGTGGTCTTCAGCTTTGCGGCCAGCGTATCCAGCGCCTCGTCCCAGGAGATGGCCACGAAGCCGGGATCTTCGTCACGCCCCTTCTTCGGGTTGGTCCGCTTCATCGGCGAGAGGATGCGATTCGGGTTGTAGGTCTTCTGCACCAGGCCGTAGGCCTTGACGCAGACCTTGCCCTTGGCCGGATGGACGTTCTCCGCGGCGAAATTCGGTTCAATCTCGGTCGCCACGCCATCGACCACCTTGACGGTCATGAAATCGGGACCGGAAACGCAGTTGTAGCAATAGGTCGGGACGTGCTTGACGGACTTTGCTTTGGCGGCTTCCATGCTCATGTTCTTTCCCTGTTCCTTCTGTCATTGAACGCGTTCAGGATGCGAATAGACACAGTGCCGCTCGTCGCGGACAAAGCCGGTGAGCTGACCGAGCGCTTTGCGCCGCTGCTGTTATGTGCCCCGATGCCCACAATCGTCTCGTGTTGCATGCTCCGCCTCGCCCGCCAACGCAGGGATGGATTTACCCACCACTTCGGTTACGATACACTTTATGGAGTACAGTAGCAAGTATTGTGTATCACATTAGAATTGCCTTATGCTAAATGCTGGATACTGGTGCATCCAATACAATGCACCGGCTTGGGCGGGCATCCCGCCTTGTGCTTGCCGCCGGATGTCACCGATCGCGCGAATGGGAACAATGTGAAGAGTCGCCATATCAGCCAATGGATCAAGGATTTCCTCGATCAGCACCCGACCCGCGCCAACTCGCTGATCATCACGATCTATGGCGACTTCATCGCACCGCATGGCGGCACGGTCTGGCTCGGCAGCTTCATCCGCCTGGTGCAGCCGCTCGGCCTCAACGAGCGCATGGTGCGCACCAGCGTCTACCGTCTGTCGCAGGAAAAGTGGCTGGTATCGGAACAACTCGGACGCAAGAGCTTTTACAGCCTGACCACCTCGGGCCGCCGTCGCTTCGAGCACGCCTATCGGCGCATTTACTTTGTCCCGCAGGACACCTGGAACGGCGAATGGCAACTGGTCCTGATCCCGGCTTCACTAACTGGCGCACAACGCGACACCTTGCGCAAGGAACTGGCCTGGGCCGGCTACGGCGCCCTGGCATCGGGCATCCTGGCCCACCCCTCGGCCGACACCGAGGCGTTGCTGGACATCCTGCAGGAGACCGGAGCCCACGACAAGGTGGTCGCGATGAAGGCCGCCAATATCAGTGCCCTGACCAGCAAGCCGCTACAGGAACTGGTGCATGAATGCTGGAATCTGGATGTGCTTGCGGCGAAGTATCTCGATTTCATCGAACTCTTCCGCCCGGTATTGCGCACCCTGCGCGCCGCCAGCCGCCTCGATCCGGAGCAATGCTTTCTGGTGCAGACGCTGCTCATGCACGACTTCCGGCGCGCGCTGCTGCATGATCCGCAACTTCCGTCGCAGTTGCTCCCCGCCAACTGGAGCGGCGGCATCGCCCGGCAGCTTTGCGAGGACCTCTACCGCATCACCTGCCCCCTCGCCCAGCGGCATCTGTTGTCGGTCTGCGAGACCGCCAGCGGGCCGTTGCCCCCGGCGGCGCCTTACTTTTACGAACGCTTCGGCGGACTTCAACTGCCCGCCACCGGGAGCAATACCAGCGACGCAAGAATTTGATGGAAATCAACCGATACATATTTAATATGTTTTATTGAAGTTTATGTATCTGATATAGTTGCCCTCCGCGAAGCATCCAGTTCTGTCGACCGCGCCGCACCAGGGGAGCCAACACCATGCATGAACCGTCATCGTCCGCGACCGCATTGGCGACCCGCCTGTTCCGTCAGGCTGCCGCAGCTGGACGCGACACCCTGAACCAGGCGGAGCTGGACACCCTGCTGCCGGCGCTGGGTGTCACCTTCAGCCCGAAAGCGAAGGAGCCCGCGGCAGCGACGACGGTCGATCTGCGCATCAGCCTGAACCTCACCCGCGAATTCGGCATGGTCATCAGCGCCGGCATGGGCGGACTGGATGCCGATCTGGACGAAAGCAATTTCAGGCAGGACCGGGCCGCGGTCTACGCCGCCACGGAACTGACCGATGCGGCAGACTTCCTGCGCCTGTTCCAGCGCACCCTGGCCTGGCAACGGCTGGCGGCGATTGCCCGACGTGACGGCCTGCCGCAGCCGGACAAGGCATTGCAGACCTGCTTCGAAACCTTGCTCGCGCTGGCCGGCGCGTCCGCCAACCCCGATGCGTCCTTCGTGCTGCGCAGCCTGGAATTGAACCCGGCGCATATCAACGACGAATCACGCGACGCCGGACGGAGCAGCTCCGGGCTGACCGTGACGCAAGCCCGCTGCGCGTTCGGTGCGCCAGCGGCCAGCCGCCTGCCGCGGCCCATAGAGAAGATCGACAAGCTGATCCATCCCGGGTCGATCGGCATCATCGGCGTCTCGTCCACCAACATGAATTTCGGCCGCATCATCCTGAAGAACCTTATGGGCAGCGGCTACAGCAAGGAACGCCTATGCATCATCCGCCCGGGCGAGACCGAGATCGACGGCGTCAGGTGCGTCGAAAGCCTCAAGACGCTCGACCACAAACTCGATCTGTTGATCGTTGCCGTCGCCGCCAGTGCGGTCTACGAACTGGTCGACGAGATCATCGAAACCGACGCGGTGGAATCGGTCATGCTGATTCCCGGCAGCCTGGGCGAAACCAAGTCCAGCAGGGAACCCGCGGCGGCATTGGCCGAACGCATCAACGCGGCCCACGGCAAGCCGGGCGGCGGCCCGATTTTTCTCGGCGCCAACTGCCTCGGCGTAGTGTCCCACCCCGGTTCCTACGACTCCTGGTTCATTCCCCTGGAGCGCCTGCCCAAGCCGCAAAAGAAGCCGGAAAGAAACTCGGTCATGCTGAGCCAGAGCGGCGCCTTCATGATCACCCGCATCAGCCAGAATCCCTGGCTGGATCCGCGTTACATGCTGGCCCTGGGCAACCAGACCGACCTGACCCACGGCGACATGCTGAACTACTTTGCCGAACTGCCGGAAATAGAAACCATCGGCATTTACATCGAGGGCTTCAAGGATCTCGACGGACTCGGTTTTGCCAAGGCCGTGCGCAAGGCCGTGGGCAACGGCAAGCAGGTCGTGGTCTACAAATCCGGCAAGACCGCGCCCGGCATGGGCGGTGTCATGGGCCACACGGCATCGATCGCCGGCGGACCAGTGCTGTTCGATTCGGTCGTGCGCCATGCCGGAGCCATCGTCGCCGCGGACTTCAACAGCTTCGACGACCTGTTCTACATCGCCGGCGCCCTGCACCACAAGAAAATCGGCGGCAATCGTCTCGGGGCCATCAGCGGCGCCGGCTTCGAAGCGGTCGGCATGGCCGACTTCATCGAATCGGACAGCTTCGCCATGGAGATGGGTGCCCTTGAACCCGGATCCGTAAAAAACATCGAGGAAATTCTGCTCGCCAAGAAACTCAACACCCTGGTCGAAGTCAGAAACCCGATCGACATCAACCCCGGCGCCGACGACGAAGCCCACCTGCAAATCGCCGAGGCCTTCCTGCAGGATCCGAACATCGACGCGGTCGTGGTCGGACTCGATCCCACCGCGCCTTCCGTGCGTGCCCTCGAATCGAGCAAACTGCGCCCCGGCTTCGACATCACGGATCCGAAGAGCACCGTGCATCTGATGCCGCCGCTGGTCGATCGCAATGACAAGCCGGTGATCGGCATCGTCGATGGCGGGCAGCTTTACGACGCCATGTGCGCGAAACTGATGGACCGGGGCGTCTGCATCTTCCGCAATTGCGCCCGCGGCACCAAGGCTCTGGTACGCTACATCGAAGCGCGCCTGTATGCCGATTCACTGAAAAATCGCCACTGAAACATAAAACATCAACCAAGGAGAAATCATGAGCGAAACCCTGAAAGCCGGCCTTACCGCCACCCGCCGCGTAGAGATCGACCGTGAGCGCACCATCAGCTTCATGGGCGACGATTGCCGGGTTTATGCAACGCCCAACCTGCTCTATGACATAGAAATGGCCTGCCGCGACCTGCTGCTGGCCAACATCGAAGCGGGCAAGGATTCGGTCGGCACCCGCGTCGAACTCGACCACGTCGGCGCCACGCTGATGGGCATGTGGGTCGAGATCACCGTGACGCTGACCGCGGTTGCCGGCGGCGCCGTCTCCTTCGACTTCACCGCGCGTGATGCCGTGGAGGAAGTGGCGCGCGGCAAGCACAACCGTTTCATCGTCGGCATCGAGAAGACCGCACAGCGCCTTCAGGCCAAACGTGCCAAGGCAGGCGGCTGATCCCTTACTGACGGGGGTCGGCCGCAGCCACCCCAGGGAATCCATCAAAAGTCGGCGCTGACGATGCGGCAACGGATGCCGAAGGTGTCCTATTCCTCGACGAAGCCCGGAATATTCAGGGCGTCGGTGAAGCCGAAGCGACGAAAGTCGCGCACCCGCATCGGGTAAAGAATACCGTCAAGGTGGTCGCACTCGTGCTGCACCACTCGCGCATGGAAGCCTTCCACGCGGCGCTCGAAACGCCGCCCGTTTTCGTCATGCCCTTCGTAATAGAGGCGCTTCCAGCGCGGCACCCAGCCGCGCATGCCGGGAACCGAGAGGCAACCTTCCCAGCCCTCCTCCTCTTCGTCGCCGAAGGGCGTCAGCACGGGATTGATCAGCACCGTCTCCGGCACCGGCGGCGCGTCCGGGTAGCGCGGGTTCGATTGGCAGCCGAAGATCACCACGCGCAGATCGACACCGATCTGCGGTGCGGCAAGCCCGGCGCCGTCCAGATGCACCAGGGTGTCGCGCATGTCCTGCAACAGTGCGGCCAGTTGTGGAGTGCCGAAATCCGTCACCGGCTGCGCCACCCGTAGCAGGCGCGGGTCGCCCATGCGCAGTACGTCATGAATCATGCGCAAATGCCTTCGATGAGGCGGCGCACGCGGGCCATCGCCAGATGCAGCACCGCTTCGAGACTTTCGAACCGGATGCCGTGGGCCGAATCGCCACGTCCTGCCGCCCAGTTGGAAACCACGCAAAGCGCCGCGTAGGGAAGTTCCAGTTCGCGGGCCAGTCCTGCTTCGGGCATGCCCGTCATGCCGACGATATCGGCACCGTCGCGCTGCATGCGGTCGATCTCGGCCGCGGTCTCCAGCCGGGGGCCTTGCGTGGTCGCATACACCGCGCCGTCAAACACTTCTTCCCCGGTCCGTTGCGCAACGTCGAGCATCAGCCGGCGCACCGCTTCGTCGTAGGGCTCCGTGAAATCGACATGGATCACGGGGCCGTCGCCGCCGGACTGGAAAGTCATCTCGCGACCCCATGTGTAATCGATGATCTGGTGCGGAACCACCAGCGCACCCGGCCCAAGATCGTCGCGAATGCCGCCCACCGACGCCACCGAGATCACTTGTGTCACGCCGGATGTTTCCAGGGCATGCATGTTGGCGCGATAGTTCACCAGATGCGGCGGAATGGTGTGGCCATAGCCGTGGCGCGCGATGAAAACCACGTCCTTGCAAGCAATACGACCGAAGGTCAGCGGGCCCGACGGCTCACCGTAGGGCGTGCGCACCACCTCGCGGTGGGAAACGTCGAGGTTCGCCAATTGGGTCAAGCCGCTGCCACCTATGATGCCGAGCATAAAAAATTCCCTGAAAATTCAATCGGAAAACGCCTCATCGGGTGATATAATTGCGGGTTCTTCCGCATCGCACCAACCCCAACCCGACGCCAAACGCCCCTATGTCCCGCGCCCTCAGAAACATCGCCATTATCGCCCACGTTGACCACGGCAAGACCACCCTCGTCGACCAGTTGCTGCGTCAGTCCGGCACCTTCGCCGCCCATCAGGCCGTTACCGAGCGGGTCATGGATTCCAACGATCTCGAAAAAGAACGCGGGATCACCATTCTGTCTAAAAACTGCGCCATCGACTATGA
>JBIJDJ010000162.1:0-6816 GCA_044344175.1 Sulfuritalea sp.
TCCTCGCTCCGGTGGTGGCCAACCGCAAGGGCGAGCAACTCGACCTCTTCGCCGAACTGCGCGCGCAGGGCTTCGTGCGGCTGCGCGTGGATGGCGCCGTGCATGACATCGACAGCCTGCCGAAACTGGCCAAGACCCACAAGCACACCATCGACATCGTGGTCGACCGGCTCAAGGTACGGCCCGACGTACGTCAGCGCCTGGCCGAGAGTTTCGAGACCGCCCTGATGCATGCCGAAGGTCGCGCACTCGCCGTGGAAATGGACACCGGAAAGGAATACCTGTTCTCCTCGAAGTTCGCCTGCCCGGTGTGCAACTACGCGCTGCAGGAACTCGAGCCGCGCCTGTTCTCCTTCAACAACCCGATGGGTGCCTGCGCCAAATGCGACGGCCTCGGCCAGATCCAGTTCTTCGACCCGGCCCGCGTGGTCGCCTATCCGCACCTGAGTCTTGCCGCCGGCGCCATCAAGGGCTGGGACCGGCGCAACCAGTTCTATTTCCAGATGCTGGAGTCGCTGGCCGCGCACTACGCCATCGATACCAATGTGCCCTTCGAAAAACTGCCCGTGGCAACGACAAACATCGTGCTCTACGGATCGGGCAAGGAGCAGATCAGGTTCAAGTACCTCAACGAAAAGGGTACGCGCTTCGATCGCAGCCACCCCTTCGAGGGCATCATCCCCAGCCTTGAGCGCCGCTACCGCGAAACCGACTCGATGGCGGTGCGCGAGGAGTTGTCGAAATACCTCAACAACCAGCCCTGCCCGGAATGCGGCGGCATGCGCCTGCGCCGCGAAGCGCGCCATGTCTTCGTCGGCGGCAAGACGATCTCCGACATCAGCCGCCTGTCCCTGATCAATTGCCGCGACTTTTTCAACCTGCTGCAACTCACCGGACAGAAGGCGCAGGTCGGCGAGAAGATCCTCAAGGAAATCACCGCGCGACTGTCTTTCCTGATCAATGTCGGGCTCGACTACCTCTCGCTCGACCGTTCGGCGGAAACGCTTTCGGGGGGCGAAGCGCAGCGCATCCGCCTCGCCTCGCAGATCGGCTCGGGACTCACCGGCGTGATGTACGTGCTCGACGAACCTTCCATCGGCCTGCACCAGCGCGACAACGCGCGCCTGCTGGAAACCCTGTTCCACCTGCGCGACCTGGGCAATACGGTGATCGTGGTCGAACATGACCTCGAAGCCATCGAATCGGCCGACTACGTGGTGGACATGGGCCCCGGTGCCGGCGAACACGGCGGCCGCGTGGTGGCGGAAGGCACGCCGGCGCAAGTCGCTGCCAACAGTGCATCGATGACCGGCGCCTTCCTTTCCGGCCGGCGCGAGATCGCGATCCCGGCCAAACGCACGCCACCCGACGCGCTACGCGAACTCAAGATACGCAATGCCAGCGGCAACAACCTGAAGCAGGTCGACCTGGAGATTCCGGTCGGCCTGCTGACCTGCATCACCGGCGTTTCCGGCTCGGGTAAGTCGACCCTGATCAACGACACGCTCTACGCCGCCGCCGCGCGTCATCTCTACGGCTCGGCCGTTGAGCCGGCGCCGCACCGTGAAATCGAAGGCCTCGAATTTTTCGACAAGGTGATCAATGTCGACCAGTCGCCGATCGGCCGTACACCGCGCTCGAATCCGGCCACCTACACGGGCCTGCTGACGCCGATCCGCGAATTGTTCGCCGGCGTGCCGGCTTCGCGCGAGCGCGGCTACTCGCCGGGACGCTTCAGTTTCAACGTCAAGGGCGGGCGCTGCGAGGCCTGCCAGGGCGACGGCATGATCAAGGTGGAAATGCATTTCCTGCCCGATATCTTCGTGCCCTGCGACGTCTGCCACGGCAAGCGCTACAACCGCGAAACGCTCGAAGTCCGCTACAAGGGCAAGACCATCCACGAAGTGCTGCAGATGACGGTCGAACAGGCGCGCGAATTCTTCGACCCGGTCCCGGTCGTCGCGCGCAAGCTGCAGACGCTGGTGGATGTCGGCCTCTCCTACATCCAGCTCGGACAATCCGCCACCACGCTGTCCGGCGGCGAGGCGCAGCGCGTCAAGCTGGCGCTGGAACTTTCCAAGCGCGACACCGGGCGCACGCTCTACATCCTCGACGAACCCACCACGGGGCTGCATTTCCAGGACATCGAGATGCTGCTCTCGGTACTGCACCGCCTGCGCGACCACGGCAACACCGTGGTGGTCATCGAACACAATCTCGACGTGATCAAGACGGCAGATTGGGTGATCGATCTCGGCCCCGAAGGCGGCGACGGCGGCGGCCGCATCATCGCCAGCGGCACGCCGGAACAGGTGGCGAAGGTCAAGGGCAGTTACACGGGTCGCTATCTCGCGCGCTTCCTGGCGAAGCGGCTGGCACCCGCGGCAGCAACAAATCCAAAGCCGGCAAAAGCCAAAAGAAAGACCAAACCATGACCGGCTTCGAAAACTACTCCCGCGAAGCCGCGCAGATCGAGCACGAGATCGAGACCAAGGGCGTGATCCTCGGCATCGACTGGAACAATGCCGTTCAGGTGCGCGAACTGGCACGCCAGGCGCTCGACTGCAAGCTCGGTGCCGACAACTGTGAGCCGGAGGATCCGGACGATCGCGCACGGATCGAGCTTTTCGGACTCGCCCAGTTGATGCTGACAGTGATGAAAGAAAGTGCCAACGAAGACATCGATACCCACGGCGGTCCGGCCTGGAAGGCTTTCGCCCGGGCCTTGTGGGCCGAGCACGATCTGCGACATGGCGCGGATTAGGCGATCCGCAGCCTCCGGTCCGGCGCCTGTTTGCCCCATCCCCTCCCCAACCCTCCCCTTGAAGGGGAGGGGGTGTCCTGGCTATCGCATGCAATGGATGCCCATCCCCACCCCAGCCCTCTCCGTGACGGGGAGTGAGTCGGCGGTTCATGCGATTAGCCTGTGTTTTAATCCTTGCGCCACCAGAATCGGCTAGTATTTCTATTGCTAGTGGTCTTCGTGCCAGCGACACGGCTTGCACAATGACCAGTATCCCGTGATGAGGAGAACAATGATGTCCATGATCACAACGGCAGCCCGCACCGCCCTGAATTTCGCTGCACTGATTGCGTTCGCCGTCCCGCCCGCTGCAAACGCAGCGGCGCCCGCCAATCCGATAGCGCGGCCACCGGGGTCCAACCCCTATCAACCGGTCGTCCAGAACGATGTGACAGCCGCATACCAGTTTCGGACCCGGATTCTTGTCAGCCCGCCGAGTTGCGCACGCTTTGCCACGGACGCCGACAATGCATTTCTCAGCGGCACGCTTGATGACAAGACCAAAACGGAGCAGCTGAAGGCAATCAGTGCCGCAACGGCCGCAGCCGGGTGCCTCGGGCCTTGAGGTAATAGTCGCAGCAACGGTTCCAGGCCACCACATCCTGCCGGGCGCCGCTTCAGGCGCCGATCCGCACAAGATCGAAAGCGCGGATCCCTCATGCAACAATCATTCGGTATTTTCACGATCCTGGTCACGCTGGCTGCAGCGGCGGGTGCCCAGGAGCCGGCCGAAAGGGTCCGGACCGGCGGCACTGGCGAGCTCAGGAGAGCAGCCGATGTCATGGTCTCCCCGGGCAACCCGGACATGCCAACCCTCCTGCCGGCCACAGTGAGGATGGGCGAGGTCATTTCGATCCGGTATCAAACCTCCGGCAACACGTTTGCGGACAGTTTCCTGGTGACCGGGATCACCATCAGCGGCGACCGTTGCTCAATCGAGAGCAAGCACAACAACGCGGATGGCAATGAACTGATCGACGTGATCTTTACCCGGCCTTGCAGCCGCCTCAAGTAAGCCGATGCCTGCTTGCGGCGCGCGACCGGGGCGGCAACCGCAGCGCACCGGGGAATAGACGACCGCGTTGCCAGGGACGCTTCAGGCGCTGATCAACCGGAAGCGGACATTCAAGGATGATCCGTTTTCCGCCATGCGCTGGCCAGCCATGGCTGCTGCTCGAATGGCAAGCCCGGCGGGCGATAGTAATGCTCGAGTTCGACAAAGCCGGCAGCGAGCAGATACTCCCTCCATGCGGTGAGGTCGTAATAGGCACCATAGCGTTCGCCGTTGACGCTCTCTTCGTTGCTGCCGCGCGGATTCGAGCTGAACAGGACGCCACCGGGCTTCAGCGTCGCATGCAGCTGACGCAAGACGCGCGGCAATTCCTGGCGTGGCACGTGGAACAGGGACGCATTGGCGAAAACGCCGTCGAAATGCGCGTCGGGCAAATCCAGACTGAGGAAATCCTGTTGCCAGACTTCGCAGCCGCTGTTGGCACGCGCCAGTTCCGCCAGCGCGGCAGCACCTTCGAGGCCGACGGCGCGATGTCCGCGGCGGACGAACGCCGACAGGTCCCGCCCGGGGCCGCAGCCAAAGTCGAGAATGATGAATGGCGGTGCTGCCTGAATATGGCGCAGCAAGGCTTCGATATTCTGCTCGACGTCATGGTGGCGCGTGCCTTCCCAGAAGGCCTCGGCGCGCGTGTGGTAATGCTCGAGCGTGCGCTCGACGACTTGCCGCAGGGTTTCCGGTTCAAGCTTCATGGGCAGGAAGGTTCGCGTCTTGAAGCCAAGCTGTCAAGTCGCCGTGTCTCCACGGCAGGCTTTGCACAGCCTGCCGGCTTCGCGAGCGCAGAGCAGTGCTCTGCGAAACCCTCGCTTCGCCCAGCGCCGACTATTGAGAAACCGATCGCGCAAGTAAAAACGCCACGGCTAGCCGTGGCGTTTCTTGTCGACGCTGAGCGGGGATCAACTCTTCAGAGCCACCAGCACCTCGTGCAGCATCTTCTTCGCATCACCGAACAGCATGCGGTTGTTTTCCTTGTAGAAGAGCGGATTGTCGACGCCGGCATAACCCGAGGCCATGGAACGCTTCATCACGATCGAGGTCCTGGCCTTCCAGACTTCGAGCACCGGCATGCCGGCGATCGGGCTGGTCGGATCGTCCTGCGCCGCCGGGTTCACGATGTCGTTGGCGCCGATCACGATGGCGACGTCGGTGGTCGGGAAGTCGTCGTTGAGCTCGTCCATTTCCATCACGATGTCGTAGGGCACCTTGGCTTCGGCCAGCAGCACGTTCATGTGGCCGGGCATGCGCCCAGCGACGGGGTGGATGCCGAAGCGGATATTGACGCCCTTCTCGCGCAGGTGCTTGGTGATCTCATACACCGTGTGCTGGGCCTGCGCCACCGCCATGCCGTAACCCGGAACGATGATCACGCTCTTGGCGTCACGCAGCAGTTCCGCCGTTTCGGTGGCGCTGACCGGCACCACTTCACCCACCGGCGCCGTCTCGCCATCGCCGACTTTCTTCGCCGGCGTGCCACCGCCGGTGCCGAAGCCGCCGGCAATCACGCTGATGAAATTGCGATTCATGGCGCGGCACATGATGTAGGAGAGGATCGCGCCGCTTGACCCGACCAGCGCGCCGACCACGATCAGCAGGTCGTTGGAGAGCATGAAGCCGGTCGCCGCCGCCGCCCATCCCGAGTAGCTGTTGAGCATCGAGACCACCACCGGCATGTCGGCACCACCGATCGCCATCACCATGTGGATGCCGAACAGGAGCGCGATCACCGTCATCACGATCAAGGGCGTCATGCCTTCGGGGATCGAATGCGAGCGGATGAACTCGCCGCCGAACCAGATCACCACCAGCAGGCCGGCCAGGTTCATCCAGTGACGCCCCGGCAGCAACATGGGCGAACCGCCGATCTTGCCGTTGAGCTTGCCGAAGGCGATCAGCGAACCGGAGAAGGTCACCGCGCCGATCAGGATGCCGATGTAGATTTCCAGCTCATGGATGGTCTTCTCGGCGCCGGTGAGCGGAGCCGAGGTGTCGATGTAACTGGCGAAGCCGACCAGGCAGGCCGCCAAACCGACCAGGCTGTGCATCAGCGCGACCAGTTCGGGCATCTGCGTCATCTTGACGACTTTCGCCGCATACAGGCCGATGGCGCCGCCGACCACCATGGAACCGATGATCCAGGGGATGCCTGCCGCCGTGACGCGCGGGCCGAACACCGTGGCCAGCACGGCGATGGTCATGCCGATCATGCCGTAGAGGTTGCCGCGCCGCGAGCTCTCCGGGTTCGAAAGTCCGCCGAGGCTGAGGATGAAAAGGATGGTTGCTCCGATGTAGGAGACGGTTGCCAGATTTCCAGACATTTTCTCTTATCTCCTATTTGCGGAACATGTCCAGCATGCGCTGGGTCACGGCGAAACCGCCGAACATGTTGACGGCGGTCAGGGCGATGCCGCCCACGGCCAGCCAGCGTATCCACTGGTCCGGCGGCAGGCCGCCGGCCAAAGGCGGCGCGATCTGCACCAGGGCGCCGATGGCGATGATGCTGGAGATCGCGTTGGTCACGCTCATCAAGGGCGTGTGCAGGGCCGGCGTCACGTTCCACACCACCATGTAGCCGACGAAGCAGGCCAGGACGAAGACCGTGAAGTGGGCGAGGAAGGCTGCCGGCGCATTGGCGCCGACGAACCAGAACAGCACGGCGGCGACGGCGAACATGATGGCCAGCTTGTTGCCCGCCATGGGTTCGGAAGCCGCGCCATGGCCGTGGCCCTTCTTGGCCTGTACCACGGGTACCGCCGCAGGCTTGGCGGGCGGCGCGGCGGACGCTTTGGGCGGCGGGGGCGGCCAGGTGATGTTGCCTTCCTTGATCACCGTCAGGCCGCGGATGGCTTCGTCGTCCATGTTGACGTCGATGATGCCGTCCTTGGTTTTGCACAGTTCCTCGGTGAGGCGGAACAGGTTGGTGGCGTACAGCGTCGACGACTGCTTG
>JBIJDJ010000163.1:0-6814 GCA_044344175.1 Sulfuritalea sp.
CGGCTTGCCGGCCAGCGGATGGTTGAAATCAACCAGCACCGCCTCGTCGTCGAGTTCGCGCACGATGCCGGTAAATTTGTCGCCATTGGGCGCGGCGAACTGGATCAGGCCGTGCAACTCGGGGCTTGAATCAGGGGGCAGCGCCGTGCGCGCCATGCGCTGCGTCAGTTGCGGATTATGGCTGCCGAAAGCCTGGTCGGCGTCCAGAAAAAAAACGTGGCGCTCGCCGACATTGACGCCGATCAGGCAATGTTCGAGGGGCGGCGCCAGTTCGCCGCTGCCCAATTGAAGCGTCGCCGGAGTCGAGTCGAAGGTGCTCACCAGTTCGGTGTCATCGCCAGTGGCAACGCGGTAGTGCAGCGTGATCAGGTTGCCGGCGCGAACAGTTTCAGCGGTTTGGGTCATGAGCTTTCCTTGCCGAAGCGGAACTGATGCCAGAGCATCAGCGCCACGCCGACGGTGATGGCCGAGTCGGCCACGTTGAAGGCCGGCCAATGATAGCCCGCCAGGTGAAAATCGAGAAAATCGACCACGGCATCGAAACGCAGGCGATCGATCACGTTGCCGATCGCGCCGCCCAAGATCAGCGACAGGGCGGCCGGCAGCAGGCGTTCCTGCGCATGATGGCGCAGCAGACTCAGCAGCCAGGCCGAAATGCCCAGCGCAAGCACGACGAAGAACCACTTCTGCCACCCTCCGGCATCGGCCAGAAAGCTGAAGGACGCGCCCGGATTGAAGACCAGCACCAGATTGAAGAAGGGCGTCACCACGTGGTGCTCCATGAGGCGGAAGCTCCCCAGCACCCAGGCCTTGCTGGCCTGGTCGAGCAGCACCACGAATGTCGCCAGCGCCAGCCAGCGTGCCAACTTAACGTGAAACAACATGTTCGTAGCGACTGGTGATAGTCGAGCGCAGCGAGCCAATCAATAGCCTCCCCGCGAGGGGAGGATGGGAGGGGCGGGCCTTCAATTCGCCTTTCGCGTGTTTCATCATCAGCGGATGGCTCTCGCGGCCATGAGCGCTAGGCAATCTCGCGCGCCTCGCCGTCGCCGAACAGGTTTGACGTACAGCGCCCGCAGAGTTCGGGGTGTTCCGCATCCTGCCCGACGTCCTCCCGCCAGTGCCAGCAGCGGGCGCATTTGGCATGGGTGCTGGCGATGGCCTCGATACTGACACCACTCGCCGTCTCGCCGGCGCCGACTTTTCCCAACGTCACTTTCGAGCAGATGAGGACGAACTTGAGATCTTCGCCCAGCGAGGCAAGCAGATCGTAGCCTGCGGCGTCCGCACGCAGGCTCACCTCCGCCTGCAGCGAAGAACCGATCTTGCCGGCCGAACGCAGTTCCTCAAGGGTTCTGGCCACGTCGGCACGCACCGCACGTATGGCCTGCCACCGTGCCACCAGCGCCGACTCGGCGGCCTGTTCCGGCAGCACGTGCCAGACGGACAGCATCACGCTGTCGCCCTGCTTCAGCGTCGCCCATATTTCCTCGGCGGTGAAGGAGAGTACCGGCGCCATCAGCCGCGTCACGGTCTGCAGGATGTGCCACAGGGCGCTTTGCGCCGAGCGGCGCGCACGGGAGTTTTCCGCTGCGGTGTAGAGACGATCCTTGAGAATGTCGAGATAGAAGGCGCCGAGGTCTTCCGAACAGAAGTTCATCAGTCCCTGCACTACCTTGTGGAATTCGAAACGCTCGTAATCCGCGGTGCATTGCGCGTGCAGGTTGCGCGTAAGTGCCAGCGCGTAGCGATCCACTTCCAGCCATTCGGCGGGAGGCAGCATCTGGCTGTTTGCATCAAAGTCCGCGGTATTGGCCAGCAGGAAGCGCAGCGTGTTGCGCAGGCGGCGATAGACCTCGACCACGCGCGGCAGGATGGTCTTCTCGTCGATCGACAACTCGCCCGAATAGTCGGTGCTGGCCACCCAGAGGCGCAGGATTTCGGCGCCCAGCGTGTCGGAGATTTTCTGCGGCGCGACGACGTTGCCCTTGGACTTGGACATTTTCATGCCCTTGCCATCGACCACGAAGCCGTGGGTCAGCAGGGCCTTGTAGGGCGCGCGGCCATCGATGGCGGCGCCGGTCAGCAGGCTGGAATGGAACCAGCCGCGATGCTGATCCGAACCTTCCAGATAGAGGTCGGCCGGGTAGGTCAATTCGGCGGCGTGCGAGCCGCGCAGCACCGTACGATGCGTGGTGCCGGAATCGAACCAGACGTCGAGCGTGTCGCGCATCTTGTCGTAGTTCGCGGCATCGACGCCGAGCAGTTCGGCCGCGTCGAGCTTGAACCAGGCATCGATGCCCTCCTTCTCGATCTTCTGCGCAACGGCTTCGAGCAGTTCCAGCGTGCGCGGATGCGGCTCGCCGGTTTCCTTGTGCAGGAAGAAGGGAATCGGCACGCCCCAGTTGCGCTGGCGCGAGACGCACCAGTCGGGCCGGTTGGCGATCATCGCGTGCAAGCGCGCCTTGCCCCAGTCGGGGTAGAAGGTGGTGGCGTCGACGGCAGCCAGCGCGAGTTCGCGCAAGGTCACATGTTTTTCCTCTGTCGCCGCAGGCGACCCGTTCTTGTCGCCCCCTTTCCCGGAAAGGGGGCCGGGGGGAAGGCCGTCACCTTGTCCAGAATGGACAGGGCGGGCAACCGCCTTGTTCATCCCGACGAACCATTGCGTCGTGGCGCGATAAATGATCGGAGTCTTGTGCCGCCAGCAGTGCATGTAGCTGTGCACGATCTCGCTCGACGCAAACAGGCTGCCGACCTCGGCCAGCTTCTCGATGATGACCGCATTGGCCTTCCAGACGAACATGCCGCCGAAGAAGGGCAAGCTCGCCGCGAACACGCCGTCGCCCTGCACCGGAGTGAGGATTTCGTCGTTGTGCATGCCGTGCTTGCGGCAGGATTCGAAATCCTCCAGGCCATAGGCCGGTGCGCTGTGCACGATGCCGGTGCCGGCGTCGAGCGTGACGTAGTCGCCCAGATACACGGGCGAGGCGCGGTCGTAAAGCGGATGGCGGAAAACCACCCGGGCCAGCGCCGCTCCCTGGCAGGCGCCGAGCACCTCGCCTTCGAGGCCGAAGCGCTGCAGTGCCGACGCACGCAATTCGGCGGCGAGGATGATGCAGCCGCGCGAAGTCTTCACCAGTTCGTAGGTGAACTCGGGGTGCATGTTCAGCGCCTGGTTCGACGGGATGGTCCAGGGTGTCGTGGTCCAGATCACCGTCCAGCAGTCGCCGTGTTTACCTTCAGGCAGCGCTGCAATGCCGAAGGCATGGGCGACCCGACCGCGCTCGGCGGCATCGAGACGGAAACCGACGTCGATCGCCGGCGATTTCTTGTCCTGGTACTCGACCTCTGCCTCGGCCAGGGCAGAGCCGCAATCGAAGCACCAGTTGACCGGCTTCAAGCCCTTGAACAGGTAGCCGGTCTGGTACAGGTCGCCGACCGAACGGATCTCGTCGGCCTCGTTGCGGAAGGCCATGGTCAGATAAGGATTGCCCCAGTCGCCGAGCACGCCGAGGCGGATGAAATCCTTCTTCTGCCGCTCCACCTGTTCGGCGGCGAAACTGCGACAAAGCTCGCGCGCCTGGTCGGCCGGCAGATGCTTGCCGTGGGTCTTCTCGATCTGGTGCTCGATCGGCAGGCCGTGGCAGTCCCAGCCCGGCACGTAGGGCGCGTCGAAGCCGTCCAGGGTCCTGGCACGGACGATGATGTCCTTGAGGATCTTGTTCACCGCATGGCCGATGTGGATGTCGCCATTGGCATAGGGCGGGCCGTCATGAAGGACGAAGCGCGGACGCCCTGCGGATGCGGCACGGATCTTCTGGTAGAGCTTCTGCTCCTGCCATTGAGCGATCCAGCCCGGCTCGCGCTTGGCGAGGTCGCCACGCATCGGAAAAGGCGTGTCGGGCATGTTGAGGGTCTTGCGGTAATCAGCCATGGGTCTTGCCGTCAATTAGCGTGAAATAGGTGCGCACGTCTGCGACGTCGCGGGCGATCTGCGCCTTGAGGGCGTCGAGGGAATCGAACTTCGCCTCATCGCGCAGCTTGTGCATGAAATTCACATCGACGTGGGCGCCGTAGATGTCGCGGTCGAAGTCCAGCAGATGCACTTCGAGTACCGGCTTCAGGCCCTCTTCAACCGTCGGCCGCACACCGATGTTGGCCGCGCCGGGCAAGGGCTGCGCGTCTATGCCCGAGACCGTAACGGCGAACACACCGGACAGCGGCAGACGCTTGCGCCGGACCTGGATGTTGGCGGTCGGAAAGCCGATGCTGCGGCCGAGCTTCTTGCCGTCCATGACACGACCGGCAATGACGAAGGCGCGCCCCAGCAGCTCCTCGGCGTGCTCGATGTTGCCAGAGGCCAGCGCCTCGCGCACGGCGGAACTGGAAACCCGGATGCCGCCGAAGTCGACCGTGCGCATGGCTTCGACGACGAAACGGTGTTCCTGCCCGGCACGCTGCAGCAGGGCGAAATCGCCGCCGCGCGCCTTGCCGAAGCGGAAGTCGTCGCCAATGATCAGGTGGCGCACCGACAGGCCGCGCACCAGGATTTTCTCGATGAACTGCTCGCCGGTCAGCGCCGCCAGCTTGCGATTGAAGCGGCAGACATGTACGCGATCGACACCGGCTTCGGCGAGCAGTTCGATCTTGTCGCGCAGGCTGGCCAGTCGCGCCGGTGCCTGGTCCGGGGCGAACAGTTCGCGCGGATGCGGCTCGAAGGTGAGCACCGTCGCCGGCAACGCGAGTTCGCGCGCCTTGGCCGTCAATTCGGCGAGCAGTGCGCGATGGCCGCGATGCACGCCATCGAAATTACCGATGGTGAGTACCGTGGACGTCGTCGCCCGCTCGGGAACACCGCGAAAAACCAGCATGGGAATTAGCGTGAAATAACTCGTTCGGAGCAACGGGTGATAGCCGAGCGAAGCGAGCTGACCAGAAGCCTCCCCGTGAAGGGAGGATGGGAGGGGCGGGCCTTCAATTCGCTTTTCGCGCGTTCCATCATCAGGGGTGCCGTGTCACTGCTACGTGAAAGTGAGACTGCAGGGAAAGCGGGCGATTATATCAAGCTAAGCACGCGCGACCTGAACCAGAAAGGCTTCACCACAGAGACACAGAGGTACAGAGAGGGGCTGGCAATACCTCGCTTTTCCTCTGTGTTTCTGTGTCTCTGTGGTTCAAACAAGTTCTTTGATCAATCCAGCCGCGCCAGCTTCGACTTGGCCAGCGGCGGATTCTTGGCGAAGTAGCGGCGGATGCCTTTCAGAATGGCCTCGGCCATGCGGTCCTGATAGGCCTCGTCATTCAGCCGCGCCTCTTCCTCCGGATTGGAAATGAAGGCGGTTTCGATCAGGATCGAAGGAATGTCGGGCGCCTTCAGCACGGCGAAGCCGGCCTGCTCGACATGGGCCTTGTGCAGGGTATTGATGTGGCCGAGTTCGCCCAGCACGTCCTTGCCCAGCTTGAGGCTGTCGTTGATGGTCGCGGTCTGCGACAGGTCGAGCAGGGTGCGCGCGAGGTAGGGATCCTTGACGCCAAGGTTCACGCCGCCGACCAGGTCGGCCGCGTTTTCCTTGTCCGCCAGCCAGCGTGCCGCCGAACTCGACGCGCCGGTCTCGGAGAGGACGAACACGCTGGAACCGCGTGCCGTGCTCTTGATGAAGGCATCGGCATGCACCGAGACGAAGAGGTCGGCCTGCACCCGGCGCGCCTTCTGCACGCGCTGGTTCAGCGGAATAAAATAGTCGCCGTCGCGCGTCAGCACCGAGCGCATATTGGGCGTGGCGTCGATCTTTTCCTTCAGCCGCCGCGCCACCGACAGCGTAACGTTCTTCTCGTAGCTGCCGCCGCGCCCGATCGCGCCGGGATCCTCGCCGCCATGTCCGGGATCGAGGACGATGGTCACCAGGCGCGCGACGTCCGGCCTCTGTGCCGGCTTCTCTGGCTCCTGAGCGGCCGGCGGATTGACCAATTTCTGTTCCGCCTTCAGCGGCGGCTCGCCGGATTTATCCAGCAGCGCCATCAAGGGATCGACCGGTTCCAGCGGGTACAGGTCCAGCACCAGGCGATGGCCATACTCGCCGACCGGCTTCAGCGAAAACACCTGGGGCTTGACTTCACTCTTGAGTTCGATGACCAGGCGCACCACGCCCGGCTTGTTGCGCCCGGCGCGGATCAGCTTGATGTAGGGGTCGGAATCGAGAATCTTCGAGGGCAGCATCTGCAGCACGGAATTGAGCTCGACGCCTTCGAGATCGACCACCAGCCGCTCGGGATCCTTCACCAGCAGATGGGAATAGCGGATCGGCTGATCGTGTTCGAGCGTCACCCGCGTGTAGTCGCGCGCCGGCCAGACCCGCACGGCGAGAATGCTGCCGGCCGCCGTGGCGCCGGCGCCGACTCTCGAGACCAGCAGCGTCAGGCTCGCGGCGGCAAACTTGAGGACTTCACGCCGGCGAGGCATGTCCGTCCCTTCGCGCTGATCGCGGTGAGGCAGGCAGTACGGCCATCGCCCGAAGCACCCGCGACGACGCGCAACTCGATTTCCATATCGGCGGGCGGCAGGTAAGGCGCGGCCTTGTCGGGCCATTCGACCAGACAAATTCCGCTTCCTGAAAAATATTCGTCGAGTCCCGCATCGAGATATTCTTCCGCCTGATTGAATCTATAGAAATCAAAGTGATAGAAGTGTAATCCAGAAACCACGTGAACTTCAACCAGTGTGTAGGTCGGGCTCTTGACCGGACCCGTTTCGCCGGCTGCGCGCAACAGTCCGCGCACCAGCGTGGTCTTGCCCGCGCCGAGTTCCCCTTCGAGC
>JBIJDJ010000024.1:0-21921 GCA_044344175.1 Sulfuritalea sp.
CGCAGGTTGGCTTCCATCGCGGTGAGTGCATCGGGAGAGAGGCTGGCGCGCTCTTCGAGGACCAGGCGGATTTCATCTTCCCAGTCGAGGTCGTCGGGTGTCGCGGTGACCAGGCCCAGTTCCAGTACGGCGTTGGCGCCCTGCGGCTTGCCGGCGGCGGCCTTGGCCGCGGCGATCGGAGCTACCTCGCCGTAGAAGCGCGCACCGATGCGGTACTGGCCATTGACCATCGGGTAGCTGCCGAAATTCATTGCCGACAGCGTGACTTTGGCCTCGGCCTGTTCGTCGTCCGGCAGGGACAGCATGTAGCTGCGGTCCGCAGCCAACAGCAATTCGGCCAGCGTGCCGGCGAAGCAGGCGCCGCGATCGGCAATCGCGATCAGGGTGCGCGAGGTGACGTCGAGGCGCGCCAGTGTCCGCCGCAGCATGCCGATGGTTTCGCGCACGAACCAGTGATTCTGGTGCTGCGCCAGCGCCGCGTCGGCGGCAAGCACGTGTTGCGCATCGCCGCTGGTCTTCAGCACCCAGGTGCCGATTTGAAGATCGTTGGTGCGCAGCATGAGGATGGCGTCGTCGAGTTCGCGTGCCATCAGGAGCGGCCACCACGCTGCGCCGGCAGCGACGATGCCGGCGATGTCGGTTGCCGGTGCGGCGGCAGGTGCAGAGACCGTCAGCGTCGCGCGTCGCGCCTTGCGGTCAATCACCACGTCAATGGTCTCGTAGTGATAGCCGGTTTCATCCATGGTGCGCTTGACGGCGGGCAGGGTGATGCCTTTGGTACCGGCCGGGCGATCGCTCTGTGCGGCGAGTTCGGTGGCGCGCTGCTTCACTTTTTCGGCGAACGCCTGCGGCTTGGCGTAATCGTCGATCAGGCGCCATTCCTTGGCGCGCTGGGCACGGATGCCTTCGGTCAGGGTGCAGAATATGTCGGCGTGATCGCGCCGCACGCGGCGCTTGTCGGTGACGCGGGTGAGGCCGCCGGTACCAGGCAGCACGCCCAGCAGCGGGACTTCGGGCAGGCTGACAGCCGAGGAGCGGTCATCGACCAGGATGATTTCGTCGCAGGCCAGCGCCAGTTCATAGCCGCCGCCGGCGGTGGTGCCGTTGCAGGCGGCGATGAACTTTAGCCCGGAATGGCGGCTCGAATCCTCGATACCGTTGCGCGTCTCGTTGGTGAATTTGCAGAAATTCACCTTCCAGGCGTGGGTGGAAAGGCCGAGCATGAAGATGTTGGCGCCGGAACAGAAGATGCGATCCTTGCCGCTGGTGACGACCACGCTGCGGACTTCCGGATGCTCGAAGCGGATGCGCTGCAGGGCGTCGTGCAGTTCGATGTCGACACCGAGGTCGTAGGAATTCAGTTTCAGCTTGTAGCCGGGCTTGATGCCGCCGTCTTCGTTGATGTCGAGGTGCAGCGTGGCGACCTGGCCGTCGAAGCTCAAGCGCCAGTGCTTGTACTGGTCGGGATGGGTGTCATAGGTGATGGTCTGCGGGGGGGTATCTGGATAAGTCATTCGCTTCTCCGTTATGTGACGGTCTATTTAAAGGCTGTGACTGCTTGACGCAATTGCACGAGGCATTCTTCCGCTGTCCGGCCGGTGGTATCGAGCGTGAAGTCTGCCTTCGAATACAGCGACTCGCGGGCGACGAGGATGCGGCGCATGTCCTCCATGGCTTCGGTGTTGCCTTCCATGGGCCGGAAATCGCCTTGGGCGACGACGCGGGACATGTGTTCTTCCGGGCTTGCCTTGACCCAGACGGTAAAGCAGTTCATCAGCAGCAGATTGAAGGTTTCCGCTTCGGAAACAATGCCGCCACCGACAGTGATGACGGCGCTTTCGTGCTCGGCGATGAAGCTCTCCAGGCAGCCTCGCTCCAGCCGGCGAAACCCGGGCTGGCCGTAGAGCATGAATACTTCGTTGAGGCTCATGCCTGCTTCCGCTTCGATTGCGGCATTCAGTTCGACGAAGGGCAGGGCCAGTTCCCCAGCCAGTTCGCGGCCGAGGGTCGACTTGCCGGCACCGCGCAGGCCGACCAGGGCGATGCGTTTTCGGCGGGAAGCATCTTCGTTGCCAAAATCACGCATCAGTCGCAACAGGGCTTCTTCCAGCCGGTTGGGGGAAAGCTGTTCCAGGAAGCGTGAGATCAGGCGGTACTCCGGCGAGCTGTGTTGCGGCTCAAGCAGGTCGATCAGGGGTATTCCCAGTGCATGGGTGACATGGCGCAGGACCATGATTGACGGATTGGTTTCGCCGCTTTCGACCTGCGCCAGGTAGCGCTCGGAAACATCGGAATGCATCGCCAGCGTTTTGCGCGACATGCCGCGTCGCGCACGCGACTCGCGCACGCGCAGTCCCAAGGCCTGGACAAACTCGGCATCTGCCGTCTCGTCGAGGAAACGTGGGGGTGGTGCGAGTTTTTCGGTTGATTCCATCTTGGTCTACCAATTCCAATTGACCGTGGTCTGCGGCAAGTTTCATCGAGTGGCTGAACTATAGTACATGTTACAGTGGAATGTGAAAAATATTTTTTAGACCTAATGTAATAGTGGTCACTGATTGAATCTAATATTATGAAACAAAAGAAAAGGTCTAACGTTTACAGAGCTGGAACAATATTTCATGGCGTTGTTGACGGAAGGGTTTTTTTGACTCATACTCCGCTTCAGATTGTGCAGTTTGGTTCATCGATGGAACAATAGTTCCAACTCTAATGAAATCAGCATCCAAAGCACAGCGGTGCGGTGGATAGCCAATAAAGGAGGCAGCAATGGCAGATGGTTTGTTCGACCAGTTCCAGAACTGGTATGAGAAACGCCACGACTACGCACGCGACTGGAAAGCCCGCACGGGTGGTCAGGTAGTGGCAACTATGTGTACCTATACCGCGGAAGAGTTGCTGATCGCCGCCGGCATGCTGCCGGTGCGTGTGCTGGGTGCCCACGAACCGCAGAACGTCACCGAGCCGCACATTTTTGGCATGTTCTGTCCCTTCTGCCGCGATTCCCTGGCGCAGGGCTTGCTCGGCCGCTTTGATTACTGCGAAGGCGTGACGCTGACCCAGTCGTGCATCCAGTACCGGCAGACTTTCAGTTCCTGGCGCAGCAACGTGCCCAGCGTACAGTGGGACTACTACGTGCCGATGCCGAACGACGTGCAGTCGCCGCACGCACGCAAGGCCCATCACGCCGAACTGCAATCCTTCCGTACCTTCCTGCAGGCGCTGACCGGCAAGGAACTGACCGATGCAATGCTGAGGGAAGCCTTGGCCGTGGTTGACGAAAACCGTCGCCTGTTGCGCGAGTTGTTCGAATACCGCAAGGCCGAGAACCCCCAGGTCACGGGCGTGGAAGCACTGTATGCCTCTATCACGGCGCAGTTTGTCGACAAGCGCGAGCACAACGAGATGCTGAAGAAAGTGCTGGCCGCGCTGCCCTCACGCAAGCTGAACCGCAAGGAAGGCGTGCGCTTCATGACCATAGGCTCGGAGAACGACGACCTCGCCTTCATGGCCATGGTCGAGTCCGTCGGTTCCACCATCGTCATCGACGACCAGTGTTCCGGCACGCGCTACTTCTGGAACCAGTCGAAGCCCGAGGACGACGTGATCAAGGCGATCGCCGATCGCTACTGCGACCGTCCCGCCTGTCCGACCAAGGACTACCCTAACCACACGCGCTTCGACCACGTGCTCGGTCTGGCCAAGGAGTTCAATGCCCGCGCCGCGATCTTCCTGCAGCAGAAGTTCTGCGATCCGCACGAAGGCGACTACCCGGACCTGAAGCAGCATCTTGAGGACAACGGCATCCCGACGCTGTTCCTGGAATTCGACATTACCAACCCCATCGGCCCCTTCCGGATTCGTATCGAGGCCTTCCTCGAAACGATGAGCGACGAAGAGCTGTTCTGAACCCACGGGAGACCATGATGAATGCACCAAACAAGTATCCGACCGAGTCCCTCAAGCTGTGGGGCAAGGCCAAGCAGTTACGCGAGCAGTACTACAAAAACTACGCCACCGCCAAGGACAACGGCGGCCTGCGCTGGTCCGGTTCCGCCTGGGCGCTGGATGCCCTGCCGGCCGGTCTCGGCGATGACGTCTATTCGCTGACCGGCGAGCCGTACGCCGCTGCCGTGGCGCACGACAAGAAGTTCGCCAAGGAGTGCATGGATGCGGCCGAGTCGGTGGGCTTTGCCCGCGACCTGTGCTCCTACATGCGCATCTACTGGGGCGGCATGCACCTCGACAAGTACCTCTACGGCGGCAAGTTTCCCAAGCCCGACTTCATTTTCCAGACGCAGATCTGCTGCTCGCACTCCAAGTGGTATCAGCACGTTGCCAAGGAAGAGAAGGTGCCGCAGTTCTACGTCGACGTCGGCGTCGGTCCCTACAAGGACATGAACGCGGCGCGCCTCGACTACGTCACCAACCAGTTGCACGACGGCATCGAGTTTCTCGAAAAGTCGACGGGCCGCACCTTCGACGACGAGAAATTCCTCAAGGCCGTGAAGAACGAAATGCGCTCGACCAGCCGCTGGGCCGACATCTGCGCCCTGAACAAGGTCAAGCCGGCGCCGCTGGACGAGAAGACCATGTACTCGCTGTACGTGCTGGCCACGCTGTCGAAGTCGTCGCAATGGTGTGCCGACTTCTACGACGAGCTCTACGACGAGGTCAAGGACCGCGTAGCCCGCGGCATCGCCGCCGTGCCCAACGAGAAGTGCCGCATGATGTCCGACACGCAGCCGCCCTGGTCCTTCCTCAAGATCTTCCGCTACCTCGAAACCTATGGTGCCGTGTCGATCGGTTCGCTCTACACCTTTGCCCTCGAAGGCATCTGGGAAGACAAGCCCGATGGTAGCTGGGGCGGGCGTTCGCTGCCCTGGGAAAAGGGCATCGAAATGAACACGCGCGACCAGATCCTGCGCCTCTACGCCGACTGGAACCTTTCGAAGCCGCAGTGGCAGCACTTCTTCGATCCGCGCCTGAAGACCGAGATGATGCTGCGCATCGTCAAGGAATGGCAGGTCGATGGCGTCATGCTGCACCTGAACCGTGGCTGCGAAGGCTTGTCGCTGGGCATCATGGAAAACCGCGGCGGCATCGCCAAGGCCGGCGTGCCGATCATGACTTTCGAAGGCAATATGGGCGACGAGCGCGAGTTCGACGAAGTGCGCACCCAGGCCCGTGTCGATGCCTTCATGGAACAGCTCGGTCTGCGCCGGCAGGCTGCCTGATTTGTTCAAGAGAAACTACAGGAGGAATCTAGGATGATTACCGCTGGAATTGATATGGGCTCGCGCAGCATCAAGGTGGTGCTGCTTGAGGAGCTTAATGTAGACGGTGCGCCGCAGCTGAAATACGGCGTCAAGAAGGTTCACATCATGATGCCGGGCGATCTGGATCAGGACGTGGCAGCTGACAAGGCCTATGACGAGGTCTTGGCCGCGGCCGGTCTGAAGCGTGAAGATGTGAAGGTGGTTTTCGCCACGGGAGCCGGACGCAAGCAGGTTAATTTTGCCGCCGAGGGCATCACCGAGATGACCGCTGGAGCCAAGGGTGCCGTATTCATGTACCCGCAGGCCCGCACCGTGGTCGATGTCGGTGCCGAGGAAGGCCGCGGCATGAAGACCGACGCCGTCGGTCGTGCGATCGACTTTGCCGGCAACGAGAAATGCGCCGCCGGTGCCGGATCGTTTGCTGAAGCCATGTCGCGTGCCCTGCAGATGACGCTCAAGGAATTTGGCGACGCCAGCCTCAAGTCCGACAAGTCGATCCCGATGAACGCACAGTGCACGGTGTTTGCCGAGTCCGAGGTGGTTTCGCTGATCCATTCGGCGACGCCGAAGAACGACATCGCCAAGGCGGTGCTCGACGCCGTCGCCAGTCGCGTCTGCGCCATGGTGCGTCGCGTCGGCATCGAAGGTGAGGTGGTGCTGATCGGCGGCATGGTGCATAACGCCGGTTTCGTCCAGTCGCTGAAGGTGGCGATGGGCGTCGATACGATTTCCCTGCCTGACATGCCCGAGTACATCAGCGCGCTGGGTTGCGCGATGATTGCCGCCGAGCGTCAGCACTGAACCCTTACCCGAGAGGAGCCAAGAGATGAATGCAGAAGTGGTAGCTGAAACCGTTCCGGAGAAGAAGGAATTCTGGCGCTGGCAGGAAAACGTGTGGGTCGATGAGACCAAGGACTGGAAGACCGCCAAGATCATTACCTGCGGCATCGACGTTGGTTCGGTGTCATCCCAGGCCGTGCTGGTGGTCGACGGTGAACTCTACGGCTTCAACAGCATGCGCACCGGCAACAACTCGCCGGATTCGGCCACCAACGCGCTGGCCGGCGTCATGGAAAAGTGCGGCATGAAGCTCGAAGACATCCACTATGTCGTCGGTACCGGCTACGGTCGCGTCAATGTGCCTTTCGCGCACAAGGCGATTACCGAAATCGCCTGCCACGCCCGCGGCGCCAACTACATGGGCGGCAACAGCGTGCGTACCATTCTCGACATGGGCGGCCAGGACTGCAAGGCCATTCACTGCGACGAAAAAGGCAAGGTCACCAACTTTCTGATGAACGACAAATGTGCAGCCGGCACCGGTCGCGGCATGGAAGTGATTTCCGACCTGATGCAGATTCCGATCGCCGAACTGGGCCCGCGTTCCTTCGACGTCGACGTCGAGCCGTCCGCGGTTTCGTCGGTGTGCGTGGTGTTCGCCAAGTCCGAGGCACTGGGTTTGCTCAAGGCCGGCTACACCAAGAACAAGGTGATCGCGGCGTATTGCCAGGCCATGGCCGAGCGCGTCGTCAGCTTGCTGGAGCGGATCGGCGTCGAGGAAGGCTTCTTCATCACGGGTGGCATCGCCAAGAACCCCGGCGTGGTCAAGCGCATCGAAAAGATCCTCGGCATCAAGGCCATGGAAACAAAGGTCGACAGCCAGATTGCCGGCGCCCTTGGCGCGGCGCTGTTCGGCTATACGCTGATGTCGAAAAAGGCGGCAGCCGGCTGATTGTCGGCTTCCAATCAAGACCTGCCAGAAGGGAGCACACATGATCGCCAACTACGGTTACAAGGACGGCTCGGGTGAGTACTACATCAGCATCGACACCGACAAGTGCATCGGTTGCACTGCAGAACGCGCCTGCCTGACTGCCTGTCCGAAGCAGATGTTCGAAATCATCACCGATGATTACGACGACGAAGTGGCCTGGGTCAAGAAGCCCAACTGCCGCACCCTGTCGTATGACTGTGCCGACTGCAAGCCGTCCGGCGGCTACACCAGTTTGGCCTGCATGACCGCCTGTACGCCGGGCGCGATCAAGCATTCGTGGTAAGCGGAGTGATTCCCATGGCAGAGACACGGCGCGTTATTCCGATCGCCCAGGCCAAGGTGGTCAGTCCCGAGGACGCCCTGCTCAAGGAAGGCTGGGTGCGCCAGACCGTCATAGGCGAGCCGCGACTGTCCGAAATCGTGCAGAACTACAAGGCGATGGGCTTCGAAGTCCATGTTGAGGAGTTCAAGACGGAAGGGGAGAGCGGCTGCAATACCTGTTTCGATGCCGGCCAGGGAATGGGCTTCATGTATGGCACGGTCTATGTTCGCAAGCGCAGCGAACCGACCGGCGACGACGAACTGTTCTAAGGATGAGGCGCGCCGGTGGCGTTGCCGACTAAACAAGGAGGAATGAAATGGCTGATCAGAAAAGAGTAATGCGCGTGTTGCGCCAGGGGGACCTGGACGCCATCGTGGCAATTGATGCATTCGCTTCAAAGGAGCCGCGGCGCGAATACTACGAGCGCAAGATTGCCGGCATCCTTAACAGGAATGCCAACATCAATACCTCGATCGTCTGCGAAGTCGAGGGCAAGGTCGTCGGCTTCGTCATGGGATATGTCTTCTTCGGCGAATTCGGCATCAGCGACGCCACCGCCACCATCGATACGCTGGGCGTGCATCCCGACTTCCGCAAGCACGGCGTGGCCGCCGAAATGCTCGATCAATTCATGATGAACATGAAGGCCGCCAGCGTGAAAAAGGTTTACACGCTGGTGAACTGGGACGATTTCGCCCTGGAAAAATTCTTCTCGGCGAACAAGTTTGTGCCGTCGAAGCGAATCAATCTCGAGTGCGAGCTTCCCTGAAGCCCCGCATCAGGCCATCAGGTCATGTGGATCGACACCCATTGCCATACGAAATACTCGTACGACAACTGGCTCGAGCCGCTTGACCTGATCCGGCGCGCGAAGGCCCTCAACCTGGATGCGGTTTGCATTACGGAGCACTATTCCTACGAGGCATCGGAACCCGTGGAGCAAATCGGCCGTGAGGAAGGACTGCTGATCCTGCGCGGTGTGGAAATTGCCACCGATCGTGGCCACATGCTGGCTTACGGTATTGAAGATGACGGTTGGAACGTGTGGAATCGCGACAACTATTTGCCGCTGGCCGAGGTGATCGATCGGATCAACGCTCTGGGCGGGATTTGCGTTCCGGCGCACCCGTTCCGCGAAGTCGGACTGGCCAGTCTGCTCGATGGTCTTCTTGAGTTACAGGGCATTGCGGCGGTCGAGACGCATAACGGCAGCAACAGCCAGAGCGACAACGAACTGGCGATCAAGGCGTCGGCGCACATGGAACTGCCGACGCTGGGTGGTAGTGATTGTCACAAGACGGTAGCGGTCGGGCGCTGTGCGACAGAGTTTTTCGAGCCGGTGAAGGATATGGCGGATTTCATTGCAGCGGTCAGAGCCGGAGCCTGCCGCGGCGCCTACTATCCGCCCTATACGGCGGCCGGCCAGGACAGGGCAGTACCGCAGCAGAAAGTGTGAGGCCGCAAGAGCATTCGCACCAAAAAACAGGCGTGGTATCGAGGAGGAAGCAATGCAAGCCGTACAGACGTCCGGGATCAAGTGGTACAAGACACGGCAGTCGCCTGGCGCGGAACAATTCGGCGCCGATGCTGGCTCCATGGTTCGTCTCAGCATCGACGGCAAAGATGTCGATGCGCCCGCAGGCGTGTCCCTGCTTTCCGCGGCCTCTGCCGCCGGCATTTACATTCCGGCCCTCTGTGCCCATCCCGATCTGCCGCCCAGCACCCAGCGCGGCGGCGGCTCCAGCGGCTGCAATCTCTGCGTGGTCGAAATCGCCGGCATGACCGGCATGCGCACCTCCTGCTCGATTGCTGTCGAATCGGGCATGGTCGTGACCACTACTTCTGCCGCCATCGACAAACTGCGCAAGGACGGGATCGCCAAGACGCTGGGCACGCATCCCCACGTTTGTCTGACCTGCCCGCAACGCGACGGTTGCAGCCGTACCACCTGTTCCTTCGGCAACCCGGTCGAACAGCGCTGCTGTTCGATCTTCAACAGTTGTGAATTGCGCAAGGTCGCAGATTATGTCGGCATCCCGCCGACCACGCCGAACTACAAGCACGTGCAGCTGCCGGTGATCAAGGACGAGCCTTTCTACGACCGCGACTACAACCTGTGCATCGACTGCCGGCGCTGCCTGGTGGCCTGCAACGATGTCCGTGGCGTCGGCTGCCTGGAAGTCAAGAATACCGACGGACGCAGTTGGGTCGGCACGATTGCGCCGACGCTGCTCGAATCCGGCTGCAAGTTCTGCAGCGCTTGTGTCACCGTGTGTCCCACCGGCGCCTTGATGGACCGCACGCTTGACCCGGCGCGCAAGGAAGAAACACAGGTGCCGTGCAAGGCCACCTGTCCCGCCGGCATCGACGTGCCGCGCTACGTACAACTGGTGGGCCTCGGCATGTACAGCGAGGCAGTCGCCGTGGTCCGCGAAAAGCTGCCCTTCCCGGGCATCCTCGGCCGCGCCTGCTTCAGCCCCTGCGAATCGGCCTGCCGGCGCAAGGACCTCGACGATCCGCTTTCGATTCGGAGCCTCAAGCGCATCGCCGCCGACAACGATACCGGCTTGTGGCGCAAGTATTCGCTCCAATTGCCATCGTCGGGAAAGAAGGTCGCCGTGGTGGGCGCCGGGCCGGGCGGCTTGACCGCGGCCTACTACCTGGCCAAGAAGGGCCACGCCGTCACCGTGTTTGATGCCTTGCCCGCCGCCGGCGGCATGGCGCGTTACGGCATTCCGTCGTATCGCGTGCCGCTGGACGTGATCGACCAGGAAGTTTCCGAGGTCGAGAAGCTAGGCGTCGAATTTCGCTTCAACACCCGCATCGAGAATGTCGATGAGCTCAAGGCGCAGGGCTACGATGCAACCTTCCTTGCCATTGGCGCGCAAAACGGCGATCCGCTCGGCATCCCCGGCGACGATCTGCCGAACGTCATCGACAGCCCGACCTTCCTGCGGGCGGCCACCTTGGGCAAGATCGGAAAAGTCGGCGCTGGCGATACGGCGATTGTCATCGGCAAGCGCGTCGCGGTGATCGGCGGCGGCAACGTCGCGACCGACAATGCGCGTTCGGCGCGCCGTCTCGGCGCGGAAGTTGTCGACATGGTGTATCGACGCACCCAGGAAGAAATGCCTGCCCGCGACGATGAAGTGCAGGGCTGCGTCGAAGAACAGGTTAACCTGCGTTTTCTGCTGGCGCCGAAGAAAATCGAACTCAACGACAGCGGCAGTTCGCGCCTCCGAATCACCTACGTCAAGATGGAACTCGGCGAACCGGATGCATCCGGGCGTCGGCGGCCAATGGAAGTGGCGGGAAGCGAATTCAGCGAAGACGTGGATCTGGTGATCTCCGCGATCGGCCAGCGGCCGGAAGAAATCAGTGGCTACGGCGTTCAACTCGGAAAGAACAGCCGGGTCCAGGTGCGCGCGGACAACATGCTCACCAGCCGTCCCGGCGTGTATGCCGGCGGCGACTGTGTGCTCGGCCCCTCGACGCTGATCGAGTCGGTCGCTCAGGGCCGCAAGGCTGCGGCGGCGATCGACGCGTATCTTGGCGGCGACGGCAACATCGAGGAAAAACTGCTGCCGGACTGGGACACCGATCCGCGCATCGGCCGCGAGGAAGGCTTCAACAGCAAACATCGCCTGCACCCGATCTTCATCGATCCGGCCAGACGCAACAACTGGGACGAGGTCGAACTCGGTTTCGACGATGCCACTGCCCGCGCCGAGGCCAAGCGCTGTCTCAAATGCAACCTCGCGGCGAAGATCGAGGACATGGTGCTGCCGCCGGAGGCCTGGCTGGAACTCAATGCCGAGAATTTGGCCGGCGTGCAGACCGAATCCGGCGTGTATCAGCTGCTCGATGCGGACAAGAAAGTATTGGTTATCAAGGGCGTCGAAAACCTGCGTGAAGGGCTTGAGGCCATGCTGGACAAGACCGACATCGCCAAATACTTCGTCTGGGAGGATGCACCCTTCTTCAGCCAGCGCGAAAACCAGATGGTGCAGGCCTACATGCAGCAATACGGCGGCATGCCCCCGGGCGTCGGCGCAGACGAAATGGACGATCTTTTTTAACCGCGGCACACAGCAATCCAAAGGACATTCATGACAGATTTCAAATTCATTTCCTACGAGGATCACGGCGAGACGCTGCGCATCGCCATCAACCGGCCGCCCTACAACGTGCTCGACATCGCCACCATGGAGGAGATGAATGCCGCACTCGATCTGGCCATGGAGAACACCACGGCCAAGGTGCTGGTGATAGCCGGCAACGGCGAAAAGACCTTCTCCTCAGGCGTCGATGTGGTCGACCATACGCCGGACAAGGTGGTGAAGATGATCGACGTGTTCCACGGTATCCTCAAGCGCCTGATGCAGGTGTCGATTCCGACCGTGGCGGCGGTCAATGGCGCGGCGCTTGGCGGCGGTTGCGAACTGGCGATTGCCTGCGACATGGTGGTGGCCTCGGAGAACGCCAAGCTCGGCCAGCCCGAGATCAAGCTGGGCGTGTTTCCGCCAATCGCCGCGATCCTGCTGCCGCGCCAGATTCCGATGACCAAGGTCATGGAGCTGCTGCTCGGCGGCGGCATCATCGATGCGCAGGAGGCGCATCGTATCGGCCTGGTCAATCGTGTGTTTCCGAAGGAGAGTTTCGCCGCCGACACGGCGAAGTTCCTCGAGCAATTCACCTCGCTCTCGCGCGTTGCGCTGATTCACACCAAGAAGGCGGTCAAGGAAGCGGCCACCCGTCCGTTCTACGAGGCGCTGTTCCATATCGAACAGCATTACCTCAAAGACCTGATGGCCACCGAAGATGCCAAGGAAGGGCTGAACAGCTTTATCGAAAAGCGCAAGCCGGTGTGGACCAATAAATAACTCGACTCGAAGGGGCAGGCAATGATTCCAAGCACCATCCAGACGTGGCAGATGACCGAACCGGGCAAGCTGCTGCGCACCGAAATACCGATGCCCGAGTTACAGGCGGGCGAGGCGCTGGTGGAGATCCACGGTTGCGGCGTCTGTCACACCGACTTGTCCTACTTCTACATGGGTGTGCCGACTGTGCACAAGGGTCCGTTGTCGCTCGGCCACGAGATTTCCGGCGTCGTGGTGGCGGGCGATGCTCGGGTGCTGGGCAAGGAAGTCATCATTCCCGCCGTACTACCCTGCAATAAGTGCGAACTGTGCAAGACCGGCCGCGGCAACCGCTGCCTCGCGCAGAAAATGCCGGGCAACTCGATGGGCATTTACGGCGGCTATTCCAGCCACATCCCGGTGCCGGCCGAAGACCTGTGCATCGTCGGCAATCGCGGCAAGATTCCGCTGGAGCACCTGTCGGTCATCGCCGATGCGGTGACTACACCTTACCAGGCCGCCAAGCGCGCCCGGCTCGCGGCCGGCGACCGTGTCATCATCATCGGCGCCGCCGGCGGGGTCGGCAGTTTCATGACCCAGGTGGCCAAGGGCATGGGTGCCGCAGCCGTGGTCGGCATCGACATCAATGCCGAAAAGCTCGAATTCATGAAGGGCTACGGCGCCGATTTCACCATCGATCCGCGCGGCAAGAGCGCCAAGGAAGTCAAGGAACTGTTCAAGGGCTACTGCAAGGAGAAAGGCCTGCCTGCCAACTACGGCTGGAAGATATTCGAAGTCACCGGCAGCAAGCCAGGCCAGGAACTGGCGCTGTCGCTGCTGTCCTTCACGGGCATGCTGATGGTGGTGGGTTACGGCACTGACGAGACCTCCTACATGCTGTCCAAGCTGATGGCCTTCGACGCCGAACTGATCGGCACCTGGGGCTGCCTGCCCGAGTACTATCCGAAGGTGCTGGAGATGTGCGTCGATGGCCGCATCGCGCTCGAGCCCTTCGTCGAGACGCGGCCCATGAGCCGGATCGAACAGGTCTTCGACGAAGCGCACCACGGCAAGCTCAAGCGACGCGTGATATTGACACCGGATTTCTAAATCAAGAACCACAGAGGCACAGAGACACAGAGGCACAGAGGAAAGGCAAGGCGTTGAGCAAGGCAATTGCAAGTCCGGTTTTTTGTCTTTCTCTGTGCCTCTGTGTCTCTGTGGTGAGTATTTAGGTTTTGTCGAATTTATTAAGGAGAAACAACATGGCATTGGAATGGCTACGCAGGGAAAACGATCTCAAGGATCACCAACTCATTGACAACTCGCACTTCGGCACCGAGGCGCCGACGGTGATCTACGAAGAGCGTCCGGTGCTGGACGACAAGGGCGCCGCGGTGCCGGGCCTGTTCTCCGCCTGGATCTGGCTCAACAACCCGAGCCAGTACAACTCCTACACCACCGACATGGTGAAGGGCGTCATCGCCGGAATGCAACGTGCCTCCAGCGATCGCAAGATCGTCGCGGTGGTGTTTACCGCAGTCGGCGACAAGGCCTTCTGTACCGGCGGCAACACCGCCGAGTATGCGTCCTACTACTCCAAGCGTCCCAACGAATATGGCGAGTACATGGACCTGTTCAATGCCATGGTCGACGGCATCCTCAACTGCAAGAAGCCGGTCATCTGTCGTGTCAATGGCATGCGTGTCGCCGGCGGCCAGGAAATCGGTATGGCCACCGACATCACGGTGACCTCCGACATGGCCGTTTTCGGCCAGGCCGGCCCCAAGCACGGCTCGGCGCCGGTCGGCGGCTCGACCGACTTCCTGCCCTGGTTCCTGTCGATGGAAGATGCGATGTATAACTGCATTTCCTGCGAGACCTGGAGCGCCTACAAGATGAAGTCCAAGGGCCTCGTCACCAAGGCGGTGCCGGTGCTGAAGAAAGACGGGCAGTGGGTCAGGAATCCCCTGGTGCGCACCGACACCTTCGTCGATGATGGCGAAATCGTCTATGGCGAACCCGTCGCGGGCGACAAAGTTTCTGCCGCCAAGGCGCTGATCGCCGAATGCAAGACCGATTTCGAACTGCTCGATGCCGAAGTCAACCGCCTGGTGTGGAAGTTCGCCAACCTGTTCCCCAACTGCCTGATCAACTCGATCGACGGCATCCGCGGCAAGAAGAAGTTCTTCTGGGACCAGATGAAGTTGCCGAATCGTCATTGGCTGGCTGCCAACATGAACTACGAAGCGTGGCTGGGTTTCAATGCCTTCGACGCGAAGAAGCCGACCGGCAAGGATGTCATCGACTTCGTCAAGTTCCGCCAACTGGTGGCCGAAGGCGCGCTGTTCGACGACAAGTTTGCCGAGCAGGTAATGGCCAAGCCAAAGGCCTGATCGTGCAACTTCAGGGGAAGGTCGCTTTCGTCACCGGTGCCGGGCAGGGCATCGGCGCTTCGGTGGCGCATGCCTATGCGCGTGAAGGCGCCAAGGTCGCCGTGATCGACATGAACGGCGAGGCCGCGGACAAGGTCGCCGCTGAAATAGTCGGCGCCGGCGGTACGGCAATCGGCATTGCCTGCGACGTTGCCAATCGCGAACAGGTCGAGGCCGCTGCGGCCAGGGTCAATGCCGCCTGGGGGCGCATCGACATCCTGGTGAATAACGCCGGCATCACGCGCACGGCGATGCTGCACAAGATGACGCCGGAGCAATGGAACCAGGTCGTCGCCGTGCATCTGACCGGTGCCTTCAACTGCCTGCAGGCGGTGGTCGGCGGTATGATCGAGCGCAAGTACGGCCGCATCATCTACGTCACCTCGGCGGCGGGCGTGCTCGGTACCATCGGCCAGATAAACTACAGCGCGGCGAAGGCCGGCATCCTGGGCATGACCAAGAGCACGGCGAAGGAACTGGCACGCTACAACATTACTGCCAATGCCATCGCACCGGGGGCCGCGACGCCGATGACCGAAGTGATCCGCACCGACGAGAAATTCAAGGACAAATACCTCGACCGGATTCCCCTCGGCCGCTGGGCCGAGCCCGAGGAGATCGCGCCGGTGTTCATTTTCTTCGCTTCGGACGCGTCCGCCTACGTCACGGGACAGATACTCGCCGCCGACGGCGGCATGACCATTCATTGATATTGGAGCAGCGCGTGAGCAGTCGGTTGGATCCGGCAATTATCAAACTAGAATGCAAGCAGCAGATCTGCACTCCAGGGTGTCGAATCCGGCACCTTGACCGCTCTATCAAAGGAGAATTTTATGGCTACTGATGTTACCGCCCCGATGTCGGGAAGGATTTCTGAAATCCTGTGCAAAGTGGGTGATCAGGTGAGTTGTGAGGACGAACTGATGGTCCTCGAAGCCCTGAAAATGGAAAATCCGATTTGGGCTCCTGTCGATGGCAAAATCGTCGAGATCAAGGTCGCGGCAGGTGCCATGGTCGAATCCAACCAGTTGTTGCTGATCATCGAATAGACGGTTCCTGCATCGCCTTCGCTCCCGTAACGGACGAACTGGCGTCGGGGAGCAAGTAAACAAGCAGCACCGGGGAGAATCGAAATTGGAATATTTTCTGGAGTCAGTCAAGATAATGCTGATCGTCGGAGGGCTATCGGCATTCATCGCGATGCTGGTGGCGTGGATCATCGGATTGCTGTTCACCCTTATCCGCAGGCAAAGAGTACCCGCCACGGCGAATGCTGAAGCGGCCGCCAGCACATCTTCCACGCCCGTGAACCGCGAGCCCGGAAAGGTGGCCTGACCATGCGGGAAATAGACTTCCTTTACATCTTCCAGGGCATCGCGACCCTGGTCGCCTCCGATCCACTCATCGCCGCGGCGCGGATCGTGCTCATCCTCCTTGGCATTGCCTTTGTCTACCTGGGCGCCAAGGGAACGCTCGAGCCCCTCATCATGATCCCCATGGGGGTCGGCATGTCTTCCGTCAATGCGGGGGTGCTCTATCTGTCGAAAACCACCATGGGCACGATCTTCCTCGACCCGATGGCGAGTGAACCCAGCCAACTTATGGACGTCCTGCAGATCAATTTCCTGCAACCGATCTACACCTTCACCTTCAGCAACGGTTTGATTGCCTGTCTGGTCTTCATGGGCATCGGCGTTATTACGGACATCGGCTACATGCTGATTTCCCCGTTCCGCAGCATGTTCATCGCCCTCTGCGCCGAACTCGGCACCCTGCTGACCTTTCCCATTGCGGTCGCCATGGGGCTCACCTACAAGGAGGCGGCGTCGATCGCCATGGTCGGTAGCGCCGATGGCCCGATGGTTCTCTATACCTCGCTGATCCTGGCCAGGGACTTGTTCGTTCCGATCACGATCGTGGCTTATCTCTATCTGAGCCTGACCTATGCCGGCTATCCCTACCTGATCCGGCTCATGGTTCCGAAGCATCTGAGGGGGATCAAGATGGACACCAGGCAGATCCCGAATACCTCGGCGGCGGAAAAGATGACCTTCGCGGTGATCATCTGCACCTTGTTGTGCCTGCTCTTGCCGGTGGCTGCGCCCCTGTTCATGTCCTTCTTCCTGGGGATCATCATTCGCGAGTCGGGTGTGAAGCCATTCGTTGAATTCATCAGCGGCCCCGTCCTCTATGGCTCAACCTTTTTTCTCGGGCTGTTGCTCGGCGTGCTCTGCGAAGCGACGACGATTCTCAATCCCAAGGTTCTTCTTTTGCTGGTGCTGGGAATCACCGCGCTCCTGCTTTCCGGGATCGGCGGCATCATCGGCGGTTATATCGTCTATTGGACCAGCGGCGGCAACTACAACCCGGTCATCGGCATCGCCGGCGTATCCTGCGTGCCGACGACGGCCAAGGTGGCGCAGAAGGAAGCGCGCGACGCGAACAAGTTCGCCGTGATTCTTCCCTGGGCGATGGGTGCGAGCATCTGCGGTGTGATCACCTCGGCGATCATCGCCGCGGTCTACGTCACATTGCTGCGCTGACTTGCACGCCTCAGTTCGACCCCCCGGATTGCCTGCCACACCAGGCGAATATCAGATTGAATATCCCCGGTTACCGTGATCAACATCGACTAAAGTGAGATAAAAATGAATTTTGAATTGACCGAAGAACAACGCCTGATCCAGGATACGGCTCAGCGTTTCGCCGCCGATGAAATTGCACCGACTCTCGCCGCCGAGGAGGCCAAGCATGAGTTTCGTGCCGACCGCGTCGCCAAGATGGGCAGCCTGGGGTTTTTTTCCTGTGCCCTGCCCGAAGAACTCGGAGGCAGCGGCATGGGTTTCGCCGAATCGGTGCTGATGGCCGAGCAGATTGCCAAGGTGTCGGCATCCTGGCGACTGCCGTTCAACATGCAGAACCTGGGACCGTCGCTGACTGTGGCCAAGTTTGGCACCGCGGCGCAAAAAGAGAAGTATGTGCCGGGCTGGGTCGCCGGCACCCAGTTGGGTTTCTTCGCCATGACCGAGTCGAATACCGGCTCGGATGTTTCCAGCATGAAGACCCATGCCATCGACAAGGGCGACCACTGGGAGATTCACGGTTCGAAAATCTGGATTTCGCAGGCACATGTCGGCGATGCCGGCCTGCTCTATGCGTATACCGACAAGACGCAGGGCAACAAGGGCATGACCGCCTTCATCATCGAGCCGAAGAACATGCCGGGATGCACGGCTCGCGCCATCGAGACCAAACTCGGTCTGAAGTGCGCGCCGACCGGCGAATTCGCCTTCGATGGCATGAAGGTACCGAAGGAGAACGTGCTGGGCAAACCCGGCGAAGGTTTCCGCATCTGCATGTGGCAGTTGAACCAGACCCGGTTGGGCTGTGCGGCCGGTGCGCTGGGCGTCGCCGGCGGGGCGCTGGATCTGGCCATCCAGTATGCCAATGAGCGTACCCAGTTCGGCAAGCCGATTTCGCAGCATCAGATGATTCAGGCACAGATTGCCGAGATGGTGGTCGAACACCAGGCGGCGCAAATGCTCGTCTATCGCGCCGCCTGGCTGAAAGACCAGGGCAAGCCCAACCAGTATGAAACCTCGGTCGCCAAATATGCTGCTTCGGAGGCGGCGGTGCATGCCGCCAACGAGTGCATGAAAATATACGGGTCCTACGGATTTTCCACCGAGTATCCGGCCGAGCGTTTCTACCGCGACGCCAAGTCGCTGCAGGTGGTAGAAGGCACGTCCAACATCCAGAAGGTAATCATTTCGGGCATGGCGCTGGGCTTTACCCCCAACCGCGAATAGGGTCCGGCAAAGCAAGAGGGGGCGTTGCGCGCCAAGGCAGTTCGACCCCTTTTTCGTTGGTGTTGTCATGAAAGCAGAGGAAGAGATCAATGAGACCGTATTTTGAAAAAATGTCCGGCTTCGGCAAGCCCCTCAAGGAAAATCGCATCGCCCGTTCGCAGGAGAGCCGCGCCAAGCTTGAGGCCATCGAGGCGGAGATGGCGGCGCTGAGGAAGGCCAGGGAAAACGTCGGGATTCCGACCGAAAAGATCAATGAGCGCGGTGCGATGACGATCTGGCAGCGGCTTGACTATCTGGTCGATCCGGGCACATGGCAACCCCTGCACAGCCTCTACAACCCGGAGGAGAACGAGGAAGGCACGACCAACGTGGTCGACGGGCTGGGGAAGATCGCCGGGCGTTGGGCGGTCATCATCGGTTTCGACAACAAGGTGCTGGCCGGCGCATGGATTCCCGGACAGCCGGAAAATATCCTGCGCGTCACCAATCTGGCGAAGCGGCTGAATATCCCACTGGTATGGCTGGTAAATTGCAGCGGCGTGAAGCTTCCCGACCAGGAACAGTTCTATGCCGGCCGTCGCAGCTCAGGCACACCTTTTTTCCGTCATGCGGAACTGGAACAGGCCGGCATCCCGGTGCTGGCCGGTATCTATGGCACCAATCCGGCCGGCGGCGGCTATCAGGGCATTACGCCGACGATCCTGATCGCCCACAAGGACGCCAACATCGCCGTCGGCGGTGCTGGCATCGTTTCGGGCATGTCGCCGCGCGGCGGCTTCGATGAGGAAGGGCTCGAAGCATTGATCGCCGTCACGCGCGATCTCAAGGACCGCCCGCCGGGCCGCGTCGAGACCCATTACAACGACACCGGTTTCTTCACGCATGTTTGCGACGAGGAAAAAGGTGTTCTGGACGGCATCAAGACTTACATGAAGGCGATCCCGGCTTACGATCCGATGTTCTTCCGGGTTGCCGAGCCGGCCGAACCCTTGCTTCGGAGCGACGATCTGTATCACCTGCTGCCGGTCAACCAGAAGGAAACCTACGTTCTCGAAGATATCCTGGCACGACTGGTGGACGGCAGCGAGCATATGGAATTCCGCCCGACCTACGGTCCGGAAATCTATACCGGACTGGTCAAGATCGACGGCATGCTGATCGGGGTGATCGGCAACCGCCAGGGCTTGATGCCGCAGGGATATCCGGAATATGCGGATTACCCGGGCATCGGCGGCAAGTTGTATCGGCAGGGCCTGATCAAGATGAGCGAGTTCGTGACCCATTGCGGACGCGATCGCGTTCCCGTGATCTGGCTGCAGGACACCAGTGGCATCGATGTTGGGGATGCGGCGGAAAAGGCTGAACTGCTGGGCCTGGGTTCCAGCCTGGTGTATTCGATCCAGCAGGTGGATGTGCCGATGATGCTGGTGGTGCTCAGAAAAGGCAGTGCCGCGGCGCATTACATCATGGGCGGTCCAAATGCCAATCGCCAGAATGCATTTACCCTCGGCACGGCGGCCACGGAGATCTACGTGATGCATGGTGAAACCGCTGCAGTGGCAACCTACGCGCGGCGCGCCGTGAAGGACAAGGACGCCGGCAAGCCGCTCGCCCCGATCGCCGACAAAATGAACGAGATGGCGCGGAAGTATCATGAAACCTCGCGGCCGGCTTACTGCGCACGCCACGGTTTCGTCGACGAGATCGTCGATCTGAAGGCGCTGCGGGGCTACCTCAAGGCGTTCGCCGGCAGCGTCTACCAGAATCCGAAGTCGATCTGCCCGCGTCATCAGATGTTGCTGCCACGGATCATCAAAGGGTGACTTCAGCGCGTTCAGCCCTTCTGGTGGTTAATCCGGGCCGGACCGGCGGTCGACCCGGATGAGAAGATATGAATAAGGAATTCTGAACGTTCGGTGTATCGTCATTGAAAAAGCACCCGACACAGAGCGGAGGAGGAGGGCATCATGTTGCAACTGAGCACGGCCGATCACGGCACATCGCCGCCGCGGGTAAGCATTCCGCGGCAGTACAACGCCGCCTGGGACCTGGTGCAGAGAAATCTCCATGCGGGGCGGGGTGGCAAGATCGCCTACATCGACGATCACGGCAGCTATACCTTCGGCGATCTGGCCGAGCGGGTCAACCGCTTCGGCAACGTGCTGGCCGGCATCGGGCTGGAGCAGGAAGACCGGGTCATGCTGTGCCTGCTCGACACCATCGATTTCCCTACCGCCTTTCTCGGCAGCATCCAGGCCGGCGTGGTGCCGATCGCCGCCAACACGCTGTTGACCACCGCCGACTACGACTTCATGCTCGGCGATTCGCGGGCCAAGGCCCTGGTGGTTTCCAAAGCCCTGTGGCCGCAGTTTGCGTCCATCGTCGGCAAGCACAAGACGCTCAAGCACGTGATAATTTCCGGCAGCGACGAAAAAGGCTATCCCAACCTTGCCGAACTGATGATGGGCGTCAGCCCGCGATTCGAACCGGCGCCGACCACCTGCGACGACTTCTGCTTCTGGCTGTATTCCTCCGGCTCGACCGGCACGCCGAAGGGTACCGTGCATCTGCATTCGCACCTGATCCAGACCGCCGAACTCTACGGCAGGCCGGTACTCGGCATTCGCGAGGATGACCTGGTGTTTTCGGCGGCCAAGTTGTTCTTCGCCTACGGTCTGGGCAACGGACTCACGTTCCCTCTGGCGGTGGGCGCAACCACCATACTGATGGCCGAGCGGCCGACGCCGCAGGCGGTTTTCCAGCGCCTGCGCCAGCATCAGCCGACGATCTTCTATGGTGTGCCGACGCTTTTCGGCGCGCTGCTCGCCAGTCCGGACATGCTGACGCGCGCCGAGGTGCCGCGGCTGCGCGTCTGCGCTTCGGCCGGCGAAGCTCTGCCGGCCGACATCGGCCGGCGCTGGACGGAACTGCTCGGCGTCGAGATCCTCGACGGCATCGGCTCCACCGAAATGCTGCACATCTTTCTTTCCAATCGCAGCGGCGAAGTGCGCTACGGCACCACCGGCAAGCCGGTTCCCGGCTATGCGCTGCGCCTGATCGGCGAAGACGGCAATCCGGTGGCGCCGGGCGAGATCGGCGAGTTGCAGATCAACGGACCCAGTGCGGCGGTCATGTACTGGAACAGCCGCGAGAAGTCGCGCCATACCTTCATGGGCGAGTGGACGCGCAGCGGCGACAAGTACATCGAAACCGCGGACGGCTACTTCCAGTATTGCGGTCGTTCCGACGACATGCTGAAAGTGTCGGGCATTTACGTTTCGCCCTTCGAAGTCGAGGGGGCGCTGATGACCCACGCGGCCGTCCTCGAAGCCGCCGTGGTGGCGCATGCCGATACGGACGAACTGATCAAGCCCAAGGCTTGTGTGGTGCTCAAGGCAGGCGTCGCGCCGTCGGAGGAACTCAAGCAGGCCCTGAAAGCA
>JBIJDJ010000025.1:0-21853 GCA_044344175.1 Sulfuritalea sp.
ACCAGTTGCTGCGTCAGTCCGGCACCTTCGCCGCCCATCAGGCCGTTACCGAGCGGGTCATGGATTCCAACGATCTCGAAAAAGAGCGCGGGATCACCATTCTGTCTAAAAACTGCGCCATCGACTATGAAGGCGTGCACATCAACATCGTCGACACCCCGGGACACGCCGACTTCGGCGGCGAGGTCGAGCGCGTGTTGTCGATGGTCGATGGAGTGCTGCTGCTGGTCGATGCCGTCGAAGGTCCGATGCCGCAAACCCGATTCGTCACGCGCAAGGCGCTGGCCCTGGGGCTGAAGCCGATCGTCGTGGTGAACAAGATCGACCGTCCCGGCGCCCGCCCCGACTGGGTCATCAGCCATACCTTCGACCTGTTCGACAAGCTCGGCGCCACCGAGGAACAACTGGATTTCCCGGTAGTTTTTGCCTCGGCGCTGAACGGCTTCGCCATGCTCGACGCCACCAAGCCCGGCACCGACATGCGCCCGCTCTACGAAGCCATCATCAAGCACACGCCGCAGCCCGACGTCGACGTGGATCAGCCGCTGCAACTGCAGATCTGCTCCATCGACTACAACAGCTATGTCGGCCGCATCGGCATCGGCCGCATCAAGCAGGGCCGCATGAAGGCGGGCCAGGAAGTCACCGTGATGTACGGCGACGAGAACAAGGGCAAATCGAAAATCGCCCAGATCATGATGTTTACCGGCCTCGAGCGCGAGCAGGCGAGCGAGGCGGAAGCCGGCGACATCGTGCTGGTCACCGGGATCGAACAGGTCGGCATCGGCGTCACCATCTGTGATCCGGCAGCACCGAATGGCATGGCCCCGCTGGTGGTGGATGAGCCGACGCTGACCATGAACTTCCAGGTCAATACCTCGCCCCTGGCCGGCAAGGAAGGCAAATACGTCACCAGCCGCCAGATCCGCGAGCGCCTGCAAAAGGAACTTCTCTCCAACGTCGCCCTGCGCGTCGAGGAAACCGCGGATGCGGACGTATTCCTCGTCTCCGGCCGCGGCGAGTTGCATCTCACCATCCTGCTCGAAACCATGCGCCGCGAAGGCTACGAACTGGCGGTGTCGCGCCCGCGCGTGCTGTTCAAGGAGATCAACGGCGAAAAGTGCGAGCCCTACGAACTGCTCACTGTCGACATCGAAAACGACAATCAGGGTGCCGTGATGGAAGAGCTCGGTCGCCGTCGCGGCGAACTGCTCAACATGGAATCCGACGGCAAGGGCCGCGTGCGGCTCGAATACCGCATCCCCGCACGAGGCCTGATCGGCTTCCAGGGAGAGTTCCTTACCGCGACCCGTGGCACCGGCATGGCCAGCCACATTTTCGACGACTACGGCCCCATGGCCGGCATCATGGCCGAGCGCCGCAACGGCGTGCTGATTTCGCAGGATGACGGCGCCGCCGTCGCTTACGCCCTGTGGAAGCTGCAGGACCGCGGCCGCATGTTCGTCAGCCACGGCGACCCGCTCTACGAAGGCATCATCATCGGCATCCACAGCCGTGACAACGACCTCGTGGTCAACCCGATCAAGGGCAAGCAACTGACCAACGTCCGTTCTTCGGGCACCGACGAAGCCGTGCGCCTGGTGCCGCCGATCCTGATGACGCTCGAATCCGCCGTCGAATTCATCGCCGACGACGAACTGGTCGAAATCACGCCGAAGTCCATCCGCCTGCGCAAGCGCTTCCTCACGGAAATCGAACGCAAGCGCGCCAACAAGGCGTCGGCCTGAAAAAACGGGAGCCGCGGCTCCCGTTTTTACTTCAAAAGTCGGCGCTGGCGGGACGGCGGCAAGTGCCCAAAGCAGCCTTATGGCATCCGCAAGTCTAATGACCGTTGTCGATACAGGTGCAGGCATTCTTTACGTCTTGATCACGGCGTGCTGCAGGGGGCTGTGGGCGCTTAAGAATGGTTTTTCGCTATGGAACATTTTCAGGGCAGCAAGTTGATTGACTGTATCTCCATCCGGAACGGTCCTGCCTGCTGATCTGCGATCAAAAGGCCAATTTGCTGGACCTTCGTCGCATCTAGGATAGGGGCGTCTGGAACCGGGCGCCCGCGCCAGGTCGGCATAAAGGCGGTCAACGGCAATTGGATCTGGAGCCAATCCTCGGGCGGGGCCTGGAACTTTGCCTGATAGCTGATGCCGTCAAATTCGGGGTCGGCACGCAGGCTTAGTTTGTAGGTCTTGCCATCGCCGCGCACTGTCAGCGCATACGCCGTGATTCCGTTGCGATGGGGCGCGATGAGACGACGCCGAACCGACGCAAAGCCACCGTTGTTGGCGAAAGATACGATACCCGAGAAGACAGCATGCCCGCGACTATCGTAGTCAACCCGGCTGGCAGATATGCCGCCCATCACCGCATCGTCGATCGAATGCCAGCCCGCCAGGCTTTCCGGCCTGTCAAAGCGAATCATGATCGCATCATCCAGGACCTTCCCGGGTCGTCAATCCTGGCGCTCTTTGCCGCCGGAACTCCATCGACGTGCCAAGCCCAGCAAGGGTGGTCCGATGACTCGCGATATCGACTGGCGATATCGGGCGAACCAGATATAGCCAAGGTCCAGAATCGGCCTTGTCCATGCTCGGGAAAGCAACCAGGCCAGCAAGCGGAGATCTGCCCGCCGGTACGCCTCAATGAAGACCGGCACCCCCGTCAGCAGCTGCCCACTGCCAAGGCGGCCACGAATCTGCGACATGGCATCGGCGCACGACACAGGGTGGCCGGCGTCCGCAAATTCCTTGTTGCTGATATCGACGAAGCTGAGCAAACCCCTGCGGTTCCTTGCCGTCAGGAAATGAATCTCGGCCATGCACAGCGGACACAGCCCGTCGTAGTAAATCGTCAGCAAGTCGGGACTCTGCTGCAACGATTGTCGTCCTGGCACAAGGGCAGCACCCTGAACGGTCGTCATGGCCGGATCGCCATCTTAGCCGTGCCTGCCGGACGTATGCGTGGTGTGCCAGTCGGCCAGCGCCGGCGTGATGGCACGCAGGTTGTCGATGGCGCGAACACCTGGAATAGTGCGCCTGCGCCCGGCCAGGGCAGCGCCGCCAGCCCAAAGCTCGGTGCGCTCAGGCAAGGCCGCGCGGAGCTCAAGCAAGGTATCGCGGGCCTTGCGCCACGGATAGGCGCCGGAGAAGGAGAGTGCGACGATGTCGGCCGTAGTGCCGCGTGAGGCGCCGATGATGTCGGCAACCGGAGTCTGTGCGCCGAGCGAAAGGCACGAGGCGCCGTTGGCTGTCAGCAGGGCTTCGACCATCAGCAGGCCGAGCAGGTGCTCCTCATCCTTGACGGTGGTGAGCAACACGTGCGGCCGCCTGCCGCGACTGGCCAGTGCGTAGATGGATGAGCGCAACTGGTTCTGGATCAGTTCCGTGTAGAGGTGTTCCTCGAATATTTCGATTTCCCCCGCCATCCAGCCGTCGCCGATGCGCCGGTTGAGCCCGGGTACGGTTTCGATGACAAAGCGCTCGAGGCCGTCGCGCGCCAGGCGCTGCGCGAACTCGGTTCGCAGATGATCGACGTCGCGCCTCTTCAGCAGAGGGATCACCCAATCCGCCGTGTCGTCAGCGTCGGCTCCCGGTTGGCTGCCGGCGAGTTCTTCGCTGAGCGCCGCCAGCGGTTTGCTCAACAGTGCACCCGGGCGCTGGCCCTGGTCCATCAGGCGCTTGATCAGGCGCAGACGCTCGACCTGCTCGGCCGGATAAACCCGTTCGCCGCAGGCGTCGCGCAGGGGCTGCGGAAAACCGTAGCGGCGCTCCCAGACTCGCAAGGTGTCCTTGCCCAGCCCGGTGTCCCGCTCGACAGCCGCAATGCTGATGCCCGTCATGGCAGGCGGGGCAGTGATTTCGGGGATGGAAGCGTTCATGAAAGATTTATTTGTCTAAGACAAATGAGTTGACAAGGTTGATTACTGATCGTATCTTACGGTTAAGACCGTAATTTGTCCAGGACAAAATGATTTATACGAGCAAGTTTTTTCAGGCGTTACTAGCTATTGCCGGCCTGTGTGCAGCCTCCTCGGTAATGGCCGGTTGCCCGCCTTTACTCGATCATAGCTTTCCAAAGCTGCAAGACAGCACGCCACAGTCGCTTTGCCAGTATGAAGGCAAGGTGATCCTGGTGGTGAACACAGCAAGCTTTTGCGGCTTTACCGGCCAATATGAAGGACTCGAGTCTGTCTACGACAAATACAAGGCCCGCGGCCTGGTGGTCATAGGCTTTCCGTCCAACGATTTCGGCGACCAGGAACCGGGCAGCAACAAGGAGATCGCCGAGTTCTGCCGGATGACCTACGGCGTGAAGTTTCCAATGATGGCAAAGACCGACATCGCCGCACCGAAGACCGGCGCCTTCTACAAGCAGCTAATCGCCAAGACCGGGACGCGGCCCAAATGGAATTTCCACAAGTACCTGATAGACCGCAGCGGCAGCCGTGTCGAGAGCTATAGCAGCCTGACCGCCCCTGACAGCCGCATCCTCATCGACCGCATCGAGCAATGGCTCGCCGAGAAGCCATGAACACCCTTTACCCCGTCCCCACTGGAGCCCACCGTGAACGCACCCGACCGATTCTTCCTATCCGCACTACCTGACATGCAGGCCAGCCCCGATCACCGCCAGCTCGCCATCCAGCAAGTCGGCGTCAAGGGCCTGCGTTATCCGCTGACGTTGCAGGACGTCGCCGGAGAAGCGCATCCGACCGTGGCCACCCTGGCGATGACGGTAGGCCTACCGCCCGAGGTCAAGGGCACCCATATGTCGCGCTTCGTCGAACTGCTCGAGCGTCCGCGCGCGGCATTGTCGCTCCCCGACCTGCGCCAGATGTTCGCCGAAATGCTGCTGCATCTGCAGGCCAATTCCGGCCGCATCGAAATCCGCTTTCCCTACTTCATCCGCAAACTGGCGCCCGTGTCCGGCGTTGCCAGCCTGCTCGACATCGATGCCGGCATCGACGTCTGGGCCGAAGCGGGCGGCACCGTGGAAACAGTTCTGGCGGTGACGGTGCCGGTGACCAGCCTTTGCCCCTGCTCGAAGGAAATTTCCGACTACGGTGCGCACAACCAGCGCTCGCACCTGAGCCTGCGCGTGCAACTCAAGGCCGACATGAGCCTCGAAGAACTGGTGCGCATCGCCGAAGAGGAGGCCTCCTGCGAGGTCTTTGGCCTCCTCAAGCGTCCTGACGAAAAGTGGGTGACCGAGCGCGCTTATGACAACCCAAAATTTGTCGAGGACCTGGTGCGCGACATCGCCCTGCGCCTGCAGGATGACGCCCGCATCGGGACGTGGTCGGTGGCATCTGAAAACTTCGAGTCGATCCACAACCATTCCGCTTACGCATTGATCGAGGGTCGCAATGCTTGATTTCCTGATTGGCCTCGGTCTCCTTTTTCTCCTGCTGCGTCTTGCTGAGCGGCGGCCGGAGCGCGCAGCCGTCCCGGCGCCCATCAAGAGACATCGGAGCGCACCATGAAAATCGCCGTCGTCGGATCCGGCATTGCAGGGCTTGCATCGGCCTGGCTGCTGTCGCAGCAGCATCAAGTCACGCTTTTCGAAGCGGGCGACTACATTGGCGGGCACACACATACCGTCGATATCGAGGTCGAGGACGTGAGCTTCCCTGTCGACACCGGCTTTCTGGTGTTCAACGACCGCACCTATCCGCACCTCACGGCCATGTTTCGCGCTCTCGAGGTGGGCACAGTGGCCAGCGACATGTCGTTTGCGGTCAGCCTCTCAGATCCGGACCTGGAATGGGCAGGGTCGAGCCTGGCAACCCTGTTCGCGCAGAAGCGCAACCTGGCGCGGCCCGGCTTCTGGCGCATGTTGCAGGACACGCTGCGCTTCAATCGCGCCACGGCCGGCGCCTTGCCCGAAGTGACTCTCGGCGCCTATCTGACAAGGGAAGGGTACAGCGCCGAGTTCCGCGACTGGTACCTGCTGCCGATGGGGGCGGCGATCTGGTCCTGCCCGACGCAGGCCATGCTCGATTATCCGCTGACTACCTTCGTCCGCTTCGCCCGCAACCACGGCCTGCTGCAGATTACCGACCGGCCGCAGTGGCACACGGTCATGGGTGGTGGCCGCCAGTATGTCGAACGCATTGTCAATGAGCTCGCCGACGTGCGCCTGGCAACGCCGGTGCGTTCCGTCCTGCGCGATGTCGATGGCGTCTGGCTAGGCCTGCCCGGCGGTGACTGCGCGCGTTTCGACGAAGTGGTGCTAGCCTGCCACAGTGATCAGGCGCTGGCGCTGCTGGGAAGCGCGGCCAGCGTGGCGGAACGCCGCATACTCGGTGCCATCCGCTACCAGTACAACCGCGCCGTGCTGCATACCGACGCCAGCCTGCTGCCGCGCGATCCGCGCGTCTGGTCGGCGTGGAACTACATGACCGGCACGCGCCACGACCACCCGCAGTCGGTCAGCGTGTCCTACCTGATCAATCATCTGCAACCGCTGCCGGTGAGCACGCCGGTGATCGTTTCACTAAACCCGCATATCGAACCCGATCCGGCCAAAGTGATCGGCGACTACGACTACGATCATCCGCTGTTCGACCAGGCGGCGATCGATGCCCAGGCACAGCTCGCCGCGATACAGGGTGTCGAGCGCCTGTGGTTCTGCGGCGCCTGGGGCGGTTACGGATTCCATGAAGACGGGCTGGTCTCGGCGCTGGCGGTGGCCAACCGGCTTGGCTGCCGGGCGCCGTGGCAAGACTCCGCGGCTGCGATCAAGAGCGCCGCATGACCCCGATGCTGTGCACCGGAACGGTGATGCATGCGCGCTTTGCCGGCAAGCAAAGTCCCGCGGCCCACAGCTTCGTCTATCCGCTGTTCTTCGTCGCGCTGCCTCTGGCGACGCTTCACGGCGCAGGCAACCGCTGGTTCGGCGTCGAGCGTGCCCGCCTGCTCTCGCTGCGTTATCGCGACTGCGGCGCCCGCGACGGTGCGCCGCCCGAAGCCTGGATCCGCCGGTTGCTCGCCACCGAGGGCATCACCGCAGCCGACGGCGAGGTGGTGCTGCAGACTTTTCCGCGAGTGCTCGGCTTCGTCTTCAATCCGGTCAGTTTCTGGTTCTGTCACGACCAGGCCGATCAGCTGCGGGCAGTGCTGGCCGAAGTCAGCAATACCTTTGGTGATCGCCACAATTACCTCGTCGCGCATGGCGACCAGCGCCCCATCACCGCCACCGACACGCTCGGGGCGCGCAAGGTGTTCCATGTTTCGCCCTTCTTTCCCGTCGCCGGCGAGTACCGCTTCCGTTTCGATCTGAGTCCGCAGCGCCGTCGTGTCGAACTCGACTACTGGCTCGACGGCGAACGCGTGCTGGCCACCGCGCTGGTCGGCGTACCGCAAATGCTCGATGCCGCAGCGGTGCTGCGCGCCGTTCTGCTGCAGCCGCTGCTGACCTTCGGCGTGGTCTGGCGCATTCACTGGCAGGCAGCGCGCCTATGGTGGAAACGCGCCGTATTTCATTCCCGTCCGCACCCCCCCCTGCAGGAGACCACCCGATGAACACCCTTGTGTCCAGCTTCTTGCCCGCCTCGCTGCGCCCCGCCGCCGCTACGCCGGCATCACCGTTACCGGCCACGCGCACCGCGATCGACCTGCTGCAGCACATCGAAGGCGGCAGCCTGCGCCTGTGTCTGCCCGACGATCAAACGATCCATCTCGGTCACGGCCCAGAGCGCGCGACGCTGCAGGTCAATGACGAACGCGTGTTCCGCCGAGTGCTGGCCGAAGGCGACATCGGCTTCGGCGAGAGCTGGATCGACGGCGACTGGCACAGCGACCAGCTGGTCGAGCTGCTGACCCTGCTCGCCGAGAACCGCGGCCAGCTGGCGCGCGCCCTGCACGGCAGCTGGCTGCCGGTGCTGCTGCACCGCTTGCGGCACCTGGCGCGCAGCAACACCCGCGCCGGCTCGAAGCGCAACATCCTGGCCCATTACGATCTGGGCAACGACTTCTACAAACTCTGGCTGGACCCGTCGATGAGCTATTCGGCGGCACTGTTCGGAGCTGATACGGGGCAGACACTGCAGCAGGCGCAACGCCTGAAATACCTGCGGCTGCTCGACATGCTCGATCCGCAACCGGGCGACACGATCCTCGAGATCGGCTGCGGCTGGGGCGGGCTGGCCGAAATCGCCGCGACCGAATACGGCTGCCGCGTGCATGGCGTCACGCTGTCGCCTTCGCAGCTCGAATGGTCGCGTGCGCGGGCGCAGCGCAAAGGATTCGCCAACCGTGCCGAGTTCTCGCTGACCGACTACCGCGACATCCGCGGCCGGTACGACCACATCGTTTCCATCGAGATGTTCGAGGCGGTCGGCGAGCGATTCTGGCCGACATACTTCAACCAGCTCAAGCAATGCCTGAAGCCCGGCGGGCGTGCCGCGGTGCAGACCATCACCATCGCCAACGAACGCTTCAGCGCCTACCGGCGCGGCACCGACTTCATCCAGCGCCATGTCTTTCCCGGCGGCATGCTGCCTTCGCCCGCGGTGTTCGAGCGCCGTGCTGCCAGCGCCGACTTTCAGGTTCGCGAGCGCTTCGCCTTCGGCGGCGACTATGCGCGCACCCTGACGCACTGGCATCGCAACTTTGATGCAGCCTGGCCGGAGATTGCCGCGCAGGGATTCGATGAGCGTTTCCGGCGGCTTTGGCGCTTCTACCTAGCGTATTGCGAGGCCGGCTTCCGCGCCGGTGCGACCGACGTCTATCACTTCCTTCTAGAAAATCGACGGGAATGAATAGGCCGATCCGTGACTGGCGCGAACAGCGCGTCTGGATCATCGGCGCCTCGTCCGGCATTGGCCGGACGCTGGCAGAGGCCTTGCTGGAGCGCGGCGCGCGCGTTGCCGTTTCGGCGCGACGCGAGGACGCCTTGCACAGGCTTGCCGCAGCGAGGCCGAAAGCCACGGTGATGGCTTTCGACCTGATCGACCGCGCTGCATTTGCGCGCGCGCAGGACGATCTGTACCAGGGCTGGGGCGGCATCGACCTGGTGGTATTCAGCGCCGGTGCCTATGCGCCGATGCGCGCCTGGGAGCTTGATCCAACGCGTCTCGACGAGATGCTCGACATCAACCTACGGGCGCCGATGGCGGCTGCGGCACATCTGATTCCCCTGCTGCTGAAGCAGGGTGGCGGTTCCATCGCATTTGTCGCCAGTGTCGCCGGCTATCGCGGCCTGCCCAAGGCTGCGGCCTATGGCCCGACCAAGGCGGCGCTGATCAACTTCGCCGAAACTCTGTATCTCGATCTTGAGCTGCGCGGCATTTCGGTGTTTCTCATCAACCCCGGCTTCGTCGCCACGCCGATGACGGCCGGCAACGACTTTGCCATGCCGGCCCTGATCAGCCCGCAACAGGCAGCCGAAGAAATCATCGCCGGATTCGCCCGCGGCAGTTTCGAGATTCACTTTCCGCGCCGCTTCACCGGCTGGCTGAAACTGCTGCGCCTGTTGCCCTATAGTCTTTACTTCGCGCTGGTGCGGCGCTTCACCAGGCTCTGACCGGGAGACCACCATGACCGACCTGAAGCCCCTGATCCACTGGTTCGAACATTTGACTCCGAACACGCTCGACCAGCTCCCGCAGTTCTACGCCGCGGATGCCGGGTTCAAGGATCCGTTCAACGAAGTGCGCGGCATCGAATCCATTCAGCACATCTTTCGCCATATGTTCTCGCAAGTGGCGGAACCGCGTTTCGTGGTGGGCAGCAGCTTCAGTGGCGACGACGGCGTAATGCTGTTGTGGGATTTTCATTTTCGCAACCGCGCCCCGTTGCCGCAGAAGGCCATGACGGCACGTGGCGCAACCCATCTGCGCTTCGACGCCGCAGGAAAGATCGTGCTGCATCGCGACTACTGGGATGCCGCCGAGGAGCTGTATGCCAAATTGCCGCTGATCGGCTGGGTGATGCGCGGCCTGCAGCGGATGGGGCGGGCCTGAAGCATGGACAAGATTGACGCGATCGTCGTCGGGGCGGGGTTGGCAGGACTCAACTGCGCGCGCGAACTGGTGCGGCAGGGGCGGTCGGTGCGCCTACTCGAGGCAGGCGCGGCGGTTGGCGGCCGGATCGGTACCGAGCTTCACCAGGGCTATCGGCTCGATCGTGGCTTCCAGGTACTGCAGACGGCCTACCCGGAAGCGCGCAGCGCGCTGGATTTCTCGGCACTTGATTTGCGGGCGTTCGTTCCCGGTGCGCTGATCCGCTTCGAGGGGCGTTTCCACCGGATTGCCGATCCGTGGCGTCAGCCTCTGACCGCTCTTGGCACACTGTTCTCGCCGGTCGGTACGCTGGCCGACAAATGGCGCATGGCGCTGCTGCGCCGGCAGGTGATGTCGGCCAGCATCGACGAGATCTACGCCCGTCCCGAAACAACGGCCGGCGCCCGCCTGCGCGAACTCGGTTTCAGCGACGCCATCGTCGCCCGCTTCTTCCGGCCATTTCTTGCTGGCGTGTTCTTCGATCCTGAGCTGTCGGTATCGAGCCGTGCCTTCGAATTCTGCTTTCGAGCCTTCGCCGCCGGTGATACGGCCGTACCGGCGACCGGCATGGGAGCGATTCCGGCCCAGCTCCTGGCGGCCCTGCCCGCCGACACCTTGCGCACCGGTGCGCGTGTCACCGGGCTGAGCGAGGGCGGTGTGACGCTCGAAACCGGTGAGCGCATTTCGGCGAAGGCCATCGTGCTGGCCACCGATGGTATCGCGACGGCGCGGTTGCTCCGTGACAAACCCGTGCCCGGCACACGGGGCACCACCTGCCTCTATTTTGCCGCCGATACGCCGCCGATTGACGAACCGATTCTGGTGCTCAACGGTACAGGAGACGGCCCGGTGAGCAGTCTGGTGGTACCGACGCTGCTATCCCGCGACTATGCGCCAGCCGGTGATTCGCTGATCGCGATTAACGTTCCCGGCATTCCCTCGGATGATGATGCGACGCTGGAAGCCGCGGTACGCGCCCAAATGAGAGATTGGTTCGGTGCGGTTGTCGATGGCTGGCGCCACCTCAAGACGTTTCGCATTCCCGCTGCACTGCCGCTGCAAACACCTCCCGTCGAAAACCCGCGATACCGCGATCCGCGGCGCGCCGATTGGCTGTACGTTTGCGGCGAATACTGCAATGCGCCGACGATCAATTGGGCCCTTTACTCGGGCCGACGCGTGGCGGAGGCGCTCATCGCGGCAAGCGAACCGCGGCCGACAATGGTCTGATGATTCCGTATCCGCGTGTCTATGATCTGTTTGGTGTCGACAACATAACGGACGTTCACTGGTGATATCCGGATAGGTAGTGACTGCAGCTGTTAAGCGTTCACGGCCTAAGCAAACCCCGAAATACTCACGCCAACAAAGCAAACGGGAGCCGCGGCTCCCGTTTTGCTTCCATACTTCAAAAGTCGGCGCCGACGAGACGCCGATTTCAGATCCGGATCAGCCCAGCACCTTCAGTGCCGCATCGTAATTCGGCTCCTGCGCGATCTCCGGCACCATCTCGGCGTGGATCACCTTGTCATTCTCGTCGACGACGACCACGGCGCGCACCGTGAGGCCGAGCAACGGGCCTTCGGCAAAAGCGACGCCCCAGGCCTTCATGAATCCAGGATTGCGGAAGGTCGACAGGTGGGAAACATTGGCCAGGCCTTCCATGTCGCAGAAACGCTTGGCGGCGAAGGGAAGGTCGCCGGAAACGCAGAGCACGACGGTGTTGGCAAGCTTGCCGGCGGCCTCGTTGAACTTGCGGGTCGAGGTGGCGCAGGTCGGCGTGTCGATGCTCGGGTAGATGTTGAAGACCTTGCGCTTGCCGGCGAAGTCCTTGAGCGAAACTTCCGCAAGGGCGCCGCTGGTCAGCTTGAAATCGGGAGCCTTGGCTCCGACAGCGGGCAGGTCGCCGTCGACGCGAAGGGGGGTGCCGCGCAGGGTAACTGTAGTACTCATGGATTGCTCCTGTTCTGGGTGGGTGGGGTGGAAAGACCGGGTTGAAAAGATCGGGGTGAAAAGATTCTAGTGTATCCGTGTCAGTCCGGGAAGAACCGCCGTCGCGTTGCGCGTGGTGGCCGCGGCAACCTCCTCGACGGCGATGCCGCGCAAGCCGGCCAGCGTCAGGGCAATGCGCGGCAGCTGATCCGGCGTGTTGCGAGCGCCGACTTTCCACTCGGGCGGAATGTCCGGCGCATCGGTTTCGAGCACGATGGCATCGAGCGGCAAGGTCGCCGCCAGTTCGCGGATACGGTTGGCGCGGGGAAAAGTCATGGCGCCGCCGAAACCGAGCTTGAAGCCGAGCTTGATGAATTCGTCGGCCTGCTGCCGGCTGCCGTTGAAGGCATGCGCGACGCCGCCCGGCACACGGCACAGGCGCAAGGCCTTGAGTACCAGATCAATGGCGCGCCGCACATGGAGCAATACCGGCAGGCTGTTGTCGCGGGCGATCCGCAACTGGGCATTGAAATAGAACTCCTGCTGCGCCTCATCGCGCGCTTCGACGAAATGGTCGAGTCCGATTTCGCCCACCGCCAGGGGATGCTCGCGCAACACGGTTTCGCGCAGGGCGTCGAGGTCCTCTTCCCGGGCTCTGCCGACATACATCGGATGAATGCCATAGGCCGCGCGGCAGCCTTCATGCTCGCGACAGACCGAAGCCACGGCACCGAAGTTGGCGCGCTCCACTGCCGGCACCACGATCAGGCCGACACCCGCCTGCATTGCCGCCGCGGCAACGGCAGCGCGGTCACCATCAAACTCGGCGGCGTCCAGATGGCAGTGCGTGTCGACCAGCACCGGCTACTCCAACTCGTCGATCCAGGCCTGTTGTATCGCTTCGAGTTTCTTTTCGCCACAGTGGCTCTCGCTTTCCTCGAAGCCGGGCAGGTCCATGACCCAGGTCATCAGGTCGACAAAATTGATACGGTTCGGGTCGATCTCCGGATGCGCTTCGGAAAGCGCGATGGCCAAGTCGAGGCTGTCGGTCCATTTCATTTCTTGTGCCCTTCCTTGACCATGTTGATGGTGTACTTAGGAATCTCGATAACCAGTGGAGTCCGGCCGACGAGAGCCTGGCAGGAAAGCCGCGACTTCGGCTCCAGGCCCCAGGCCTTGTCGAGCAGATCTTCTTCGAGTTCCTCCGCCTCGGCCAGCGACTCGAAGCCTTCGCGCACGACGACATGGCAGGTAGTGCAGGCGCAGGATTTCTCGCAGGCGTGCTCGATGTCGATCTCGTTGCCAAGCAGCGCATCGCAGATCGAAATACCCGGTTCGGCATCGATCACCGCGCCCTCGGGACACAACTCTACATGGGGAAGAATGATTATCTGGGTCATAGGGATAGCTGATCAATTTTACGTCCGGCGAGCGCGCGCTTCACGCTCTGGTTCATGCGGCGCGCCGCGAATTCATTGGTGGCGGCGCTCAGGGTCTGCATCGCCTGATCGATAGCACGGCGATCGTCACCGATCATCATGGTCTGCAGTTTTGTCATGGCCTCGTCGATATGCGCGCGTTCCAGGGTCGACAGCAGGACCGCATCGTTCTCCAGCGCCGACTGGGTGGCCTCGATCAGACGCTGAGCCTCCACTTGCGCTTCGCGCAGGGCGCGGCGGAAGGCGTCGTCGCCGGCATGGCTGAAGCTGTCCTTGAGCATGCCGGCAATTTCGTCGTCGGAAAGGCCGTAGGACGGCTTGACCTCGATGCGCGCCTCGCGGCCACTGTTCTGCTCGCGCGCCGTGACGGAGAGCAGGCCATCGGCATCGACCTGGAAGGTGACGCGGATTCGTGCCGCCCCCGCCACCATGGGCGGTATGCCGCGCAGTTCGAAGCGCGCCAGGCTGCGGCAATCGGAAACCAGTTCGCGTTCGCCCTGCACCACCTGAATCGCCATCGCCGTCTGGCCGTCCTTGAAGGTGGTGAATTCCTGGGCACGCGCGACCGGAATCGTGGAGTTGCGCGGGATGACTTTTTCCACCAGGCCACCCATGGTCTCCAGCCCCAGCGACAGGGGGATCACGTCGAGCAGCAGCCAGTCGTCGCCCGGAGCGCGGTTTCCCGCCAGCAGGTTGGCCTGGGTTGCCGCGCCCAGCGCCACCACCTTTTCGGGATCGAGGTTGTTGAGCGGTTCCTGCTTGAACAGTTCGGCCACGGCATGCTGGATCTGCGGCATCCGCGTCGAGCCGCCGACCATGACCACGCCGCGCACGTCGGCCACGGTGAGCCCGGCATCGCGCAAGGCCTTCTTGGTCGGCGCAATGGTCTTCTGCACCAGCGTGCGCGAGATCTCCTTGAATATTTCGGTCGTCAGCACCAGATCGACGTACTCGTTGCTGCCCAGCTTGACCGTGATCGGCACCTGACCATGCTGCGACAGTTGTTCCTTGGCTTCACGCGCGCGCATTTGCAGCAAGCGCGCGTCCTGCAGCGACAGAGGCGCGAGCTTTGCCTGCTCGATGATCCAGCAGAACACCCGGTGATCGAAGTCGTCGCCGCCCAACGCAGAATCTCCGCCGGTGGACATGACCTCGAAAACACCTTTCGACAGGCGCAGGATGGAGATGTCGAAGGTGCCGCCACCCAGGTCGAACACGGCATAGATGCCTTCGGCCGAATTGTCCAGACCATAGGCAATCGCGGCGGCGGTCGGTTCGTTGAGCAGGCGCAACACGTTGATGCCGGCAAGGCGTGCCGCATCCTTGGTGGCCTGACGCTGCGCATCGTCAAAATAGGCCGGCACAGTGATCACGGCGCCGGTGAGTTCACCGCCGAGCGAAGCCTCGGCCCGGTTGCGCACCGTCTTCAGGATCTCCGCCGAGATTTCGACCGGACTCTTGATGCCGGCAATGGTCTTCAGCTTGACCATGCCTGCGGTATCGACGAAGTCGTAGGGCAGCGTTTCGATGTGCGCGATGTCGTGTCGCCCGCGGCCCATGAAACGTTTTACCGAAACAATGGTGTTCTTCGGATCGATCGACTGCTTCGCTTCCGCGCCGTAGCCCACCTCGACGCTGCCATCGGCCGCATAGGCGACCACCGAAGGCAGCAGTGGCCGCCCCTGCACGTCATTGAGCACCACGCTCATGCCGCTCCTGACCGTGGCGACCAGGGAGTTGGTAGTGCCGAGGTCGATGCCGACGGCAAGACGATGCTCGTGGGGTGCGGCGGAATCTCCCGGCTCCGCAATTTGAAGAAGTGCCATGTTTTTCTTTTAAGCAGTGACGGCTTCGAGCGCGTCGTCGATTTCGTTCAGCAGTTTTTCCTGAAACATCAGTTGTCGCACCAGACCGGCTGCCGCATCCAGATCGCGGTCCACGTCTATCAAGCCCGCCAGCCGCTCGTAGTCGGCCTTGATCTCGTTCAGGAGGCGTATGCGAACCGCATCCAGTGCGTCTTCGTCCGCCGCCGACCGGGCTTCTTCCACGGCTTCGCGCAATTCCATCTGGCTCATCAGGAATTCCGCAGGCATTGCCGTGTTGCTTTCGATCTGCGGATCGTGGTCCAGCAGTTGCAGCAGATAGCGCGCGCGCCGGCCCGGCGACTTCAGGGTCTGGAACGCCTCGTTGATCCTCGTCGCCCATTGCATGGCGATCCGCCGGTCGGCCTCGGACGCATGCGCGTGCTTGTCCGGATGTACCCGGGACTGGATTGCGCGAAAAGCATTGTCGAGGCTTTCCTGATCGAGCCCCTGCACTCGCGGCAGGCCGAACAGCGTGAAGTGATCGGCAGCGAAATTCAGGTCGAACGTGGTCATCGCAAATTCATCGGACGCGCATCAGGTATTGAACGACTCGCCGCAGCCGCATGCATCTTTCACGTTCGGGTTGTTGAACTTGAAACCCTCGTTGAGACCCTCGCGGGCATAGTCGAGTTCGGTGCCGGCCAGATAGGGCAGGCTCTTCGGATCGACCAGCACCTTGACGCCGTGGCTGATGAACACGATGTCCTCGGGGTTGGACGCATCCGCAAATTCCAGCTTGTAGGCCATGCCCGAGCAACCCGAAGTGCGCACGCCGAGGCGAATGCCGATGCCCTTGCCGCGCTTGGCGATGTACTTGGCGATGTGGTCGGCGGCGCGTTCGCTGAGGGTCACCGGACTGGCGCTATCGCTGCCCTGCCAGCTTGCCGGCGGAGCCTCTGGCATGACGGTGGTATCGGCCGCGGGTGTGGTGCAGGCACTCATTGGACTACCCTCCCCCCTGCCCCCTCCCCACGGAAGGGGGTGACCAAGGTTCGCCGCTGCGCGGCTCCGGTTTGTGGCTGGCGCCCCTTCGGGCGGCCGTGCGTGGCGCTCATCTCATGCTCCCTGTTTCTTTCTGTAGTCAGCCACGGCGGCCTTGATCGCATCCTCGGCGAGGATCGAACAGTGGATCTTGACCGGCGGCAACGCGAGTTCTTCGGCGATCTGGGTGTTCTTGATGTCCAGCGCCTGGTCCAGGGTCTTGCCCTTGACCCATTCGGTGACCAGCGACGACGAGGCGATGGCCGAGCCGCAACCGTAGGTCTTGAACTTGGCATCCTCGATGATGCCATCCTTGCCGACCTTGATCTGCAACTTCATGACGTCGCCGCAGGCCGGCGCGCCGACCATGCCGGTAGCGACGCCTTCGTCGTCCTTGGCGAAGGAACCTACGTTGCGCGGATTTTCGTAGTGTTCGAGTACTTTTTCGCTATAAGCCATGATGCTCTCCGTTTAGTCACCCCTACCCCCGGGGCGGGGGGTGGGTAGTTCACAATTCGCCCGAAGGGCGGCACATTGATGCGGTAAACCGCATCAATGTGCTGCCCACTGGACGGTGCTCAGATCGACGCCCTCCTTGTACATCTCCCAGAGCGGGGAGAGGTCGCGCAGCTTGCCCAGCTTGTCGTGCAGCAGCTTGATGGTGAAATCGATTTCCTCCTGCGTCGTGAAGCGGCCGAGCGTGAAGCGGATCGAACTGTGCGCCAGTTCGTCCGAACGGCCCAGCGAACGCAGCACGTAAGACGGTTCCAGACTGGCCGACGTGCAGGCCGAACCGGAGGACACGGCGATGTCCTTGATCGCCATGATCAGCGACTCGCCCTCGACGAAATTGAAACTGACGTTGAGGTTGTGCGGCACGCGTTGCTCGATGTCGCCGTTGATGTAGGTTTCCTCGATGTCCATCAGGCCCTTGAGCAGCCGGTCGCGCAGCATGCGGATGCGCTCGTTCTCGGTGGCCATTTCCTCGCGCGCCAGGCGGAAGCACTCGCCCATGCCGATGATCTGGTGCGTCGCCAGGGTTCCCGAGCGCATGCCGCGCTCGTGGCCACCGCCGTGCATCTGCGCTTCGAGCCGGACGCGCGGCTTGCGGCGCACGTAGAGCGCGCCGATGCCCTTGGGGCCGTAAGTCTTGTGCGCGCAGAAGGACATCAAGTCGACCTTCAGCTTGCTCAAATCGATCGGCATCTTGCCGGTAGCCTGAGCCGCATCGACGTGGAAGAGTACGCCTTTCTCGCGGCAGATCTCGCCGATCTCGGCCAGCGGCTGGATGACGCCGATTTCGTTGTTCACCGCCATCACCGACGCGACGACGGTATCGGGCCGCAGCGCGGCCTTGAACTGCTCGACCGTGATCAGGCCGTTTTCCTGCGGCGTGAGGTAGGTCGCCTCGAAGCCCTGGCGTTCGAGTTCCTTGACCGTATCCAGCACCGCCTTGTGCTCGGTGGACACCGTGATGATGTGCTTGCCCTTGGTCCCGGCGTAGAAATGCGCCGCGCCCTTGATGGCGAGGTTGTTGGACTCGGTCGCGCCCGAGGTCCAGATGATTTCCTTGGCGTCGGCGCCGACCAGCGCCGCGACTTCTTCGCGCGCTTCTTCGACAGCCTTCTCGGCTTCCCAGCCATACGAGTGGGAGCGCGAGGCCGGGTTGCCGAAGTGCTCGGTCAGCCAGGGAATCATCTTCGCTGCCACACGCGGATCGACCGGAGTGGTTGCAGAATAGTCGAGGTACACCGGCAGTTTCATTACAAATTTCTCCAGTTCAGCTAGTAAGGGACGCCAAGCTCGTTAATCCCTTGAGTTGCAGGATTGTAGTATTCAGCGCGGTCAGAAAATCACGAACCTGTGCCGCGCTATTGTCGATTCCAAAACTTACCCGCACGGCGCCGCGCGCCAGCGAGGATTGAATACCCATCGCCAGCAGCACCTGCGACGGCTCGGGATTGGCGCTGGAACAGGCCGCTCCGGCCGCCACGGCAAAACCGGCGCGATCGAGCTTGCCTACCAGCGTCTCGCCATCAATGCCGACGAAGGCGAAGTAACTTGTGTTGGGCAGGCGTTCCGCGGCACGGCCGAAAATAATGGCACCCTGCGCCGCGAGGCCCGCTTCCAGTTCGCTGCGCAAGGCTTCGAGTTGCCTGGCGCGGACATCGAGCTGCGCCGTTGCCAACTCCGCTGCAATGCCGAAACCGACAATCGCCGCGACATTCTCGGTGCCCGAGCGCAGGCCGCGTTCATGGCCGCCGCCGGCGATCAGCGGCTGCAGTTCCACCCGCTTGTCCACCACCAACGCGCCGGCGCCCTTCGGTCCACCCAGTTTGTGTGCGGACAGCGTCAGGGCATGCACACCGGCACCATTGAGCGCACGGAAATCCACGTGCCATTTGCCGAAGGCCTGCACCGCGTCGGTATGAAACCACCTGCGCGAGGAATTGGCTTGTGCCGCTAGTGCAGCTAATGCTGCCACATCCTGCACGGCGCCCGTCTCGTTGTTGGCCAGCATGACCGAAATCAGTGCGGGCTTTTCGGGGTTTTCCCCAAGCGCGGCCCGAAAGTCGGCGCCGGCGACACGGCAATTTTCATCGACGGCGATCTCGCGCAGCCTCCAGCCGGCACGCTGCAGTTGCTTTGCCGGCTCGCGCACGCAGGGATGTTCGATGGCGGATATCGCCAACGTGCCCGGCGCAAGGCAAGCCGCCGCACCCTTGATGAAAAGATTGTTGGCTTCCGAGCCGCCGCTGGTGAATACCACTTCGGTCGGATGGGCGCCGACGGCACAGGCCACCCGCTGCCGCGCCTCATCGATCACACGCCGTGCCGCACGGCCGTATTCGTGACGACTGGAAGCATTGCCGTACTGCGCGCGCAGGTAGGGCAGCATGCCTTCCAGCACACGCGGATCGAGCGGCGTGGTGGCGTTGTGGTCGAAATAAACGGGGGCGAACATCGTGTGCTCAGGCGCTAGTGCAAATACGTCCGAAGCACCCCGTCACGATCGAGTGCAGCGAGCTTACAGTCACCCCCACCTGGGCGAGGGTTGGGGGGTGGGGGCATCCAATTGGCTTTTTCATGGTTTATCAGGCGACGGCGAGTTCCTCGGCCGGGCGACGGGCGCGACGCAGCGGCCGCTCATCGTGCAGCACGTTGGCGGTACCTGCCCGCTCCCGCTGCTGGGCCACCAGTTCGGCCAGGCTGACCGAGTTGAGGTACTCGAACATTTTTTCGTTGAGGCTGGTCCACAGTTCATGGGTCATGCAGGGCCGCATATCCTCCGCGCAGTTGCCCTTGCCGCCGCAATTCGTCGCATCGAGCGACTCATCGACCGCATGGATGATGTCGGAAACCGACACCGCCTCCAGGGGCTTGGCAAGGTTGTAGCCACCACCCGGGCCGCGCACGCTGGATACCAGTTGGCGGCGACGCAACTTGCCGAACAGCTGTTCAAGATAGGAAAGGGATATCTTCTGCCGCTCGCTGATGCCGGCCAGAGTGACCGGGCCCGCATGCTGGCGCAGGGCAAGGTCGATCATCGCGGTTACGGCAAAACGTCCTTTGGTCGTCAGTCTCATGTGAAATCTCCGTCGGGTTGTTACGTTCAGGAAACGCTTCAGGGCAATACCTGAGCATTTCCATCAACTATATGGTATCCCGAGCGTTTTAGTCAACTATCTTTGAAAGATAGTTTGGATCGAACTTGTCGGCAGTGGCGACATCGTCTTCGAGAGATACCCCGCAGCGCTCCATGGTTTTAAGCAGGGCCTCGATGCGCCGGTCGGTTTCCACCGCGTGATCGAGCAGGCCGTGAATCGCCAGCGCCAGGGGATCGTCCTCGGTACGGGTCACCGCATAGGCGGAGAAGCCCATCTGGCCGGCCTTGACCTCGCGGTCGATCTCGCTGCGGTCTTCGACGATGCGGGCCGGAATGCCAACTGCGGTCGCCCCCGAGGGGACATCGCGAACCACCACCGCGTTCGATCCGACCTTGGCACCGATACCCAGGATAATCGGCCCGAGCACCTTGGCGCCGGCGCCGATCACCACGCCGCGCTGCAAGGTGGGATGCCGCTTGCCCTTGTTCCATGAGGTGCCGCCCAGCGTCACACCGTGATACAGCGTGCATTCATCCTCGATCACCGCGGTCTCGCCGATGACTACACCCATGCCATGGTCGATAAAGACGCGGCGACCGATGGTCGCGCCCGGATGAATCTCGATGCCCGTGATCCAGCGCGTGAAATGCGAAAGAAAGCGTGCCAGCCAGCGCAGGCGAGCGCTCCACAGCCAATGCGAAACCCGGTGCAAGGTCAATGCGTGGAAACCCGGATAGCAGGTCAGCACCTCCCAGGTGGAACGGGCGGCGGGGTCGCGTTCAAAAACGCAGGCAATATCTTCACGCAGACGAGGGAACATGGACCGGTCTTCTATTAGAACTTGCTGAAATGGTAGAAATCCCCAGCGTCGGGGTCAAGTTTTATTTGCATTTCGGGCATTTGCGTTTGGGTCCGCGGCGGCTTTTTCCAGTGCCGCAAACAGTCCGCGCAGGATATTGACCTCTTCCTTCTCCGGCGCGGCGCGGGAGAACATGCGCCGCAGGCGCGGAATCAAGCGCTTGGGGCTGGCCGGGTCGAGAAACTCGCTGGACAGCGCGGCGCGCTCGATATGTGCGATCAGGCGCTCCACCTCGTCATGGCTGGCAAGTTCTCCGGCGCCCGAGATGGCGGGCGGCTGGCCGGGATCGAGTGCCGCCAGGCGCAGCTCGTAGCACATCACCTGCACCGCCGCCGCAAGGTTGAGCGAGCTGAATTCGGGATCCACCGGAATCATCGCCCAGCGCCGGCACTGTCCGAGTTCCTCGTTGGACAGCCCCGAGGTCTCGTTGCCGAACACCAGTGCTACGTCGCCGCTGCCGGCCATCACCGCCAATTCAGTCGCCGCATCACGCGCCCACAGGGCCGGTACCGCCAGTTCCCGGCGGCGCGCCGTCATCGCCATGGCCAGCACGGTGCCGCTCAGGGCTTCCGGCAGCGAAGCCACCACCTCCGCCTGCACCAGCAGATCGGTGGCGCCCACCGCCATGGCATCGGCCATGGCATCGGGAAAGGCCTTCGGGTTGACCAGCACCAGGCGCGACAGTCCCATGGTCTTCATGGCGCGCGCCGCCGCGCCGATATTGCCCGGATGGCTCGGATGCGAGAGGACGACGCGGATGCGATCGAGGATGGCGGGCACGGGCAATGGTGTGGTGTTCATAATAGAATTGCGGCCTTCGCGCCTTTATCGCGTCCATCTTTGGCTGCCCCGCCGCAAAATCCATGCATCCCACGCTGAACATAGCCGTAAAGGCCGCGCGTCGCGCCGGCCAGATCATCAATCGCGCCAGTCTCGACGTCGACAAATTGAGGATCGACGTCAAGCAGCAAAGCGATTATGTGACAGAGGTCGACCGCGCCGCAGAAGCGGCCATTCTGGATGTCTTGCGCGAGGCTTATCCGACCTACGGAATTCTAGCAGAGGAGTCGGGGCTGGCCGGCACCAGCGCCGACAGCGAGTACCAGTGGATCATCGATCCGCTGGACGGCACCACCAACTTCATCCACGGC
>JBIJDJ010000026.1:0-21764 GCA_044344175.1 Sulfuritalea sp.
CTTGCCGTCGCCGATCTTGCCGGTGCTGGCGGATTTTTCGATGGTTTCGATGACCTGGTCCACCAGATCGTCGCGGATGGCGGCTTCGACCTTGACCTTGGGCAGGAAATCGACGACGTATTCAGCTCCGCGATAAAGCTCGGTGTGACCTTTCTGCCGGCCGAATCCCTTGACCTCGGTAACGGTAATCCCCTGCACGCCGACGGCGGCGAGGGCCTCGCGTACCTCGTCAAGCTTGAACGGCTTGATGATGGCGGTGACGAGTTTCATGGCTGATTCCTTTGTGAATTGGAGGAGGTTAGGTAACTATCTGAGACATCCCGCCGACGCCGGCCGGGTCGCCGGCAGGATTGTTCAGATACGTATTAGAAGGACTTGGAAACGGATACCACCAGGGTGCTGTCGCCGGCATTCCTCGTATCGTTGCCGAAGTTGATTCCGCCAGCGCCGTTATCCGAATTCGAACTCGTGAAGCAGTACGGCTGGTAGGTTGCCGCGCCACGGCACTTGCCGTCGGCATTGGTATCGACATAGGCGGCGGCGAAAACCCAGCCGTTGATGTCCTTGGTCACGCCGATCTTCCAGTCGGTGTAGTCACCGTTATGGACGTTCTCCAGGTTCAGCAGGCCGACGTGACCGTTGATGCCCCAGCCATTGCCGAGGTCATAGGTCGCACCCAGATCGAGGTAGCTCGAACCCTTGGTGCTCTTGCCCGTCGACGCACCCAGTGAATTCACCCCGCGCAGCGAAAAGTAATCGTCGACCGAGTAGAAGTACTTGGCCGAGAGGAACTTCCAGGTACCGCCGATGTAGATTTCCTTGTTGTTGACCACGCCCGAATTGGCACCGATGCCAAGTCCGCGAGCTTCGGAACCTGGGTAGTAGTAATAGATCGCGCCGACGTCGAGACCGAAATCACCGAAGGTGGCCTTGTAGCCGCCGTAGAAATCCATTTCCAGGTTGCCGTCCGGGAAGCCGGCGCCCGAACTGACGTTCGAGTTCCAGTTGCCGAGATAGAAGCCGCTCGAATGCGAGTAATCGATGCCGCCTTGCAGCGCCGGCTTCTCGAAGGTCTGCGTGATGCCGCGGAAGCGGTAATCCGAAATGATCGACAGATTGCCGGTGATGGTGTGCGGGCTGGCCGGGGCAGCGGCGGCTGCCGGAGCGGCGGTCTGGGCCATGACGACAGCGGGGAGAGAGAAGAGACCGGCGACGGCGGCCGTGATAAAGGTTTTGCGCATAGTAGTGCTCCTGGGAAGAATTAAAAATATTTACAGCTTCTTCTATGCAGAGACCGTGCCAGTTACTATTTTTCCTATTTTTCATAATGTTGCGAACATCATGCGGCGCAACATCGACAGCTCCGCACCAAACCGAGCCCTAAACAGACCCGCAACGCACTATGGTGGTGCAGCGCTGCCGCCGACTCCGGTCCGGAACCTCGCTGTGCTAGACTTTATTTCGTCACCGCAAAGCCCCCAACGCCATGCTGAATCCCAAAATGCTCGATGAAATGTCCGCCCGCGTGTCCTCCCTGCTGGCAGCGACTCCGGCCGGCGACATCGAGAAGAACATGCGCGCCGCACTCGCCGGCATGTTTGCCAGGCTGGATCTGGTGACCCGCGAAGAATTCGACGTGCAGCGCGAAGTGCTGAGCCGCACGCGGGCCAGGCTAGAGGCGCTCGAAGCGAGCATCGCCGAACTCGAAGCCCGCGGCCAGAAATCCCCGCCCGACCCGGCAGCACCGTAAAGGTCTCAATGTCGCTCGCCGTTCTCCGCTCGCGGGCGCTGGCGGGCCTTGCGGCCCCGGAAGTCACGGTCGAAGTCCATCTTGCAGCAGGTCTGCCCTCATTCACCCTGGTCGGCCTGCCCGATACCGAAGTCAAGGAAGCCCGCGACCGCGTGCGCGCCGCGATCCAGAACTGCGGCTTCGAGTTTCCGCAGCGGCGCATCACGGCCAATCTCGCGCCGGCCGACCTGCCCAAGGAATCCGGCCGCTTCGACCTGCCTATCGCGCTGGGAATCCTGATCGCCTCGGGGCAGATCAAGGCGCCCGAACTGGACGCCCACGAATTCGCCGGCGAACTGGCGCTTTCGGGCGACTTGCGCGCCGTACGCGGCACGCTGGCCATGTGTGCCGCGATCCGAAGCGAGGCCGGACCACAGAACGACACTGGGCACAACACGGCACGCGCCTTCGTCCTGCCGCTGGAAAGCGCCCCGGAAGCCGCATTGATCGAAGGCATGAGCATCCTGCCGGCGCAGAACCTGCTGCAGGTCTGCGCCCATCTCACCGGTCGCGAGACCCTCGCGCCTTTCGCCGTGCCGCCGGCGCCGACTTTTGCACACTACCCGGATCTGGCCGAAGTCAAGGGGCAGGCGCAGGCCAAGCGCGCGCTCGAAGTCGCGGCGGCCGGTGGCCACAGCCTGCTCATGAGCGGCCCGCCCGGCGCCGGCAAGTCGATGCTGGCGCAGCGCCTTCCCGGCCTGTTGCCACCAATGACGGCGGCCGAGGCGCTGGAGTCCGCCGCGGTGCATTCGCTGGCCGGCAGTTTCAAGCTGGCGCAGTGGAGCCAGCGTCCGTTTCGCGCCCCGCATCATTCCGCCTCCAGCGCCGCATTGGTCGGTGGCGGCGGCACGCCGCGGCCGGGCGAGATTTCACTGGCCCACAACGGCACACTGTTTCTCGACGAACTGCCCGAATTTCAGCGCGGTGTGCTGGAAGCCCTGCGCGAGCCCCTGGAAACCGGGCATATCCACATCGCCCGCGCCGCACGCCGCGCCGAATTCCCCGCACGTTTTCAACTGGTCGCGGCGATGAACCCCTGCCCCTGCGGCTGGCTCGGCCATCCCGCCGGCAAGTGTCGGTGCACGCCGGACCAGGTGGCACGCTACCGCGGCAAATTGTCCGGCCCGCTGCTCGACCGCATCGACCTGATGCTCGATGTGCCGGCGGTGGACGAGGCCGATCTTTCCGCACGCGGCGACGGCGAAACGTCGGCGACAGTGCGCGCGCGCGTGACAGCGGCGCGGGCCCTGCAGATCGATCGCCAGGGCAAGCCCAATGCGCTGCTCAGTCCCGATGAAGTCGACCGCCATGCGCGCCCGGATCAAGCCGGCGCGCAACTGCTCAAACAGGCCATGGCCCGCCTCTCGCTCACCGCGAGGGCTTATCATCGCATCCTCAAGGTGGCGCGCAGCATCGCCGACCTGGCCGGCGCGGCGCAAATCAATTCGGCGCACGTGGCCGAAGCCATTCACTACCGGCGCGGCCTCGCCGATTAGGAGCCTTCCCGATGAAATACCGCATCATTCCCGTCACCCCCTTCGAACAGAACTGCACCCTGCTGTGGTGCACCGAGACCATGAAGGGCGCCTTCGTCGATCCGGGCGGCGACATCGAGCGCCTGACCGATGCCGCTGCGCGGCTGGGCGTCAGCGTGGAAAAGATCCTGCTCACCCACGGCCACATCGACCATGCCGGCGGTGCCGGTGAACTGGCGACACGCCTCGGCGTGCCGATCGAAGGCCCGCAGCGCGAGGAAAGTTTCTGGATCGACCAGTTGGTCGCGCAAAGCCGCAGCTTCGGCTTTCCGCCGGCGCAGGCCTTCACCCCCGATCGCTGGCTCGAGGACGGCGACACCGTCACGGTCGGCAAGGAAACCCTGCAGGTGCTCTACACCCCCGGCCACACGCCGGGGCATGTGGTCTTCTACCACGCCCCGTCGAAGCTCGCCCTGGTCGGCGACGTGCTCTTCGCCGGCAGCATCGGCCGCACCGATTTCCCGCGCGGCAACTACCAGGCCCTGATCGACTCCATCCACCACAAGCTGTGGCCGCTGGGTGATGACGTCGAATTCATTTCCGGCCACGGGCCGATGTCCACTTTTGGCGAAGAACGCCGCAGCAATCCCTTCGTCGGTGACCGCGCCTGATCATGACTCCCGCATTCGGGTTGTTCCGCCGCAGCCGACGAACCCGATCACGCCAGAATGTTTGTGTCGGGAAACTTTCATTTCCATTTTTTCAACCCTGAAGAATTGACGAGGAAAAATCACCATGAGCATTGGCACCGAGTTCAAGGAATTCGCGATGAAGGGAAATGTCGTCGACCTCGCGGTCGGCGTCATCATCGGCGCGGCGTTCGGCAAGATCGTCGACTCGCTGGTCAAGGATCTCATCATGCCTCTCATCGGCAAGATCATCGGCGGACTGGACTTCTCCAGCTACTTCATCCTGCTTTCTAACCCGCCGGCCGACTACAAGGGCGCCATGACCTACGACGCCCTGACCAAAGCCGGCGTACCGCTGTTCGCCTACGGCAACTTCATCACGGTGGCGATCAACTTCGTCATCCTCGCGTTCGTCATCTTCGTCATGGTCAAGCAGATCAACAAGCTCAAGAAGGATGCGCAAAATGCACCACCGGAAGAACCCGCACCCACGGCAGAGGAAGTGTTGCTGCTGCGCGAGATTCGCGATTCGCTGAAGAAATAGGCCGCAGGTATCGCGCGGGCGCGGCGATCCCGCCGGTGCGCCGTAGTGCCGGCGCCGACTCCTGAATTTCCGCCGGGTTGCGCGGCGGCGCTGTGGCACAATTGTCCGCCAATACGCCAACCCGCCGCTGCGCCAACGCGAACAGAACCAATAACAACATGACTGTCCGCAACCTAGAATTCCTCTTCCGCCCCACCTCCATCGCCGTGGTCGCCGAGCCCGACGAGCCCGGAAACTATGCAGACGTCGTGCTGCGCAATCTGGCGGCCGGCGGGTTTGCCGGAGCGGTGGCGTCAGTCGCGGCGAAGAAGCGTTCCCTGTTCGGCATCGGCAAGCACCTCCACATCGACGAGATCGGGATCGCTCCGGACCTGGCGATTGTCTGTGCGGCACTGCCCGACGTACCGCAGATCATCGCCAAGCTCGGTGCCCGCGGCACCCGCGCGGTCATCGTCGGGCCCTTGCTGCGCGACACGCTGAGCGACAGCCAGGTACTTGAAGCACGCAAAGCCATCCTCGACGCCGCGCGACCCTGGCTGATGCGCGTGCTCGGGCCGGGTAGCGGCGGCGTGATCGTGCCCGCCAGCGGCCTCAACGCCAGCGTGGCGCCGGTGACAGCGGTGCCCGGCAAGATTGCCCTGATCACGCAGTCGGCCGCCATCGCCGCGGCCGTGCTCGACCGCGCCGAGAGCAAGAACATCGGCTTTTCCTCGGTGCTGCACCTGGGCACCGGGATCGACATCGACCTCGCCGACGCGCTCGACTGGCTGGCAGCCGACCCCGACACCGAAGCCATCCTGGTCCAGTTCGACGCCGTCGCCGGCGGGCGCAAGTTCATGTCGGCGGCGCGTGCCGCGGCGCGCAACAAACCGGTGGTGGCAATCCGTGGCCGTGGCGGCCGCGGCGGCAACGAGGGCAAGCGCACCGCAAGCCGGCCATTCACCGCCGACGACGTTTATGAAGCGGCGCTGCGCCGCGCCGGCTGGGTGCGCATCGATACCCTGGAGGACCTGTTCGACGCCGCCGAGGCGATGGCGCGGGTGCGCCCGATGACCGGGGAGCGCCTCGGCATCATCGCCAACGGCCGCGGCCTGGGACGGATTGCCGCCAACGCCCTGCTGCGTTCCGGCGGCCGGCTGGCGACGCTGGCGCCCGATACGGCGCAGCAGTTGGCGACACTGCTGCACACCGGCGTACCCGCCGCCAATCCGCTGGCCCTGCCGGCCAACATCACGCCGGCCAACTGGGCCGCCGCGCTGGCCCTGGTGATCGCCGATCCGGCGACGGACGCGGTGCTGACGGTTTGTTCACCCTCCCCGTTTGCACCGGGCGCGGAGGTGGCCGCCGCCATTTGCGGGGTTGCGCAACACGCAGAGCGCAACGTGTTTACCTGCTGGATCGGCGGCAATGCCATGCAGGAGGCGCAGCGCATTGCCGCCGCGCACGGGGTGTTGAGCCACGACTCGCCGGAAAAGGCCATCGCCATATTCAGCGGCATCGTCAATTACGAACGCAACCGGAACCTGCTGCTGCAGATGCCGCCGTCGGTGGCCGAAGACTTCAGCCCGGATGACGCGCGCGCGCACGGCATCATCGCCGAGGCGATCGGGCTCGGCGCCGATGTCCTGCCGTCGCGCCTGGCGCGCTCGCTGCTCGAGTCCTATGGCATCGACGCGCTGGAGTACCCGCTGGCGGGCAGCGTCGATGCGGCGATCCTGACCGCCGACGAAATCGGCTACCCGGTGGACCTCGGACTGGTGCTGACCGGCAGCGGCGACTTCCACGCGATGGCCACGGGATTGCGCTCGCCGGCCGACATCCGCGCGGCGGTGCGCAATCTGCGCGGCAATGCGCGCGAGCAACGTCCCGGCCAGCGCGTCAGCGGCTACCGCCTTCGGCCCGGTGCCACAGGCGGCGCCAACGTCACGCTGCGCCTCGGCGTGGCCGACGATCCGATTTTCGGCCCGGTGATCTTCCTCGGCCCGGCATCGGGCAACGGCCGCGTCGACGACCTGGTGGTCGGGCTGCCGCCGCTGAATCGAACCCTGGCCGAAGACCTGGTGGGGCGCAGCGGCTTCGCCGGTGACGCCGGCGGCGAACAGCGCGTCGCCTTGGAGGCGGCGCTGGCTACCGCCCTGGTGCGCCTGTCACAACTGCTGACGGACCTCGACCAGGTGACCGGCATCGAGCTCGATCCGCTGCATGTCGAAACCACGGGTGTGGTGGCGTTCGCTGCGCGTATCCGCATCGAACGGCGCGGGCGCCGGCTCGGCTTCCGCCGTTTCGCGATTCGCCCCTATCCGCGCGAGCTGGAACAGACGCTGGAGTGGCAGGGACACCGGCTGCTGATCCGGCCGATCCGCCCCGAGGATGAAGCCACGCTCGCCGACCTGATCCTTTCGCTCAAGCCGGAAGATGCGCGGATGCGCTTTTTCGGCACCATGCGCAAGCTGCCGCGTTCGCAGCTCGCCCGCTTTACCCAGATCGACTACGACCGCGAGATGGCCCTGGTGGCGATCGAGCGCGACGGCAATGGCGTCGAGCGTTCGCTGGGCGAGGTGCGCGTCGTCGCCGATCCGGACAACGCCGTGGCCGACTTCGCCATCGTGGTGCGCTCCGACATGAAGGGCAAGGGGCTCGGCCGCCTGCTGTTGCAGAGCATCGTCGATTACTGCCGCAGCCGCGGCACCGGCGAGTTGCGCGGCGAAACGCTGAGCGGAAACATGCGCATGAAGCACCTGGCGCGCGACCTCGGCTTCACGCTGAAGACGGGGGCCGACATGGGTATCGTCGAACTGCGTCTGCCGCTGCACCAGGCCGGGCAAAAGCCACCCCCGGCCGGCTGAGCCGCCTCAGGCTTTGGTGTCGCCCGGCGGTCTTCCCGTGTGCATGTCGATCTGTCCGACGAAGACGATGGCGATGAAGGTGGCGCCCACGGCCAGCCAGCCGACCTTGTCGTAGCCGACGATGCGCCCCGATGCATCGACGGCGATCATCGCGCCGCCGATCCAGGACGCGGTGCCGGAAGCCAGTTGCTGCACGGCGCCGTTCATCGAGAGGAAGGTGCCGCGGAAGCGCGGTTGCACGGCCGAGGTAATGATCGCCATGGCCGGCACCATGCGCCCCGTCACGAAGATGAAGAACACGGTCGACCAGAAGACGGCGATCCACAGCGCCACCGGCCACAGATGGGTCTGCGCCAGCAGCGGCAGCATCGAACACAGCGCCATTGCACGGTAGACGCGGACCTTGCCGCGGGCATCGGCCAGGCGGCCGACCAGGCGCGAGCTGAACAGGGTGGCGCAGCCGCCGCACAGATAGATCAGCGGAATGTCTTCCTGGCGGACGCCGACATTCGCCGTCAGGTAGATGGTGATGTAGGGAATCACGCTGAAACCGGAGACCATGATCAGGGCCATGAACAGCAGCGCCCGCAGGTGGTTGGCATCGCGCAACACGGCCGCCATGGCCGCCAGCGGATGGGCGCGCTCGGTCTCCGAGACGGTGGCCGTCGGCAGGTGCCCGCGCAGCGCCGGCAGCATCTTCCAGCCGAGCAGCAGAAGCCCGCAGGACAGCGCCGCAATCAGGAAAAACGGGAAGCGCCAGCCGAAATGATTGGCCAGGTACAGGGACAGCGGCACGCCGGCCACGGTCGACAGGGAGAAGGCCGACATGACGGTGCCGCTGGCGCGGCCGCGCCGCTCGAAGGGAATCAGGTCGCCGACCATGGTCTGCACCATCGCACCAAGTACGCCACCGAAGGCGCCTGCCGTGCCCCGCGCCGCCAGCAGCGTCCAGTAGCCCGACGCCAGGCCGCAGGCCAGGGTCGCCACGGCGAACAGGGCAAACATGGTCAGTAGCAGGCGCTTGCGCTCGAAGCGGTCCACGAACATCGACGCCAGCAAGCCGGTGAAGGCCGCGGAAAACGTGTAGGCCGACACCAGCAGGCCGAACCCATGGGTACCGACGCCCAGTTCCCGCATCAGTATCGGCCCCAGCGGCATCATGATCATGAAGTCGAGGATGTGCGCGAACTGGATGCCGGCCAGCGTGATCAGCAAGGCGCGCTCGCGCGCCGGATCGAGGGGTTCAGGGGACGACGGATGATTCATGGCGGGGCCGGGGTGAATGTTTCGCGACAGGGCGGCACGGAGATTCTCTTCCTTATACCCGTGGAAGGCAGATCCGGCATTGTCGGCGAATAGTCGGGGAGACAAGCCGGATTGACGATCCGGAAAGTAGACAGTGGCGATACGGCAATTCACGCCAGCGTGAAATAATGCCTTGCTGCTGCACTTTCCTTGCCATATAAACGACCCGTCGATTCTGAAACAAGGCAAACCTGTCGAAAGGCAGGGACGTAAAATCACCGGCCTACCGGACGCCAAGCCTGGCGCCCCATGGCAGCGGGATCACCAGGAGATCGTTATGACAACAGCCGTCAGCCTAATCCCCGATTCCGTGAAACCGCAATCCGGGACCATTGCCATGCGCGCACTTCAGACGTCAGTCGCAACTGCAGGGGGAGGCGCCATGAACTTCAATCTGCCCGATACGGGAAATGAACAAAGTCCCGCCTTCCTCAACGCGTCCGACTGCGCGACCTGGCTGGTACGGGTGCCGTTGGCGAATGCCTCGCTGGCGCAGCCGATCCTCCTGCGCCAACTCAATTTGCTGCACCGCTATGCCTTGCCGGCGAGCGAACGCTTTGCCATCCTCGAGGCCCTGCGCCGCCCGGTCTGCGAGGTGCAGGCCGATGCGGCGAAGAGTTTCGCGAGCCGGCCCCTGCCCTTCGCGCAGGCCGAGCAGGCCGCCCTGGAGCACACGCTGGATGTCTGGCAGATGCTGGCGCTGGGCTACCTGCGCTGTTTCGCTGCCTTGTGTGATACCGAACGCGACCGTAGCAACGGAATGTCAGCATTGCTGGCCCAGCGCACGCTCTCGGTATTCGCCGACTGGCAGGTGGATATGTGTCGCGGCGAGCAGTTGCCGGATGCCTCCTACTGGCGCAAGCTGCACCAGATCTTTTCCGCCGTGGAAACTCTCGGTATCGCCGAAGTTGCCGTGAACGATACGGCGCGTCACGGCAGCGCGCAGACCAGCGCGCTGGCGGCCTACGCGGAATGCCAGTTGCTGAGTACCGCCAGCCCCAATGAGCTTCCGGCGCGGCACCTGGCCTGGGTCGCCCGCTGGGCGCGGCGCTGGGGCGCCAAGCTGAGCCTGCTCAAGGCGCCGCCGGAAGATATTCGCAACCGTGCCGTGCCGCTGTGGGTGGACCTCGACTCCGAACATCCGCCAAGCCATGCATCGCAGCCGGCCGGCAACGGCCGCTGGCTGGAAACCACTGAACTCAGGAAGAGCCTGCTGGCGCGCATCACCATGCTGGAGCAGGGCCGTGCCCCGGCCGAGCTTCAACTCGGCGACGATGTCACCCAGCCGGCGGCCAGCCAGTTGCTGCAACGGGTGCTGCAGCATTGGTGCGCGGGCGGAGCACCGCGGCGCGAAACGCGGCATGCGGCATGCGGCGCTTGCCGCATGGTGGTCGGCTTCGAAGCGGCGCACTTCCACCTGAGCGGCAGCCAGGCATTCCGCGCTCCCTCGCGCGACGATGCCACGCTGCGCCGCGAGCGGGAAGAGTTCGAGACCTTTGGCGACCGCCGCCACAGCGTGGAAACCAACGCCGAACAGGACGATTCGCATATCGAAAACTGGCAGGTCATGGATGACTGGCGTGTGCTGAACGAATCGGCCGCGGGACTGTGCATCGCCAGACCGCTGCGGGAAGGCGTGCGTGTCGGCGCCGGCATGTTGATTGCCGTCAAGGTGGCCGGCAGTCAGCGCTTCGCGCTGGCCAGCGTGCGCTGGGCCTTGCGCGGAGCGAACGACTCGCTGCTCGCCGGCGTCCAGTTGTTCCCCGGCGAGCCGCGCCCCGTAGCCATTCGCAGCATCGATCCGGGCGAGAAAACCGCCGCCTGGCGCCAGGGCTTCCTGCTGCCGGAAATCGCCGCATTGGACGTGCCGGCCAGTCTGGTGGTTCCGGCCGGCACCTTCAAACTCGATCGCCGCGTCGAAGTCATGTTGGATCACAAGGCACAAGTATCAAAGCTGTTCCGTGTCCTCGATCGCGGCATCGAATTCGAGCGCTGCAACCTATACGCCCCCGACTGACGCCGGCTGGACGGGGGCTGTAGGTCTCATGGCCACCGGCCTTGCAAAAGTTCATACTGCACCCATCTGAACGCTCTGTCGGCCCTGCGCCTGTTCGATCGGCAGATTGCCGAAAAAACGGCGCAAGGGAATTGCTGAAAGACCCTGCAGACTGGAGACCGACATGCTGGAACTGCGCAAGGCCGGCGAACGCGGCGCGGCCAATTTCGGCTGGCTCGATTCACGTCACACGTTTTCCTTCGGCCACTACCATGATCCGAAGCAGGTCGGTTTCTCCGACCTGCTGGTAATCAATGACGATCGCGTCGAGCCCGGCACGGGCTTCGGCACGCATCCGCACCGGGACATGGAAATATTCACCTATGTGCTGGAAGGTGCGCTGGAACACAAGGACTCGATGGGCACCGGCTCGGTGATCCGCCCCGGCGACGTGCAGATGATGAGCGCGGGCAGCGGCATCACCCACAGCGAGTTCAATCCCTCGCGCGAGGAATCGGTGCACCTCCTGCAGATATGGATCGTGCCCGACCGGCTGCGGGTCACGCCGCGCTACCAGCAGAAGAACTTTTCCGCCGCCGGGAAGCGCGGCCGCCTGCGCCTGATCATTGCGCCCGACGGCGCGGATGGCACGCTCGGCGTGTATCAGGATGCTCGCGTCCATGCCGGCCTGTTCGACGGCCCCGAGCGGACCGAGTTCGTCCTGCCGAGGGGTCGTTACGCCTACGTCCATGTCGCGCGCGGCTCGTTGCGGGTCAACGGCATCCCCATGGCGGCCGGCGACGGCGCGCGCGTGCGCGAAGCCGGAACACTGCTGTTCGATGGCGGCGCGGCTGCCGAGGTGCTGCTCTTCGATTTGCGTCCGCACGAGTTGCCGCGACGCTGAATGGCGGTGAATCCGTGCAGAATGGCGGCTTTGAAATCATGGAGTCCGCCATGCCTGTTCGCCTTCTGGCTTTCTGCGGCAGCGCCCGCAAGGAATCCTGCAACCGCCGCCTGCTCGCCGCGGCGGTCAGCACGGCGCGCGGCGCCGGCGCCACGGTCACCGAATTCGATCTGCGCGCCGACCTGCTGCCGCTCTATGACGGCGACCTCGAAGCGCAACACGGCCTGCCGCCGGCGGCGCGCGAGCTCAAACAATTGTTCGCCGCGCATGACGGGTTCCTGATCGCCTCGCCCGAGTACAACGGCTTCTTTTCGCCGCTCTTGAAGAATGCGCTGGACTGGGTTTCGCGGCCGGCACCGGATTTGCCGGCGCCCTATGCCGGCAAGTCCGCCGGCCTGCTGGGAGCATCGCCCGGGGCGCTGGGCGGCATCCGCTGCCTGCCCCATCTGCGCCTGTTGCTGAGCAACCTCGGCGTCACCGTGTCGCCTGCGCAAATGGCGCTGGGCCGCGCCGATCAGGCCTTTGCCGCCGACGGCCGCCTGATCGACGCCAATCAGCAGGGCATGCTGGACAAGACGGTTGCCGACCTGATCCGGCTGACGCAGGCTCTCACGATTTGAAAAGCAGAAAAGTTATGTCTCCGGCCGGGCCGGAGACGGTATCCCTTGCGGACGGCGCTGGGCGTAGCGGGGAATTCGCGGAGCACTGCTCCGCGCCCGCGCAGCCGGCCGGCTGTGCAAAGCCGGCCGTGGAGATGACGGCGATTCAGGCGAGTTGCCGCCGCAATTCGGCCAGATAGCGCATCCCGGCGATCGCCCGGCTACCGTACCACGAGACCATTTCACCGTCGACACGAGTGACCGTCCGCTGCGCCAGCGTGCCGATTTCGGCCTCATCGTGCGCGGTGAAGGCATAGGGTTCCGAGGGCAGCAGCACGCGGCGCACTTCGGCCAGCCACGGTTCGCCCCAGGTGAATTCTGGAAAGCGCAGCGGCGCTTCGGCGGGAAGCGTATCCCACCCCGCGGCGGCAAGCATGGCCGCGATGTAGGTGTCGCGCCGCACGGTCATCCAGGGTTCGCGCCAGATCGGGTAGAGCACGGCCTCGCGCGGCAGTGTGGCGGCGACCATGGAGAGTTCCTCCCGCGCGCGGCTGAACCCGGCGGCCAGCCGGGCGGCTTCAGCATCGCGGCCGAACACACCGCCGAGCAGCGCATACAGGCCCAGGTTGTCATCCACGGTTCGCGGATGCACGACGACGACCTGCGGCACGAATTCCATGATTGCCTCGACCGCGTCGCGCCGGTTTTCGTCGATGTCGGCGATCAGGTGCGTCGGCGCCAGCCGACGCACCACGTCGAGCTTGATGTCCTTGGTGCCGCCGACCTTGGGCACCTGGCGCAGCATTTCACGCGGATGAACGCAAAAACCGGTGCGGCCGACCAGGCAATCACCGAGGCCGAGGTCGCAGATGAGTTCCGTCAGGCTGGGCACCAGGCTGACGATGCGCGGCACGCCGGCAAACCGCTGATGCTCGCGTCCGAGCGCGTCGATCAATGACATTACAAATCCAGCCCGCGCGGCTTTCTTCCGGCGCGGGCGCACAGGGCATCGAACACGGAATTAGGCAGCAGGCGCAGCAGCTTTGCGACGATGCCCATCTGCCAGGGAATCACGGTGTAGCTGGTGCCGCACTCGATGGCGCGGGCGAAGCGCCATGCCGCTGCGTCGGCCGGCATGAGAAAGGGCATCCGGTAGCGGTTGACCGCCGTCATCGGCGTCGCGATATAGCCGGGCGCAATGGTGACCACCTTCACCCCGCTGCCGTGCAATTCGATACGCAGCGCTTCAAGGTAGGCGATCGTCGCCGCCTTCGACGCCGAGTAGGCACCGGCCCCCGGCAGGCCGCGAATGCCGGCCACCGATGCGATGCCGACCAGGCGCCCGCTGCCGCGCGCCTTCATGGCGGCGATGAAGGGCTGGAAAGTCTGCGCCATGCCGATGACATTGGTTTCGAAGATGCGGCGCAAGGCCGGCAGATCACCGGCTTCATCGGCCAGCGTGCCGCCCGAAACGCCGGCATTGGCGATGACGATATCCGGACAACCGCGGCGGGCAATGAAATCCTCGGCAGCCGCCTGTACGGCCGCCGCATCGGCGACATCCAGCGGGTAGCAACTGTGTGTGCCGGGAAGTTCAGCGGCCAGCGCGGAAAGTCGGTGCTGGCGACGCGCCGCCAGCCCCAGCGTGGCGCCGGCGGCCGCGTAATGGCGGGCCAGCGCCGCGCCGATGCCGCTGGAAGCGCCCGTCAAAAAGACACGCACTAGCGGGGGTCCGTTTCGGTGCGGACGCGTTCCACCAGTTGATCGGCCAGCAGATCCTCGCAGTTGCCTGCCGTCAGCGCCGGGTAGAAGCCATGCGTCGCCAAGGCTCCCGCCAGAGCGCAACGCCATGATTTCATCGCTGCCCCTAATTTCATTTGTGACGCGAAGACGAGCCGCAGACAGTGCAAATTGCACGGCAAGGCGAAGTCGACAAAGTCACGGATGATCTGAACATGAAATTATTCTGTTTGTTTGATGACCGTGCCTTGCACACCGGTTTGCGCCAACAGCGTTCGCGCGCGGTTCATTTCGTCCGGATCGCGGAAGGGGCCGACGCGCACCCGATGCATGATGCCCTTCTCGGGAATGGTGACTTCCTGCACGCTGGCTTCGAGCCCCGTAAGCGCGAGCTTGGCCTTGAGGTTATCGGCGTCTGCCGGCTTCTGGAAGGCGCCCACCTGGAGGAAGTAGACGGTCACGGGCGCCGACCTGACCTCGACGGGCGGAGTGACAGCCACCCCCGGCGCGAGCTTTGGCTCGACGGTGCCGGGGACGGCGGTACCGGGCGCCGCGGTTCCAGGGGCGGCGGTCCCGGGAACGGCAGTAGCGGACGCGGCCGGCTTCTTGCCTTCAAGCAGGTCGTAGAACTCGAAGCGCCCGGAGGGCTTGTCACCGGCCTTGCCCGGCAGCGGCACCGGTGATGCGGCCGTGCCGCCGGGCGATCCCGGCTTTTCCTTGTCGGCCTTGGGTGCGCCCTCATATTTGTTCAGGAAGGGCAGCGTCGCCTTGTTCAGGTACCAGACCACGCCGAAGGCGATCGACACGCCGATCACCAGGCCGAGGAAAATGCCGAGCAGCGTGCCGCCGCTGCTCTTCTTCTGCGAAGCGCGCGGCTTTGCGATGGTGCGCGAGGTTTGGTCGAATTTGCCGAATTTGCCGAATTTGCCCATGGTCACATGCTCACCGGTTGTGAAACTCCCAGCAGGGAAAGTCCGTTTTGCAGCACCTGGCGCGTCGCCAGGGCCAGCGCGAGGCGCGCCGCGCGAAGTGTCTGGACGTCCACCAGGACGCGCTCGGCGTTGTACCAGCTGTGGAAATCGCCGGCCAGGTCCTTGAGGTAGAAGGCCAGCGCGTGAGGCGCATAGTCGCGCGCCGCCTGCTGGATCAGCTCGGGGAATTCGGCCAGCCGCGCGCACAGCGCAAATTCGCGCTCGTGCTGCAGCGGCGTCAGATCGACCGCAGCCAGCGCCGCCTGGTCGCCGTCCCATTGCGCCAGCACCGAGCAGATGCGGGCATGGGCGTACTGCACGTAATACACCGGATTGTCGTTGCTCTGCGACTTGGCCAGGTCGAGGTCGAAATCCAGCGCCTGGTCGCATTTGCGCAGCATGTAGAAGAAGCGACAGGCGTCGTTGCCGACTTCCTCGCGCAACTGGCGCAGCGTCACGTAGTCGCCGGAGCGGGTGGACATCGAGACCTTCTGCCCGTCGCGGAACAGGCTGACGAACTGCACCAGCGTCACGTCCAGCCGCGCGGCATCGGCGCCGGAGGCGGAGAGAGCGCCCTTGACCCGCGGGATGTAGCCGTGATGGTCGGCGCCCCAGACGTCGATCACCTTGTCGAAGCCGCGCTCGAACTTGTTCAGGTGATAGGCGATGTCGGAGGCGAAGTAGGTGTAGAGGCCGTTGTCGCGCTGGACCACGCGATCCTTCTCGTCGCCGAAGGCGGTTGACTGGAACCACTTGGCGCCGTCCTGCGTGTAGATGTGGCCGGACTTTTCCAGCGCGGCGACGGCGCGCGCCACCATGCCAGTGTCGTAGAGGCTGCGCTCGGAGAACCAGACATCGAAATGCACGCCGAATTCTTCGAGGTCGGCGCGGCAGTCGGTCAACTGCTCGTTCAGCACATGGCTGTGGATGTAGGCCCAGTCTTCGCCGAGCAAATCCTTGCCGGCCAGGATCAGGCCGTCGAGCCGCGCCTCGGCGTCGTCGGCGCCTTCCACATGGGGCGGCAGGCAGGCCAGCACCGCCTCGGCCGGATGCACATAGCGGTCGCCGTGGGCCTGCTTGATCTGCTCCGCCATCTCGTGCACGTAGCCGCCCTGGTAAGCGTTGGGCGGGAAAGGCACCGGCTCGTCGAACAGCTCCAGGTAGCGCAGCCAGGCCGAAACAGACAGGATGTCCATCTGCCGTCCCGCGTCATTGACGTAATACTCGCGCGTCACCTCGAAACCGGCAAAGGCCAGCAGCGAGGCGAGGCTGGCACCGAAGGCTGCACCACGACCGTGGCCGACATGCAGCGGCCCGGTGGGGTTGGCCGAGACGAACTCGACCTGCAGGCGGCGCGCGGCGCGGCCATTCTTCGCCGGGCCGCGGCCGAAGCCCGGGCCGGCGGCGAGCACGACGGCGACCACGGCGGTGCGCGCCGCGGGAGTCAGGGTGAAGTTGATGAAGCCGGCGCCGGCAACTTCCGCCTTCGTCACGTAAGGCGAAGGCGGAAGTTCGCGCACCAGGTGTGCGGCAATCTGACGCGGATTGGTCTTCAGTTCGCGCGCCAGTTGCATTGCCAGGTTGCTGGCGAAATCGCCATGGCTGGCCTGTTTCGGGCGCTCAAGGGTGATTTCAACCAGGCCTTGCGCCGGGGCGACACTGGCGAGCGCAGTACGCAGCAGGCCGGCGAGATGTTGGCGGACGTCAAAGACGGGGGATGCGCTGGATGCTGTCATATCGGGAGTACGCAGAGTCTTTCCGGGGCGGTCCGGGTGTTTCCGGGTGATTCCAATGAGCCGTGAATTATACTGCCCGTTTATTGTCCTCCCCGGCCCTCCGTGCGCATCTTCCGCCTCATCCGTATCGCCCGCGTTGCCTACCTCTACGGGCTCGACAGTCTGGTCCTCGAACGCGAGATCGAACCCGGTTTGCGTACGCGCCTGCTGGCCGCCGCGCAGCGCCTGATGTTCTGGCGCGATCTGTCCGCTCCGCGCGCCGTGCGTCTGCGTGAGGCGCTGGAGGATCTGGGACCGATCTTCGTTAAATTCGGCCAGTTGCTGTCGACCCGGCGCGACCTGCTGCCGCTGGATATTGCCGATGAACTGGCAAAACTGCAGGATCGCGTGCCGTCCTTCCCCTCCGAACTGGCCATCGCCGAGCTGGAAAAGGCCTACGGCAAGCCGGTGGATCAGGTCTTCGCCTCTTTCGAGCGCGAACCGGTGGCCTCGGCCTCCGTAGCACAGGTGCATTTCGCGGTGCTGCCGGACGGCCGCGAAGTCGCGGTGAAAATCCTGCGCCCCGGCATCCAGCCGGTGATCGAACACGACATCGCCCTGCTGCAGGTCGCCGCCAGCCTGCTGGAAACGCTCTGGGCCGATGGCCGGCGCCTCAAGCCGCGCGAGGTGGTGGCGGAATTCGACAAGTATCTGCACTACGAACTCGACCTGATGCGCGAGGCGGCCAACTGTTCGCAACTGCGGCGCAATTTCGAGGGATCCGACCTGCTGATCCTGCCGGAAGTGCATTGGGACTGGTGCACCACCAGCGTGATGGTCATGGAGCGCATGCACGGCACTACGATCTCGCAAATCGACACGCTGCGCGAAAAGGGCGTCGACATTCCGCGCCTGGCGCGTGCCGGGGTCGAGATCTTTTTCACCCAGGTGTTCCGCGACGGCTTCTTCCACGCCGACATGCACCCCGGCAACATCTTCGTCGCCACCGAGGAGCCGCGCAAAGGACAGTACATCGCCCTCGACTTCGGCATCGTCGGCACCCTGTCGGACAGCGACAAGAACTACCTGGCGCAGAACTTCCTCGCCTTCTTCCGCCGCGACTACAAGCGCGTCGCCGAGGCGCACATCGAATCGGGCTGGGCGCCGAAGGGCACCCGGGTCGACGAGTTCGAGGCGGCGATCCGCTCCGTCTGCGAACCCTTCTTCGACCGGCCGCTGAAGGAGATTTCGCTGGGGCGGGTGCTGCTGCGCCTGTTCCAGACCTCGCGCCAGTTCAATGTCGAAGTGCAGCCGCAACTGGTGCTGCTGCAGAAGACCCTGCTCAACGTCGAAGGCCTCGGCCGCGAACTCGATCCGGAGCTCGATTTGTGGAAAACCGCCCTGCCCTACCTGGAACGCTGGATGAGCGAACAGCTGGGCTGGCTGGCGCTGGAAAACAACATCAAGCGCGAAGCCGCCAACTGGGCCACGCTGCTGCCGACCCTGCCGCGCCTGGTGCACCAGGCGCTGACCGCCACCGCGACGCCGGCGCCCAACCTGGAACTGGAAAGCCTGGCCGCCGAAGTACGCGGCTTGCGTCAGCTTCTCTGGCTGGCGTTTGCGGTCGCTGCCGGCGCACTGGCGTTCGCCGTTCTGCGATAATTCTGCAAGCCATTTTTGCCACAAAGAACATAGAGTTCAGAGAGAAAACCCAGGCTGCTCGCGGTCAGTGCGAAAGGCAGCAACGGGCAAAGGAAAACCCGACTTCTCCGTGTTCCCTTTGATCTCTGTGGCTGCATTTGGGTTTTGCGGAGAAAAGGGGGTTCCGATGCTGCTCTGGTTTGTGGTGCTCTATCTCATGGTGTCGGTCGGCATCGGACTGTTTGCCGCCACCCGCGTCCATAACGCCCGGGACTTCGCCGTCGCCGGGCGCAGCCTGCCGCTGCCGGTAGTGACGGCCACGGTGTTCGCCACCTGGTTCGGCGCCGAAGCGGTGTTCGGCGTCTCGGCCACCTTCGTCAAGGATGGCCTCAGCGGCGTGGTCGCCGATCCCTTCGGCTCCTCGATGTGCCTGATCATCGCCGGCGTCATCTTCTCGCGCTATCTCTACAAGCTCAACATCATCACCCTGGGCGACTTCTACCGCATGCGCTACAACCGCACGGTGGAAGTGATCACCACGATCTGCATCGTGCTCTCGTATCTCGGCTGGGTCGCGGCGCAGATCAAGGCGCTGGGGCTGATCTTCTTCGTCGTCACCGACGGCGCCGTCTCGCAGAACGCCGGCATGATCCTCGGCGCCGCCATCGTGCTGACCTACACCGTGTTCGGCGGCATGTTCTCGGTGGCGATCCTCGACTTCGTGCAGATGGCGGTGTCGATGGGCGGCCTGCTGTTCATCGCCTGGATCGTCAGCGGAAAAGTCGGCGGTGGCGCCACGGCGGTGATCGATCATGCGCGTGCCGCCGGCAAGCTGGACTTCTTCCCGGCGCCCGACCCCTGGCTGTGGCTGACCTTCCTCGGTACCTGGATGACCATGATGCTGGGCTCGATTCCGCAGCAGGACGTATTCCAGCGCATCACCTCGGCCAAAAGCGCGAACATCGCACTGGCCGGTTCGATCCTGGGCGCCTCGATCTACTTCTGCTTCACCTTCGTACCGATGTTCATCGCCTATTCGGCGACCCTGATCGATCCGGTGCTGTTCAACGAACTGATGACGAAGGACACGCAACTGGTGCTGCCGACCCTGGTGCTGCAGCACACCCCGCTGTTCGCCCAGGTGCTGTTCTTCGGTGCGGTGCTCTCGGCCATCATGAGCTGCTCCTCGGCGACGCTGCTGGCGCCCTCGGTGACCTTCGCCGAAAACGTGATCCGCGGCTTCTATCCGGGCATGGGCGACCACCAGTTCCTGCGCGTGATGCGCGGCTGCCTGATCGTGTTCACCTGCATCGTGCTTGGATTTGCGCTCAAGTCCGAATCCTCGATCTTCAAGATGGTGGAGAACGCCTACAAGGTCACCCTGGCCGGGGCTTTCGTACCGCTGGCCGCCGGCATCTTCTGGCGCCGCGCGACGACTCAAGGGGCACTGGCGGCGACCTTCGGCGGCCTCGTATCGTGGGTCCTGATCGAAGTCCTGATCGGCGAGGCGAGCCTGGTGCCGCCGCAACTGATCGGCCTCAGCATCTCGATCCTGGGCATGGTCGCCGGCTCGCTGTTGCCGCAATGGGTCGGCCACCACGTGCCGGGTCACGATCCTCACGCGATATTGCATCACCATGCCGCGGCGCAGACGCATCACGCCGAGCCGGAACACCGGCACTGAGCCTGGACAGGGGCGACAAGCAGTCGCCCCGCTAACTGCCTGGTCAGAGCACCCGGCCCTTGTTCCGCCACGGCTAAGCCGGCAGAATCGGCCTTGTGACAAACGGCGCGCGCACCCACCTGACCCTCTATCTGACCGGCAGCTACCTGCTGCTGATCATTTACGCGAGTTTGTATCCCCTGACCGGCTGGCACGACAGCGGCGGCGATCCCGCCGGCTTCGTCGGCGCGGTCTGGCCGCGCTACTACACGGGCTTCGATCTGGCGACCAACATCGTCGCCTACCTGCCCTTCGGCTTTCTCTGCGCCGCCGCCTTGCGCCGCCACCTGGCACCGATGCCGGCCTGGCTGCTGGCGACCCTGACCGGCGGCGCACTGAGCCTGGTCCTGGAACTGCTGCAGAACTACCTGCCCAATCGCATCCCGTCCAATCTTGATCTCGCCTGCAACACCGCCGGCACCCTGCTCGGCGGCTGGCTCGGTGCGCTGCGGGGCGCCCGCATGCTGGACCAGGGACGCCTCGCCCGACTGCGTCGCCAGCTCATGATGAATGGTTACGGCGTCGACGCGGGCGTGCTGCTGGTTGCAGCATGGCTGCTGACCCAGCTTTCGCCCGAATCGCTTTTGTTCGGCAGCGGCAATCTGCGCCAGATGCTCGACTTGCCTCCGGTCCAGCCCTTCCTGGCGGAACGCTTTGTCGACCTGGAAACCCTGATCGCCGCCGCCGGCCTGCTGGCCGCGGGACTGGTCATTTCAATACTGCTGCGCCGCCACACCCGCCAACTGACCCTCGGCCTGCTGCTGGCGGCGGTGCTGGTCAAGACGGCCGCGCATGCCTTGCTCATGGGGCCGGCATCGGCCCTGGGCTGGCTTACGCCCGGCAACAGCCTCGGGCTGGCGATCGGGCTCGTACTCTGGTTCGGCGCGTCGTTCCTCGGTTTCCCGCTGCAGCGCGCCGTCGCCGCGCTGGCGCTGCTGCTGGCTACGGTCATGGTTAACGTTGCGCCGGAGAACCCCTATTTGCTCAACGCACTGCATATCTGGAACCCCGGCCAGTTCCTGAATTTCAACGGCCTCACGCGCCTGGTCTCGTCGCTGTGGCCATTCCTTGCCCTGCCCTGGCTGATGATCTACCGTCCGAGGAAAAATGAATCCGATTACTGACCTCACCACGCTGCGCGATGCGCTGCGGGCCTTTTGCGCCGCGCGCGGCTGGCATCGCTATCACACGCCGAAAAATCTCGTCATGGCCCTGAGCGTCGAAGCGGCCGAACTGGTCGAACATTTCCAGTGGTCCACGCCCGAGGAAAGCCTGAACCTTTCACCGGAGAAGCGCGCCGAGGTCGCCGACGAAATCGCCGACGTGCTGATCTACCTCACCGAACTGGCCGACGTGCTCGGCATCGACCCGATCGCCGCCGCGCGCGCGAAGATCGTCAAGAACGCGATCAAATACCCGCCGCCCCTATAATTCAACGGCGCAAACCTGTTAGCCACAGAGGACACAGAGGACACAGAGAAAAACCTGGAGAACAGGCAACCCGAACCCTGGAGGTGGCCGTACTCGCTATGCCCTGCTTTCCTCTGTGCTCTCTGTGTCCTCTGTGGCTGATTGATTTTTCGACTCTTCCTTGCCTGAAGCCCTACCCCATGAGCCATTTCAAGCACCACGTATTCTTCTGCACCAACCAGCGCAGCGAGGGCGAAGCCTGTTGCAACAACCTTGGCGCGGGCGACATGCGCGCCTATGCCAAGGACAAGGTCAAGGCGCTCGGCGCCAGGGTGCCGGGCAAGGTGCGCATCAATGCCGCCGGCTGCCTCGACCGCTGCGAAGAGGGGCCGGTCATGGTGATCTACCCCGAGGCTG
>JBIJDJ010000164.1:0-6702 GCA_044344175.1 Sulfuritalea sp.
GTCCCTGGCCACTGCTGCCAGAGTTGTCCAGCGCCTCCAGTCGTCCAGCCACTCCGGCCGCGAGTCGCCGATGCCGCTGGCGACGATCACTTCCGGATTGACGGCAATGACCGCCTCTACCGTTACCGTCGGGGCCAGGATCGGCAGTTGCGCAAACACGTTGCGCCCGCCGCAAAGGCGTATGGCGTCGCTGATGATCTGCTTGCCATTCACGGTCATCAGGGGTTGCTTCCATATCTGGTAGAACACGGCCACCGGCGGCTGCCGGCTGTAGCGCGCGGTCAACGTCGCATAGCGCTCGCGAAACGCCTTTGCCGCGACATTGGCCGTCACCCCGGTACCGGTCAACTGGCCGATGCGCTCCAGTTCGCCGGCAATGTCCTCGATGCGATTGGGCTCGGACAGATGCACGCTCAAACCCAACGCACGCAGCCGGGCCACCGCTGCCGCTGCGTTGCCGCTTTCCCAGCCCATGACCAGATCGGGCTTGAGGGCGACGATGGCTTCCAGATCGAGGGAATAGCCACCCACCCTGGGCAGGACCCTGGCCGCCGGCGGATAGTCGCTGAAATCCACCGTACCGACCAGCCGATCTCCCGCCCCGGCGGCGAACAGCAGTTCCGTGATGTGCGGACTCAGGCTGACGATGCGCCGGGCCGGAGCAGCCAGCCTGATGCTGACGCCGCTGACGTCGGTGACGACAATTTCGCCGCGCGCCGGCAGACAGGCCAGCGCGCCGAGCAACGACAGGCATAGTCGCTTCATGCCGCCGCCGTGTCGCCGGCGCCGACTTTTTGCCGCCAGCGCTGCGAAGCGAAATGGCATAAACCGGAAGTGCAGGAAGGGCATGGGATAATCGGACAGAGGAACACGCAGCATTCTAACGACGGCCTGACAATATTCCGCGCCGGCCCGCACCGGCGACCAGCCATGACCAAAAAAACCCATCTCCGCCCCGCCGACGTTCGCGGCTACAGCCGCCTCGCCATCGACGCCACCCTCGGGCTGACCCGCCTGGTCGAAACCATGCATCACAATATCGTGCGTGTCCCCGGCCCGCTGGGCAAGTACAGCCAGGAACCGACCCGCGGCATCACCGGGCTGATCTATCGCACCATACAGGGCACGACACGGCTGGTCGGCAGCGGCATCGATGCCCTGCTGGGCCAGCTGATCCCGCTTCTCGACCAGGAACCGGCCGCGTCATCGGGCAAGCGCGAAGCGGTTTTGTCCGCGCTCAACGGCGTGCTGGGCGATCACCTCGCCGCGAGCGCCAATCCCCTGGCCATACCGATGCAACTGCGCCGCAACGGGCATCCGCTGGAACTGACAAGCAAGGGTCTCGCGGCCGGCATTCCCGCACCGAGCGGAAAGATCCTGCTGCTGGTGCACGGGCTTTGCATGAATGACCTGCAGTGGCAGCGCAACGGTCACGACCATGGCGAGGCGCTTGCCGCTGCAGGGGCCTACACGCCGCTGTATCTGCATTACAACAGCGGCGAGCATGTTTCGCGGAATGGTCACGGATTCGCGGACATGCTCGAAACCCTGTTGCAGGCCTGGCCGGTCCCGGTCGAGAAACTGGTGATCGTCGGCCACAGCATGGGCGGCCTGCTGGTGCGCAGCGCCTACCACTACGGAAAACTCGCCGGACATGGTTGGCTGAAGCATCTGCGGCAACTGGTCTTTCTCGGCACCCCCCACCATGGCGCGCCGCTGGAACGCGGCGGCAACTGGGTCACTGTCATTCTCGAGGTCAGCCCCTACACGGCCGCGCTGGCCCGCCTGGCGAAGATTCGCAGTGCCGGAATTACCGACCTGCGCCACGGCAGCATCCTCGACGAGGACTGGAGGCACGGCGACCGCTTTGCCCACGCCAAATCGAAAAAGAGCACAATGTCTCTACCGCAAGGGGTGCAATGCTTTGCCATGGCCGTTACGCTCTCAAAGGCAGGCGCCGATCCGAAGAAACCGCTGCTGGGTGATGGTCTGGTGCCTTTGCAGAGCGCGCTCGGCAGGCAAAAAGACGGCACCCGCGACCTGGATTTTCCCGATTCGCACCAGTGGGTCGGCCATGGCATGAATCACCTGGACCTGCTGGATGACGCCAGGGTATATGAACAACTGCGAAAATGGCTGTGCTGAAATCTGCAGGCGGGTCCGATTCAAAAAGGCAGTCCGTATTGTGATTACAATGTAAAAAATTTTTCGGGAGGAATGGCTATGGAAAAGATCTGGCTCAAGAGTTATCAGGCAGGCGTACCGGCTGAAATCGACCTGACCGAGTTCCGTTCGATCGGCGACCTGTTCGAAAAAAGCGTCAAGCAGTACGGGCCGCGCAAGGCCTACATCAACATGGACAAGGCGATCACCTACGCCGAACTGGACAAGCTCTCGGCCGCCTTCGGCGCCTATTGCCAGTCGGTGTTGAAGCTGCAGAAAGGCGCCCGCATCGCGCTGATGATGCCCAACCTGCTGCAATACCCGATCTGTCTTTACGGGGCGCTGCGCGCCGGTTACACGGTGGTGAATTGCAACCCGCTGTACACCGAGCGCGAACTCGAACACCAGCTCAAGGATTCCGGCGCCGAGGCGATCGTCATCGTCGAGAACTTCGCCAGCGTGCTGGACAAGGTCATTGCCCGCACCCCGGTCAAGCATGTGCTGGTGACGCAACTCGGCGACATGCTGGACTTCCCCAAGCGCATGATCGTCAATGTCGTGGTCAAGCACGTCAAAAAGATGGTGCCCGCCTGGAATCTGCCGGGAGCGGTCGAGTTGCGCGACGCGCTGATCGAGGGCGGCCGCCATCCGCTGCGGCCGGTCGAGGTCGGCCACGAAGATATCGCCTTCCTGCAATACACCGGCGGCACCACGGGCGTGTCGAAAGGCGCGATGCTGACCCACCGCAACATCATCGCCAACCTGCAGCAGGCACACGCCTGGATTACCGCCGGGGTGCGCGACAACGAAATCATCGTCACGGCGCTGCCGCTGTATCACATCTTTGCGCTGACGGCGAACTGCCTGACCTTCTTCAAGATTGGCGCGACGAACCTGCTGATCACCAACCCGCGCGATATTCCCGGTTTCATCAAGGAGATCGGCAAGTATCCCTTCACGACCATCACCGGCGTCAATACGCTGTTCAACGCCATGATCAACAATCCGGACTTCGCCAAGATCGACCTGAGCAAACTGCGTCTGACCCTGGGTGGCGGCATGGCGGTGCAGCGCGCCGTGGCCGAGCGCTGGAAGCAGATTACCGGCGTGACACTGATCGAAGCCTATGGCCTGACCGAAACCTCGCCGGCGGCAACCATGAACCCGCTCGACATGCCCGAGTACAACGGCTGCATCGGCCTGCCGATATCCTCGACCGAAGTCGCCATTCGCGACGACGACGGCAAGGATCTGGCGCTGGGCGAACCCGGCGAGCTGTGCATCCGCGGCCCGCAGGTGATGAAGGGCTACTGGAACCGCCCCGACGAAACCGCCAAGGTCATCATGGACGACGGCTTCCTGCGTACCGGCGATGTGGCCGTGATGAGCAGCGATGGCTACGTCAAGATCGTCGACCGCAAGAAGGACATGATCCTGGTCTCCGGCTTCAACGTCTATCCGAACGAAATCGAGGACGTACTCGCCATGCATCCGGGCGTGCTGGAATCGGCGGCGGTGGGCGTGCCCGATGAAAAGACCGGGGAAGCGATCAAGATCTTCGTGGTCAAGAAGGACCCGAACCTGACCGAAGCCTCGATCCTCGAGCATTGCCGCGCCAACCTCACCGGCTACAAGATACCCCGCCAGATCGCCTTCCGCACCGAACTGCCGAAGACCAACGTCGGCAAGATCCTGCGCCGCGAACTGCGCGACGCCAAGGCCTGAGCCGGCCCGCGTTTGCCATGAGCGAAATAAAGGTCTGCCGCCCGCACTACACGACGTTGAAAAAAGCCCGCAAGGGCGCCGAGCACATCGCCGAGGAACTCGGCGAAGAGTTCGGTCTCGACCACGAGTGGGAAGGCAATACCCTGCGCTTTCAGCGCATGGGCGTGGCGGGACACATCGAAGTGGGCAAGGAGGACGTCGAGGTCTACGTCAAGCTCGGCTTCCTGCTCATGGCCCTCGGGCCGCGCATCGAGCACGAAATAAACCGCTTCTGCGACGAGAACTTCGGTCCGGTCAAATAACCGGCCTGCGGAGCAGCGCGGGTGAAGCAACTGGTGCTGGCGGGCGGCGGTCATGCCCATGTGCATGTGCTGGCAGCGCTTGCCTCCGCTCCATTCGCCGCTACGCAGGTGACGCTGGTATCGCCGTATTCGCGCCAGATCTATTCCGGCATGCTGCCCGGCTGGATCGCCGGCTATTACGCGCTAGAAGACTGCGCCCTGTCGCTCGATTCGCTGGCGCGGCGCGCCGGCGTCAGGTTCGTGCAGACAGCCTGCACCGGGCTGGATCTCGATGCCAGACAGGTGTGCTGCGCCAGCGGCGAAATCATTGCCTTCGACTATCTCTCGATCGATAGCGGCCCCGTCGCCAATCCCGGCCAACCGGCCGGCGCGGCGGCACACGGACTGCCGGTGCGGCCCATCGAAGGTTTCGTCGCCGCCTGGCCCGGCCTGCTCGAAAAAGCCCGGCAGGACGGCTTCAAGCTGGCAATAGTCGGCGATGGCGCTGCGGCGATTGAGCTGGCCTTCGCCATGCAGACACGCTTTGCCGCCGAGGGACTGGGCCACGCCCGCCTCACCCTGATCGGCAGCAACCCGCAACCCCTGGCCGGCTTCCCCTTTCTGCTGCGCCGCAAGGCGATGAAACTGCTTGCCGCGCAGGGCATCGCCCATCGGGGCCGGCGCCGCGCGGTCGCCCTGCTGCCGGGGTGCGTGCAACTCGACGATGGAGCGGAACTTGCCGCCGATGCCGTGCTGATCGCCACCGGCGCCGCCGCGCCGCTGTGGCCGGCCGCCAGCGGCCTGGCCACGGACGCAGCCGGGTTCATCCGGGTGAACACCTTGCTGCAAAGCCTCTCCCGCCCTTTTGTATTCGCGTCCGGCGACGTCGCCGCCTATGCCGACGCCCGCCCCAAGTCCGGGGTCTTCGCGGTGCGCGCCGGTCCGCCGCTGGCGGCAAACCTGCGCGCCATTTGCGCAGGGCAAACCCTGCAAGCCTGGCAGCCGCAAAAACGCGCACTGTATCTGCTCAGTACGGGGGGCAAGCATGCACTGGCGGCGTGGGGCGGCTTCAGCATCTCCGGCGCCTGGGTCTGGCGCTGGAAGGACAGCATCGACCGGCGCTTCATCGCGCGGTTTGGTTCCTGAGCGCCCGCCGGCAGGCCGCCGGCAACTCGCGAAATCGCGTACTGGAGAAGACCTTGGGGAGTAGCATGACCGCTTGGATCACCACTCAAGGAGATCAACCATGAGTATTCTTGAAAAAATTCTCGGTCCGAAATCGAAATACGACAAAAGCCTGCCCTATACCTATGAAGCCAGGATTCGCATGTTCGAGGAAAGCGATGAGTACAAGTCCTACTTCTCGGACACCATTTGCGGCCTGATCGAGTATTTGCACCGGAACAAAATTCCGCCCGCTGGAGTAAAGATAGTCGAGGTCTACCTGGAACAGGAATCGCCCATCGATCACCGGCTCTTTACGACATCCGACCAGCAGTGGTTGTTCAAGCCGGACATCTGCCGTGCCTTCGAGAAACATTACGCCGGGCACATTCGCGACAAGACCTGCTCTTTCAAGGACAGGGGTCGCGCAGGCGTCGGTCCTTAATGCCTTCAATGAAAATCCCGGCTCGCCGTGACCAGGCTGCCGAGCAAATCGCCGTGATCGAACAGGCGTTTGGCGATCAGGTGCACCACGGCATGCTCGCCCTCGCCTTCGCGCTGCAATTGCCCGGCCACGCCCAATAACCGGCTGCCGAGCAAAAGTCGGCGCTGGCGACACGCCAAATCCTTGAACACCACCACGTTGGCGCAGCCGGTTTCGTCTTCCAGCGTGAGGAAGATGACGCCGCCGGCGGTGCCCGGCCGCTGGCGGCAGGTGACGATGCCGGCGCAGCGCACCAGCGCGTTGTTGCCGCGCTCACGCAAGTCCATGGCTGAGAGGTAGCGCTGGGCCGCCAGTCGCGCGCGCAAGAGCGCCAGCGGATGGCGGCCCAGCGTGAGGCCCAGGCTGCGGTAATCGGCGGCAATGTCCTCGCCCTCGCGCGGCGCGGCGATGGCGACGACATCTTCGCGCAGCGCGACGCCGGCGAAGAGGTCGCGCTGCAGCGGCACCGCGGCGGCGGCCCATGCCGCCTGGTGCCGGTGTCCGGCAAGCCCGGACAAGGCGCCTGCCGCCGCCAGCGCGTCGAGATCGCCACGGCCGAGTTCCGCGCGCCGCGCGAGATCCGCAAGATCGGCAAAGGGCGCTTGCGCGCGCGCCGCGACGATGCGCTCACCCGCCGCCGTGGTGAAGTGGCGCACCTGGTGCAGGCCGAGACGGACGCCGGAAAGCGTCTCTCCTTCCAGCGTGCTGTCATACGCGCTGGCCGTGACATCCACCGGCCGCAGTTCGACACCGTGGCGGCGCGCATCCTGCACCAGCTGCGAAGGCGAATAGAAACCCATGGGCTGCGAGTTGAGCAGCCCGACGAGGAAAGCCGCCGGTTCGTGGCGCTTCAGCCAGGCCGAGACATACACCAGCAGCGCGAAG
>JBIJDJ010000027.1:0-21494 GCA_044344175.1 Sulfuritalea sp.
CTTGGAAGGCTGAGGTTCTACCATTGAACTACCGCCGCCCGCCCTGCTTGTCTGCTTACTTGCCTGCATACTTGCCCGCCTGCCGCCCTGTAACTATCTGTTTCTACTACCTGCTGGTGGAGGGGGAAGGATTCGAACCTTCGAAGGCAGAGCCGTCAGATTTACAGTCTGATCCCTTTGACCGCTCGGGAACCCCTCCAGCTGAACCCGTGATTATCTCTAAATTCGGCGGTACCGTCAACGAATAAGTCAACCCTCGCTATTCGGGCTGTCCGCCGACCGGACCCCTAATGCTGCGGCGCAGCAGACACCGCCGATCGCATCCAGCCTGCACCACTCTCAAATGAATACGGGCGCGGCGTAGAATCCGGCGACCATCCCCAACGCCGGAGATCGCCATGAATGCCCCCGCCGACCGACCCCCGTTGTCGCAGGAGCTGGCCGCAGCACTCGCCTCCCGCTTCGGCTCGCGCTTCTCTGTCGCCGCTTCGGTCCGCCTGCATCACGGCAAGGATGAGTCCTCGCATACGCCGATGCCGCCGGATGCGGTGGTCTTCGCCGAGTCCACGGCGGAAGTTGCCGAAGTCGTCGCCTTGTGTCACCGCTTCCGCACGCCGGTGATCGCTTTTGGCACCGGCACCTCGCTCGAGGGTCACCTGCTGGCCGTGCAAGGCGGAGTCTGCATCGACCTGTCGGCGCTCAATCAGGTCGTCGCCGTGCGCCCGAATGATCTTGACGCCACGGTGCAATGCGGTGTCACGCGCAAAGCTCTCAACGCAGCCCTGAACGGCACCGGCCTGTTCTTCCCGATCGATCCCGGCGCCGACGCCAGCCTCGGCGGCATGGCGGCGACGCGCGCTTCAGGCACCAACGCCGTGCGCTACGGCACCATGCGCGAGAACGTGCTGGGCATGACAGTGGTGCTGCCCGACGGACGCATCCTCAAAACCGGCGGTCGGGCGCGCAAGTCGGCAGCCGGCTATGACCTGACGCGGCTGATGGTCGGCTCCGAAGGCACGCTGGGCATCATCACCGAACTGACCGTGCGGTTGTATCCCCTGCCGGAGGCCATTTCCAGCGCTGTTTGCGCTTTCCCGACCTTGTCGGCGGCGGTCCGGACGGTGATCCAGACCATACAACTCGGCGTACCGGTGGCACGCATCGAACTGCTGGACGCTCTGGCCATTACCGCCATCAACCGCTACAGCAAGACGTCCCTGCGCGAAGAACCGACCCTGTTCTTCGAGTTTCACGGCTCGCCCACGGGCGTCAAGGAGCAGGCGGAAACGGTGCAGGAGATCGCCTCCGATCACGGCGGCCAGGATTTCGAGTGGGCGACCCGCCCCGAGGATCGCAGCCGGCTGTGGCAGGCACGGCACGACGCCTATTACGCGGGCATCGGCCTCAAACCCGGCTGCCGCGCCCTGACCACCGATGTCTGCGTGCCGATCTCGCTGCTGGCCGCTTGCATAGCCGAGACCTACCTGGATCTCGAGGCAAGCGGCCTCACCGCGCCTCTGGTGGGCCATGTCGGTGACGGCAACTTTCATCTGGTGCTGCTGGTCGATCCGGACAACGACGAGGAACTCGCCCGCGCCAAGGGCTTCGCCTCGCGCCTGGCGCAACGCGCGATCCGCATGGATGGCACCTGCACCGGCGAGCATGGCGTCGGCATCGGCAAGCAGGCTTACATGGCGCTGGAGCACGGCGACGTCGCCATCGACCTGATGCGCGCACTCAAACAAGCGATCGACCCCGGCAACACAATGAACCCGGGCAAGATCCTGCCCGCGCCATGAACGCGCCATTGCGCAGCATCACTCTTGAGGACAAATACGCCCTCAGCCAGGGCCGGGTATTTCTCACCGGCACCCAGGCCCTGGTCCGACTGCTGCTGCTGCAGCGCCAGCGCGACGCCTTGGCCGGACTGAATACCGCCGGCTACGTTTCGGGCTATCGCGGCTCGCCTCTGGGCGGGCTCGATCAGGCCCTGTGGAAAGCCAGGCTTCATCTGGCGCAAAACCAGATCGTGTTCCAGCCCGGCGTCAATGAAGATCTGGCCGCCACGGCACTTTGGGGTACGCAACAAGTCAATCTTTCGCCCGGCGCCAAACATGACGGCGTATTCGGCATGTGGTACGGCAAGGGGCCGGGGGTAGACCGCTGCGGCGATGTCTTCAAGCATGCCAATTCGGCCGGCACCTGGAAACACGGCGGCGTGCTGGCGGTGGCCGGCGACGATCACGCCGCCCGCTCATCCACCGTAGCCCATCAGTCGGAGCACGCCCTGAAGGCGGCGATGATGCCAGTGCTGGTGCCGGCAGGCGTGCAGGACTATCTCGACCTCGGCCTGCACGGCTGGGCGATGAGCCGCTATTCGGGCTGCTGGGTGGGCTTCAAGGCGGTGGCTGATACGGTTGAATCTTCGGCCTCGGTGGATATTTCCCCCGATCGCGTGCGGATCGTGCTGCCCACCGATTACGCCTTGCCGACGGATGGCCTCAACATCCGCTGGCCGGACGATCGCCTGATGCAGGAAGCGCGCCTGCTCGATCACAAACTGTATGCCGCGCTGGCCTATTGCCGCGCCAACCGGCTGGACCAGGTCGTCATCGACTCGCCCTCATCAGGCACACCCGCACGCCTGGGAATCATCACCACCGGCAAATCCTATCTCGATGTACGCCAGGCCTTCGACGATCTCGGCATCGACGACGCGCTGGCCGCCGAACTCGGCATCCGGCTCTACAAGGTCGGCATGGTCTGGCCGCTGGAACCGGAAGGCGTGCGCCATTTTGCCGAAGGGCTGGAAGAAATCCTGGTGGTCGACGAAACACGCCAGCTGATCGAGTACCAGTTGAAGGAGGAACTCTACAACTGGCGCGAGGATGTACGCCCGCGCGTGATCGGCAAGTTCGATGAAAAGGGGGAATGGGCCTTGCTGCCGCGGGGCAACGGCCAATACTCCAACGGCCGCTGGCTGCTGCCCGCCTCCGGCGAACTGTCGCCGGCGCAGATCGCCCGCGTCATCGCCGACCGCATCGGCCGTCACTTCACTTCAACGCGCATCCGCGACCGGTTGGCGATCATCGAGGCCAAGGAACGCTCCACCGCGCCGGCGATCCAGATTGCGCGGACCCCGTATTTCTGCCCGGGCTGCCCGCACAACACCTCGACCTGCGTCCCCGAAGGCTCACGCGCCCTGGCCGGCATCGGTTGCCATTTCATGGTTCTGTGGATGAACCGCGCCACGGCCACCTTTTCCCACATGGGTGGCGAAGGCGCGGCCTGGATGGGTCAGGCTCCCTTCACCGAACAGCGTCATGTTTTCGTCAATCTCGGCGACGGCACCTATTTCCACTCGGGCGTACTCGCTGTGCGAGCCGCCGTAGCGGTATTCAACGGCCCTCCCCCCAGCCCCCTCCCCTCGGGAGGGGGTGGCGATGGCTCGCTGCGCTCGATGACCGGGCAGAAGGGTGTCACGTTCAAGATCCTCTACAACGATGCCGTCGCCATGACCGGCGGGCAACCCGTGGACGGCAACCTGACGGTGCCGCAGATCGCGGCGCAACTGCATGCCGAGGGTGTGCACCATGTCGTGGTGGTCACCGACGGCACGTCACGCGCTTACGGCCACCCCGACCTGCCGCACGGCGTACCGATCCGGCATCGCGACGAACTGGATGCCATCCAGCGCGACATGCGCGAATGCCCCGGTGTCTCGGCCATCATCTACGACCAGACCTGCGCCGCGGAAAAGCGCCGGCGCCGCAAGCGCGGCAAGATGATCGATCCGCCGCGCCGCCTGTACATCAACGAGGCCGTCTGCGAGGGCTGCGGCGATTGCGGCGTGCAATCCAACTGCCTCGCCGTGGTGCCGGTGGAAACCGAATTCGGCCGCAAGCGCGCGATCGACCAGTCCGCCTGCAACAAGGATTACTCCTGTGCGAACGGCTTTTGCCCGAGCTTCGTCTCGGTTCTCGGCGGCGGCGTGAAGAAGGGCCGCGGTCTTGCCGGTTCGGGTGGCGGCGATTCATTCGGCGTACCGCCGGCGCCGACTTTTGCATCAACGGCAAAGCCCTACGGAATTCTTGTCACCGGCGTCGGCGGCACCGGCGTGGTGACCATCGGCGCGCTGATCGGCATGGCGGCGCACATCGACGGCAAGGGCGTCACGGTGCTCGACATGACGGGGCTGGCGCAGAAGGGCGGCGCGGTTTTTTCCCACGTTCGCATCTGCGACGACCCGGAAGGAATTCACGCCGTGCGCGTGGCCACCGGCGAAGCCGACGCGGTGATCGGCGGCGACATGATCGTCACCGCGTCGCCGGACGCCCTGACGCGCATGCAGACCGGCCGCACGCGCGTGGTGGTGAATTGCGCCGAGACCCCGACGGCCGACTTCACCCGCAACCCGGACTGGCAGTTTCCGCTGGCGCGCATGCAGGCCCTGATCGGCGAAACGGTCGGCAGCGACGCCGCGCACTTCATCGAGGCATCGGATCTCGCCCTGCGTCTGCTCGGCGATTCGATCGCCAGCAACCTGTTCCTGCTCGGCTACGCCTGGCAACAAGGCATGGTGCCGGTATCCGGGGAAGCCATCGATCGCGCCATCGAACTCAACGGCACGGCGGTGGCGATGAGTCGCGCCGCTTTTCTCTGGGGCCGGCGCGCGGCACACGATCCGGCGGCCGTGGCGGCCTATGCCCGACCGCAAATCGCCGTACCACCGGCGCCAGCGCTCTGCGTCCCTGCGGGAACTCTCGACGAAGTGATTGCCAGGCGCACGAGCTTTCTCACGGATTATCAGGATACCGCCTATGCCGAACATTACCGGCTGCAGGTGGAGAAAGTCCGCGGCGCGGAAGCCGCAATCAATTCCTCGCAACTCGCCGAGGCCGTCGCGCATAACCTGTTCAAGCTGATGGCGATCAAGGACGAATATGAGGTGGCGCGGCTGTATGCCGAGACCGACTTCGTGCAGAAAATCAGTGAAGGTTTCGAAGGCAACTACACGCTGCGTTTCCATCTGGCGCCGCCGCTGCTGGCGCGTCCCGATCCAATGACCGGCAAGGTGAAGAAAATGGCTTTCGGCCCCTGGATGCTCACTGCTTTCAAGTGGCTGGCGAAGGCCCGCCGTTATCGCGGGTCGCGCTGGGATGTTTTTGGCCGCAGCAAAGAGCGGCAACTGGAGCGGGCTTTGCTGGCCGAATATGAAGCCGATCTCGCCGCTTTGCTGCCGAAGCTGGAACGGACGACACTGATCGACGCCATTGCCCTCGCCAGGCTACCGGAAAAGATTCGCGGCTTCGGTCATGTCAAACGGCGCAGCATCGATGCCGCAGGGCCAGAGCGCGCTGCCTTGCGGGCGCGGTTGGGGCTGACCTGAGGCGTTAGACGGAGATTGACATTCATGCAGCTAAAGCCCGGCCATGGCCAGGAAGGCTTTGGCGCGCAAGGCGGCACTACGGTAAGATCAGACGACCAACTTGGGAGTAATGACCATGAGCACAACGCCGACTGATCCGATGGAGTTCCTGAAATCCCTTTGGGGCAATAGCGGGATGCCCCTGCCCGGCCTGGTCACACCGACGCTGGACACCAACGAACTGGAGAAGCGCATTACCGATCTCAGGGCGGTCGAAGGCTGGCTCAAGAACAACATCAGCATGCTGCAGATAACCATTCAGGGACTTGAAATGCAGCGCGCGACGCTGTCGGCACTGCAGGCCATCAGCCAGTCAGGGAGCAGCCCGGAGGCCCAGGCCAACCCCTTTGCCAACCCGGCACTGTGGCCGTGGAATTTCATGCAAAACGCCGGCCAGCCGTCTGGCGCGGAGTCTTCCGCCTCTCCCGCAGCGACTGAGCCGACGCCGCCAAAATCGGGCGGCAAGGCCAAGTAGCAAAACACTGGGCCGGCTGCAGGCAAAAGAGGAGGTCGGCACCTGAAACAAGGTGCCGGCCTGGGCCGGAAGAAGGTTCAGTCGTACTTCCGGCTGTCTTCGATGACCTTGCCGTCGTTCGGCAGGCTGCCGACTGCAACCAGCCTGATGTCGGCGCGCAGCTTCGTGATATCCCGCACGCTGTCGGCAATGGCCGCCTCCATGCCCGCTTCAACGGTGCCAACCTCGCAGTTCAGCGTCATCCGGTCCGTACTGTCCGGATTCGTCACCACCAGGCGCGCCCGGGCAATCCCGGGATGACGCTTGACCACCGCCGCGACCTGCTCCGGGTGGACAAACATGCCCTTGACCTTGGTGGTCTGATCGGCGCGACCCATCCAGCCCTTGATACGCACATTGGTTCGGCCGCAGGGTGATGCTTTTGTCATCGATTCGGGCAAAAATGCGGAAAGATCGCCGGTGCCGAAACGGATCAGCGGGTAATCGGTATTGAAGGTGGTCACTACCACTTCACCGACTTCACCCTCCGCCACGGGGTCGCCGGTACCGGGACGCACGATCTCGACGATCACGCCCTCGTCAATCACCAATCCCTGCCGCGCCTCGGTTTCATAGGCGATGACACCGAGTTCGGCCGTGGCATAGGCCTGGTAGCCGGAAACCCCGCGCGCCAGCAGCGCGTCGCGCACCGGCGGCAGAAAGGCCTCGCCCGACACCAACGCCTTGGTCAATGACGGCAGTTTGACCCCGAGTTCATCGGCCTTCTCCAGCAGGATGCGCAGGAAGGACGGCGTGCCGACGTAGCCGTTGGGAGCCAAATCGGCCATCGCCGCCACCTGCTGCTCGGTCTGTCCCACACCCGCCGGAAATACCGTACAACCCAGCGCCTGCGCCCCGGCTTCGAGGATCCAGGCGCCGGGCGTCATGTGGTAGGAGAAGCTGTTGTGCACCAGGTCGCCGGCACGAAACCCGGCGGCATACAGCGCGCGCGCCGTGCGCCAGTAATCCGCGACGCGCCCTTCCGGTTCGTAGATCGGTCCGGGCGAGGAAAACACACGTCCGAGTTTGCCCCAACCTGACGCCGCCAGGCCGCCAAACGGCCGCTGCTGCTTCTGCAGCTCGATCAGGTCGCTCTTGCGCACCACGGGCAAGGCCGCGAGGGCAGCCGTCGAGGTGATCGCCGCGGCATCGACGTTCTTCAGCGATTCGGCGAAGTAGGCGGTATTGGCCTTGGCATGCGCGATCTGCAGCGGCAGCCGTGTCGCCAGCGCCGACTTTCGCTCGTCGGTAGTGCGGGTTTCGAGGGCGTCAAAATGCTTCGACATGTCACGATGCTCCGAGGGTGAGTGAGGCCGCAAAGCGTGGCGCAGGGCAAGGCGCGAGGTGGCGCCGTGTGCTAAACGCACACAAGCCGCCGAGCAACGCCGCCATGCGGCGTGATCTGCGGCCGATTAAGCGAGCCAGCGTTTGCGGCGGCGGTAATGTTTGGCTTCGCGGAAGCTCTTGCGCTCGCCCGAGGAAATGCCGAGGTAGAACTCCTTGACGTCCTCGTTGTTGGCCAGGTCCTTGGCAGCACCTTCCATGACCACACGGCCATTCTCGAGGATGTAGCCGAAATCGGCATAGCGCAAGGCCATGTTGGTATTCTGCTCGGCCAGAAGAAAGGTGACTTTTTCCCGCTGGTTGAGATCCTTGACGATGCCGAACACTTCGTCGACGATTTGCGGCGCCAGCCCCATCGACGGTTCATCGAGCAGCACCATGGTCGGATTCGCCATCAGGGCGCGGCCGATGGCGCACATCTGTTGTTCGCCACCCGAGGTATAAGCCGCCTGGCTGGTGCGGCGCGTCTTCAGGCGGGGGAAATAGTTGTAAACCTTCTCCAGCGTCTGCGCCACGGCGGCCTTGCCGTCGGTGCGCGTATAGCTGCCGGTCATCAGGTTTTCTTCAATGGTCAGGTGGCCGAAACAATGGCGGCCTTCCATGACCTGCACCACGCCGCGCTTGACCAGGTCGGCCGGGGTCAGTGCCTCGATGCGCTCGCCGCGGCACTCGATCGAGCCCTTGGTCACTTCGCCGCGTTCGCTGTGCAGCAGGTTACTGACGGCACGCAGGGTGGTGGTCTTGCCGGCGCCGTTGCCGCCCAGCAGGGCGACGATGCTGCCTTCGGGGACGGACAGCGAAACGCCCTTGAGCACGAGGATCACGTGGTTGTAGATCACCTCGATGCTGTTGACGTTGAGAAGTATGTTGGCGGTAGTCATGTGTGCTTTCGAATGGCGAGGGCCATGATCGGAAACCGGGGTCCGGACGGGGCAAACCACACCCCGCCCGGAAGGTCCCTCAGTTCACGTGCTGCTTACTTCTTGCAGTCTTCCGCGGTGCGCCGCACGATTTTCTTCTCTTCGGAATACCTGCCCGCCGTGCTGATGACCAGCGGCCGAAGCACCTTCTCGTCGCCCTGATACCAGTCGGAAGAGAAGTTCCACTTCTTGCCGTCCCAAGTATGGAGGCGCGCCCATGCCGAACCCATATGGTCGAGGCAGGATGTCTGTACCGGGCGCATCACACCACCAAAACCCATACCGTCCAGCGTCTTCTGGTCGAGGTTGATGTTTTCCAGGCCCCAACGCATCTGCTCGCCGGTGATCCGCTTGCCCTTGCCATAGCGCGCCTGCGCAGAGCGCACGCCTTCGACCGCCAGCATGGCGGAAATCAGGCCGCGCATGTAAAGCACCTGGCCGACTTCTTCCTTGGGACCGGTACCCTGGCCCTTGGCGTGGACCTTCTCGAGGATTTCCTTGACCACCTTGGAACCCTGTTCGGCGCCATGCTGCATGGCCAGGGCGTTGTAGCCCTTGGCACCATCGCCGACATCCTTGACGTCAGGCTCGGCACCGGACCACCACACGCCATACATCTTTTCGCGCGGATAGCCGGTAGCCTGAGCTTCCTTGAGCGAGGTCGAGTTCATCACGCCCCAACCCCAGAGGAACACATAGTCAGGCTTGTTCTGGCGAATCTGCAACCAGGTGGCCTTCTGTTCGACACCCGGGTGCGCGACCGGCAGAAGAGAAAGTTCGTAGCCATGCATCTTGGCGCGTTCCTGCAGCAGGGCGATCGGCTCCTTGCCGTAGGGGCTGTCGTGATAAACCAGCGTGATCTTCTTGCCCTTCAGCTTGTCGAAACCGCCTTCCTTCTTGGCGATGTGCTGCACCAGCACGTCGGCGGCCATCCAGTAGGTTCCGATCAGCGGGAAGTTCCAGGCGAACACGGATCCATCCTGCGACTCGCTGCGGCCATAGCCGGCGGTGATCAGGGGAATCTTGTCGACCGGCGCCTTCTCGGTCAGCGCGAAAGTGATGCCGGTGGACAAAGGCTGCACCACCGTGGCGCCACCATGCTTGCCCTTCAGGCGCTCGTAGCACTCGACACCGCGGTCGGTGGCATAGGCGGTCTCGCATTCCTCCCAGATCATCTTGACGCCATTGACGCCGCCGCGTGCATTGGTCAGCTTAAAGTAGTCAACATAGCCGTTGGCCCATGGCGTGCCGTTGGGTGCGTAGGCGCCGGTGCGGAAGGACAGTACCGGGAAAAACTGCTCCTCGGCCGCGAATGTTGCCGGCGCGGTCAGGGCAGCGGACAAACCGATCGCGGCAAGCGAAACGGTGACAGCAAGTTTGCGCAATTTCATTTTCTCTCCTCCTAGGATAATTTAGTGTTTCACCTGCGATAAACCAGAACTGCGACGCCGGACGATCGTAACCCGCCGGTCTCGCCTCTGTTTCTCAATGGGGGAAGGGCCACAGCCGCAGCTTCTCCCTCCCGGTCGCCCACAGCCGGGCAATGCCGTGCGGTTCGACGATCAGGAAAAACACGATCAGCGACCCGAAGATAATGATTTCGACGTGCGCCGCAAGCGCAATCGAGACATCGAGTCCCAACAAGCCTCCCACCAGCGGCAGCATCTGGTTGAGGAAGATGGGCAGGATCACGATGAATGCTGCGCCGAAAAAGCTACCGGAAATCGCGCCCAGGCCACCGATGATGACCATGAACAGCAATTGCAGAGAGCGGTCAATGGAAAATGCCGCCGGCTCCCAGGAGCCAAGGTTGACAAAACCCCACAAGGCTCCGGCCACGCCGAGGTAGAAAGAACTGACGGCGAAGGCCGTGAGCTTGGCGTACATCGGACGGATGCCGATAACTGTGGCCGCTACGTCCATGTCGCGAATCGCCATCCATTGCCGGCCCATGTTGCCGCGCAGCAGGTTCTTCGCCATCATGGTGAAGGCGACCAGGATACCGAGGCAGAAGAGGTATTTGTCGGTCGGCGTATTGACGGTCCAGCCCAGCAGGTTGATATCGGAGACTGAAACATTACCCGATGACGAATTGTTGGTAAACCATTTGATACGCAGGAAAGCCCAGTCCCAAAAGAATTGGGCCGCCAGGGTCGCCACCGCAAGATACAGACCACGCACGCGCAGGCTCGGCGCACCGAATACGATGCCTGCCGCAGCGGCCACCAGGCCACCGAGCAGAATCGCCGCCAGCGCCGGCATTCCATCCACGCGCACCAGGAAGTTGTAGGCGGCATAGGCGCCGACCGCCATCGACGCGCCAGCGCCGAGGGTGATCTGCCCGCAATAACCCACCAGGATATTCACGCCCAAAGCCGCGAGCGACAGGATCAGGAAGGGCACCAGGATGGCGCGGAACATGTACTCGTCCACCAGCAGCGGAACCCCGACGAAGGCGAACACCACGATCGCGACGATCGCCCAGCGATCCTGCGGAATGACAAATGCCTGCTGATCCGCTTTGTATGTGGTCTTGAACTGACCGTTTTCTCTATAGAACATTTATTCGCCGTCCCTTGGGTCAGACACGATCAATAATCTTTTCGCCGAACAAGCCTTGCGGCCTGAACAGGAGGAAGACCAGCGCCAGCATGTAGGCAAACCAGATCTCGATGCCTCCACCGACAAAGGGGCCGAGATATACCTCGGACAGCTTCTCGCCGACGCCGATGATCAGGCCGCCGATGATCGCGCCCGGCACTGAGGTCAGACCGCCGAGGATCACCACCGGCAGCGCGCGCAAGGCCACCGTCTGCAAGGAGAACTGAGCACCGAGTTTCGAGCCCCAGATGATGCCGGCTACCAGTGCGGTGATGCCGGCGACGCACCAGACGATGACCCAGATCCGGCCCAGCGGAATGCCGATCGACTGCGCCGCCTGGTGGTCGTCTGCCACGGCGCGCAGCGCGCGGCCGGTAGCGGTCTTCTGGAAGAAGATCGACAGCGAGATCACCAGCAGGGCCGCGATCAGCGCGGCGATGAAGTCCTCCTTGTTGATCAGGATGCCGCCTTCGAAAACGCTCTCCAGCATCATCACCGGCTCCTTCGGCATGCCGACGTCGATCTTGTAGATGTCGCTGCCGAAGATGGTCTGACCGATGCCATCAAGCACGTAGGCGATGCCCAGCGTAGCCATCAGCAGCGTCGCACCTTCCTGGTTCACCAGATGACGCAGGGCCAGCCGCTCGATCAACCAGGCAACGATGAACATGATCACTACGGCGACGGAAAACGCCAGCACGTTGGCGACGAGCAGGCTTTCGATGCCCAGCCAACCGGGGATCCACTCGGAGAAACGCGCCATGGCCAAGGCGGCGAACAGCACCATCGCGCCCTGGGCGAAATTGAACACGCCGGAGGCCTTGAAGATCAGCACGAAGCCGAGCGCCACCAGCGAATAAAGCATGCCGCTCATGAGGCCGCCGAGCAGGGTTTCCAGGAAAAATGCCATGGTTCAGAATCCTTAATACTTAACTCGAAACATCGGTTGCAAAGGCCCTGAAAACTATCGAGCGCAGCGAGCCGATCAGTAGCCCCCCGTGAGGGGGGATGGGGGGGGAAACCTTCAATTTGCCTTTCGCGTGTTTCATTTTCTGTAGGTGGCGCTCGGTGGGATGAGCGTTAATGACTGGCGCCGAGATAGGCGCTGATGACATTCGGGTCGGCACGGACTTCGTCCGGGGTGCCTTCGGCGATCTTCTTGCCGTAATCGAGCACCACGACGAAGTTGGAGAGGTCCATGACCACGCCCATGTCGTGCTCGATCAGCAGGACCGTGGTACCGAACTGGTCATTGACGTCGAGGATGAAGCGGCACATGTCCTGCTTTTCCTCCACGTTCATGCCGGCCATGGGTTCGTCGAGCAGCAGCAGTTCCGGTTCCATGGCCAACGCCCGCGCCAGGTCGACGCGCTTTTGCAGACCATAGGGCAAGCGCCCCACCGGTGTCTTGCGAATGTGCTGAATCTCCAGGAAGTCGATGATCTCCTCGACCTTGGCGCGGTGCTCCAGTTCCTCGCGCTGCGCCGGACCGAACCAGAAGGCCTGCTGCAGCATGTTGGCCTTCATCTTCAGGTTGCGCCCCGTCATGATGTTGTCGAGCACCGACATGCCCTTGAACAGCGCGATGTTCTGGAAGGTGCGGGCGATGCCCTGTGTCGCCGCCTCATAGGGACGCATCTGTTGGCGCACATTGCCGAGAAAGGTAATGGTGCCTTCCTGCGGATGGTAGACACCGTTGATGACATTCAGCATCGAGCTTTTGCCGGCACCGTTCGGGCCGATGATGGACGAGATCTCGCCGCGCTTGATCTCGAAGCTGACGCCGGTGATGGCCTTGACGCCACCGAAGCGCAGGCTCACATTTGCCACGCGCAGGAAGGTTTCTTCCGTCGCGCTCTGCGTCTCGCGCTGGCGCTTGCGCATCTCGCCGAGCGCCAGCAAAGCCTGGTCGCGCGTGTCGTGGATGTTCGAGCGGAAAGATTCCCTCCCTGCGCTTTGCCGAATCGCCTCGCGCGTCTGCGCCTTGGCATCAACGCGCACGCTACCGCTGCCATGAGCGATGTTGGTACCCTTACCGCGCTCGGCGAAGCGATCCCAGACTTCCGGCGCAATCACGCAATCGGTGTAAATCACCAGGAAGAACCAGCGTTGCCCGGTCTCGGCCAGACGCCTGTCCACTTCATCGTAAAACGCATCGACCTGGGCCGCATCGGCAAAGGTCAGGCCGGAGAAATCCACCTCCATCGTCGCAATAGCGTCGTGGAAAGTAATGCGCTCCGCATGGGTCCTGTCAGTCATAAGTCGTTCGCCGTTTTCGCTGCTGCTGGTCTACGCCGCTTTTTTCAAGCTGGCGGGAAAGGTCTTCACTTCGCAGATCGCCAGGTCCGCCGCCACCTTGCCGGTGCGGCCATCCTCGAACTTGACCTGGGTTTCGATGAACTGCGAAGTCTTGCCGGTGTACAAGGCATCAATCAGGACGCCATACTTTTCCGCAACAAAACCGCGCCGTACCTTGCGGGTGCGCGTGAGTTCGTCGTCATCCGGGTCGAGTTCCTTGTGCAGCACCATGAAGCGATGGATTTGCGTCTCGGCCACCATCGCGTCATGCGAAAGGTCGACATTGACCTGCTCGACGCACTCCCGGATCAGTTCCAGAACCTCCGGCTTGCCGGCCAAATCAGTGTAGCCGGAATACGGGAGGCCGCGCCGTTCGGCCCAGTTGCCGACCGCACCCATGTCGATGTTGACGAAGGCGCAGACCATTTCGCGGTCGTGGCCGAAGCAGACCGCTTCCTTGATGTACGGGAAAAACTTGAGCTTGTTCTCGATGTAGTTCGGCGCGAATATCGCGCCTTGGGACAGCTTGCCGACGTCCTTGGCGCGGTCGATGATCTTCAGATGACCGTCCTCGTCGAAGAAGCCGGCATCGCCGGTGTGGAACCAGCCTTCGGCGTCGATCGCCTCCGCCGTGGCATCGGGGCGCTTGTAGTAGCCCTTGAGCAGCAGTTTGCCGCGCACCAGCACCTCGCCGTCGTCGGAAATCTTGACCTCGACCCCCGGCGCCGGCTTGCCGACGCTGTCGAACTTGATCTCGCGATCGGGTTGCAGGCAGACCGCGGCACAGGTCTCGGTGGCGCCATAGAGCTGCTTCAGATTGACGCCGATGGAACGGTAGAAGCGGAACAGGTCGGGGCCGATGGCGGCACCCGCCGTGTAGGCGACGCGGATGCGGCTCATGCCGAGCACGTTGCGCAGCGGCCCATAGATCAGCACGTTGCCCAGCGCATAGAGCAGACGGTCCGTGGTGGATACCCCGGACTTCTGGTCGAGAATATCCGAGCCGCAACGCTTGGCCACCGCCATGAAGTAATGGAACATGCTGCGCTTCATGGCGCTGGCATCCTCCATGCGGATCATCACCGTGGTCAGCAGATTCTCGAACACCCGCGGCGGCGCAAAGTAGTAGGTCGGCCCGATCTCACGCAGGTCTGTCATCACCGTGTCGCCCGACTCGGGGCAGTTGATGGTGAAACCCGCGACCATCGCCTGCGCATAGGAGAACAGGTGATCCCCCACCCAGGCCATCGGCAGGTAGGAAAGAATGTCTTCCTGGTCCGTCAGGTGATCGAAGCCCACCCCGCTCTGTGCAGCGGCGATGAAGGTTTCATGGGTCTGGCAGACGCCCTTGGGCTTGCCCGTGGTGCCCGACGTATAGAGCATCACCGCAACGTCTTCGGTGCGACCCTTTGCCACTTCGCCGGCGATGAAGTCAGGCTGGTTCTTGTCGTGAATCTTGCCCATCGCTATGACTTCGTCTAGGCCCTGCAGCCAGGTCTGCGTGTAATGGCGCATGCCGCGCGCATCATCGTAGAGGATGTGCTGCAGGCTGGGGCACTGAACCTTGATTTCGAGCAGCTTGTCCACCTGCTCCTGATCTTCGACAATGGCAAAACGAATCTCGCCGTCGGTCAGCACAAAAACCATTTCCGCCGACACCGCATCCTGATACATCGGCACCGGAACACCACCCAGCATCTGCGCCGCACACATCGCCCAGTAAAGGCGGGGGCGGTTGTCGCCAACGATGGCGAGGTTGTCGCCGCGCTTGAAGCCGAGTTCCGCCAAGCCGCAGGCCATGGCACGAACTTCTTCGGCGACCTGACTCCAGCTCCAGGTCTGCCAGATGCCGAGATATTTCTCGCGTGTTGCCGGACGATCGCCGCGCGTCGCCGCGTGGTTCAGCAGCAGACGGGGAAAGGTATCGAGCGAGGTCGAGCCTCGCCCCGATGGGGACACAGCCATGCGTTTTCTCTCCTCCAGCAAATACCGATGCGGACCCGCTGTTCTCGCGATTAGTCCGCTACAGCAATTGAGTCTAAGCGATTCCGGTGCCTATAATTGTCGCGTGCCTGACAATTGTCAAATATCCGGAATCTCGCTCGAAGACATGCTGCGCCGCACAAGCTGGGCGCAATCGCTGTCTGCCGCGGATTTCGCACGCGCACGCGAGGGAACGATTGAACGCTTCGTGCCGACAGCCGGCTTCGTCTGCCGCAAGGGGGAACCGGTGGAGCACTGGTTCGGCATCATCGACGGTCTAACCAAGATGTCGAGCGACTGGGCCAGCGGCAAGACCGCCAGCTACACCGGCATCGCCGCCGGCGGCTGGTTCGGCGAAGGGTCCATGCTCAAGGCCGAGCCCCGCCGCTACGACGTCATCGCCCTGCGCGACACGCGCGTCGCCTGCATGAAGCATGAGACCTTCCACTGGCTGCTCGACCATAGCATCCCCTTCAACCGCTTTGTCATCAACCAGATCAACGAACGGCTGGGCCTGTTCATCGGCCTGCTCGAATCGGAACGGCTGGCCGACATCGATGCCCGCGTCGCCCGCGCCATCGCCGCCTTGTTCCATCCGGTGCTGCAACCCGGCATCGAATCGCGCATCGCGATTTCCCAGGGCGAAATCGGCTACCTTGCCGGCGTCTCGCGCCAGCGGGTCAACCGCACCCTGCGCACGCTGGAACAGGGCGGCTTCCTGATCGCCGAGTACGGCGGCATCAGGGTGCTGGACCTCGAAGGCCTGCGCCGCTTCGCCGGCTAGTACGGGCCGGGCGGACTTCAGGCCGCCATCCATAGCCGGCCGGCTGAAGCCGGCCCCACATTTCCGCTATCGCAGATCAATACGTGTAAAACCCGCGCCCGGTCTTGCGGCCCAGATAACCCGCGGCAACCATTTCCTTCAGCAGCGGCGCCGGACGGTACTTCGAGTCGTTGAAGCCTTCGTAAAAGACTGTCATCACCGCCAGCATGGTATCCAGTCCGATCATGTCGGCCAGCGCCAATGGGCCGATGGGCTGGTTGCAGCCCAGTTTCATCCCGGCATCGATCTCTTCGGCCGATGCCAGTCCCTCCGAATAGACGAAGATCGCCTCGTTGATCATCGGGCACAGGATGCGGTTCACCACGAAGCCCGGATTGTTCTTCACCGTGATCGGCGTCTTGCCCAGCGCCTTGGCCAATGCCTCGACCTTGGCGTGCGTCTCGTCCGAGGTCTGCAGGCCGCGAATCAGTTCCACCAGTGCCATCAAGGGAACCGGATTGAAGAAGTGCATGCCGATGAACTTGTCCGCACGGCCCGTCGCGGCCGCAAGCTGGGTGATCGAAATGGATGAGGTGTTGCTGGCGATGATGGTCCCGACGCCGATCGCGGCTTCCACTTCCTTGAGGATCTTCAGCTTGAGGCCGAAGTTCTCGGTGGCCGCCTCGATCACGATGTCCACACTCTTCATGTCGGCCATCTGCGTCGTCGGCTTGATACGCGCCATCGCTGCCGCCTTCTGCTCGGCCGTCATCTTTTCCTTCTTGACCAGACGGTCGAGGCTGCCGGAAACCGCGGCGACGCCCTTCTGCACAGCGGCGTCGTTGATATCCAGCATGACCGCGTCGATGCCGACCACCGCGCACGCCTGCGCGATGCCGTTGCCCATGGTTCCGGCACCGATGATGCCTACGGTTTTGATTGTCATTGACTGCTCCTTTGAAAAAACGTGAACGATGGAATGGATTTTAGCCTGCCGCAGCAACCGTGAAGCAGGATGGCGACTCCCTCCGCCAGGAGCGCGGGGCGGCTCAGTGAACCACCTTCAGCGAAGGGCTCTGCCGCAACCTGATGTTGATCACCAGGACTCGGCTGCCCAGCATGACGACGCTTCCGGAATGGCGATCATTACCCGTATCGCTGTACTCGAAGCCGTAGGTACGCTGGATGCACAGCGCGCCTTCGCCGTCGCGGGCGAAGCGCAGCCGCGCAATGGCCACGGTGTCATCGAGCAGCAGCAGATCCTCCGAAACACAGGCCGCCTTGGCGGCGGCCACCGCCGCCTCGCGTGCCTTGAGGCTGTCCAGCCACAGCCATGCTGTGGCGAACAGCAGCAGCAGGCCCAGGAGCTCAAAAATATCCATGTCCGGAGCCTACCCGAATTTGCCGTGCCGCCAGCGCCGACTTCTACATGCTGCGCCGGTACTGCCCGCCGACCTCATATAAGGCATTCGAGATCTGCCCCAGCGAACAGCAGCGCACCGCTTCCATCATCACGGCGAAGACATTGCTGTTGTCGATCACGGCCTGTTTCAGCCTGGCCAGGCAAGCTTCGGACTGACCCGCGTTACGCGTCTGGAAATCCTTTAGGCGCTTGAGCTGCGACTGCTTCTCGCCCTCGGTCGAGCGCGCCAGTTCGATTTCGCTGGCGACGCCCGAGCCGTGGGGGTTGAGGAAGGTATTGACGCCGATGATGGGGAAGGAGCCGTCGTGCTTCTTGTGCTCGTAGTGCATCGACTCTTCCTGGATCTTGCCGCGCTGGTAGCCGGTTTCCATGGCACCGAGGACGCCGCCGCGGCTGGCGATGGCTTCGAATTCTTTCAATACTGCCTCCTCCACCAGGTCGGTCAGTTCCTCGATGATGAAGGCGCCCTGGTTCGGGTTCTCGTTCTTCGCCACGCCCCATTCGCGGTTGATGATGAGTTGGATCGCCATGGCGCGGCGCACGGATTCCTCGGTTGGCGTGGTGATGGCCTCATCGTAGGCGTTGGTATGCAGTGAATTGCAGTTGTCGTAAATCGCGATCAGCGCCTGCAGCGTGGTGCGAATGTCGTTGAAGTCCATCTCCTGTGCATGCAGGCTGCGGCCCGATGTCTGGATGTGGTATTTGAGCTTTTGCGAACGCTCGTTGGCGCCGTAGCGGTTCTTCATTGCCACCGCCCAGATGCGCCGCGCGACGCGGCCGATGACCGAGTATTCCGGGTCCATGCCGTTGCTGAAGAAGAAGGAAAGATTGCCGGCGAAATCGTCGATACGCATGCCGCGCGCCAGGTAGGTCTCGACGTAGGTGAAACCGTTGGCCAGCGTGAAGGCGAGTTGCGAGATCGGGTTGGCGCCGGCTTCGGCGATGTGATAGCCGGAGATCGAGACCGAGTAGAAATTGCGGATCTGGTTGCGGACGAAATATTCCTGGATGTCGCCCATCATTTTCAGCGCGAACTCGGTCGAGAAAATGCAGGTGTTCTGACCCTGGTCTTCCTTGAGGATGTCGGCCTGCACCGTGCCGCGCACGGAAGACAGCGTCCACTCGCGAATCTTTTCGGCTTCGTCTTCGGTCGCGTCGCGGCCGTTCTGGGTGCGGAACTTCTCGATCTGCTGATCGAAGGCGGCATTGAGGAACATGGCCAGGATCATCGGCGCCGGACCGTTGATGGTCATCGACACCGAGGTCGCCGGATCGCACAGATCGAAGCCGGAGTAGAGCACCTTGAGGTCATCGAGCGTGGCGATCGAAACGCCGGAATTGCCGATCTTGCCGTAGATGTCGAGGCGCGGATCGGGGTCGCAGCCGTAGAGCGTGACCGAATCGAAGGCCGTGGACAGGCGCTTGGCCGGCATGCCTTCGGAAACCTTGAGGAAGCGCTTGTTGGTGCGAAAGGCATCGCCTTCGCCGGCGAACATCCGCGTCGGATCTTCGTTCTCGCGCTTGAAGGCGAACACGCCGGCGGTGTAGGGAAAGGAACCGGGGACGTTCTCGCGCATGAGGAACTTGAGCAGTTCGCCCTCGTCGTCGAAGCGCGGCAGCGCCACCTTGCGCACCTTGGTGCCGGACATCGTCTCGAAAATCAGGTTGGTGCGGATTTCCTTGTCGCGAATTTTCACCACGTACTCGTCGCCGGCATAGGCCTTCTTCATGTCCGGCCACATCGCCAGCAGCTTGCGGGCGTGGGGCGTGAGCTGGCCGTCCTTCCACGTGATGAGTTCGTCAAAGTCCGCAGCATTCTTGGCGCAGGACTCGAAGATCGCCTTGGCGGTTTTCAGCGACTGCCGTTCGCGCGCCAGTGTGGACTGCTCGGCGATCTGACGGTGATAGCCGCGCAGGGCATCGGCGATGTCGGCCAGATAGCGCACCCGATCCGCCGGAACAATGGCGCGGCCGGCGGAGGAGTGCTTGACGTTCACCAGCGGCAGCACACCCTTCCTGAACTTGAGCCCACGCTCGGCCAGGCGCGGCGCCAACGCCTGATACAAAGCGGTAACGCCATCGTCGTTGAAGCGCGCCGCCATGGTGCCGAACACCGGCATGTCTTCGGTCTTTTCGCCGAAGCGTTCACGGTTGCGCTGGTACTGCTTGCGCACGTCACGCAGCGCGTCCTCGGCGCCCTTGCGGTCGAACTTGTTGATCACCACGAAATCGGCGAAATCCAGCATGTCGATTTTTTCCAGCTGCGACGCGGCGCCGAACTCGGGCGTCATCACATACATCGACACATCGACCAGCGGCACGATCGCCGCATCACCCTGGCCGATGCCCGAGGTTTCCACCACGACGAAATCGAAGCCGGCCACCTTGCAGGCGGCGATCACGTCGGGCAGTGCCTTGGACACTTCGCTGCCGGTGTCGCGCGTGGCCAGCGACCGCATGTAGATGTTGGGATGCTGGATCGCGTTCATGCGGATGCGGTCGCCCAGCAGTGCGCCGCCGGTGCGCTTGCGCGAGGGGTCGATGGAGATCACGGCGATCTTCTGGCTGTCATTCTGGTCGAGACGGAAGCGGCGGATCAGCTCGTCGGTCAGCGAGCTCTTCCCCGCGCCACCGGTACCGGTGATGCCAAGAGTCGGCGCTGACCGGTTACCCAGACTCGCGGCAACGGCCTTCTCGTGCAGCGCCTTCTTCGCCTTCTCCGGCCATACGCCGTTTTCCAGCGCGGTGATGATCTGCGCCAGATTGCGCAGGCGCTCGCCGCGATCCTCGACCTGCAGCGCCTGGATGTCACGCGGCGCGCGCTTGCTGAGGTCGACGTCGCAACGCGCCACCATGTCGTTGATCATGCCCTGCAGGCCCATCGACTGGCCGTCCTGTACCGAGTAGAGGTGGGCCACGCCGTACTCGTGCAGTTCGCGCATTTCCGCCGGCACGATAACGCCGCCGCCGCCGCCGAAGACCTTGATGCTCTCTCCGCCGCGCTCCTTGAGCAGGTCGATCATGTACTTGAAGAACTCGAGGTGACCGCCCTGGTAGGACGACACGGCGATGCCCTGCGCGTCTTCCTGCACGGCCGCGTTGACGATTTCCTCGACCGACCGGTTGTGGCCGAGGTGAATCACCTCGACGCCGGAAGCTTGCAGGATGCGCCGCATGATGTTGATCGAGGCGTCATGACCGTCGAACAAGGAGGTGGCGGTGACGAAACGCACCTTGTGCTTCGGCTTGTAGGGCACCAGCTTGGCGGCAATGCTGAGATCGGTCATGGCAACGGCTCCCGGATACGCGACAGTGTTTGCATCATAGGTAATGTTCAGCAACACCGCCATGACACAAAACGACGAGAACTATGCATAATCCGCCATTATGGCTACCAGATTAACTCTCCCACGGAAACCCGCCGGAAGCCCTTCGACGGTCGCCATCGGCTTTGTCAGCGGTATCCTCTCGGGGGTTGCGCGGGCCGGGCTGGCGCCCGAGAGCCTACTCGAGCATGCAGAAATTGCCACGCATCTGTTGCATGACCGCAGCGCCCGCGTTCCGGTGGCGCGTTACGCCACGCTCTACCGCCTGATCAACGAAGGCCTCGACGACGAAGGCTTCGCGCTTTTTTCGCGCCCCTTGCACCGCGGCAGCTTCGAGTTTCTCTGTCGCGCCGCGCTCTCCGCGACGACACTGGAAGAATCGCTCGAACGCATCGCGCGCTTTCTGCACGTGGTGCTCGACGATCTCGCAGTGGAAGTGGAAAAAAGCGGGCGCGCCGCCGTGATCGTCATCAGCGAAGAGCAGGCGCTGCCGGTCGGCCCGGCGGGACGCGTGTTTGCCTTCGAGTGGCTGTTGCGCATGATCCACGGCCTGGCGGCGTGGCTGGTGGCGCATCCACTGCCGCTCGATGAAGTGTCCTTTCCTTATCCGCCGCCGCTGCACGCCGCCGACTACGAACTGGTCTTCGCGCCGCGCTACACCTTCGACGCACCGCGCCTGGAAGCGCGCTTCCCCGCCGAATGGCTGGCGCTGCCGGTGCGCCGCGACGAAGCGGCGCTGCGCAACTTTCTGATCGATGCACCGGCCAGCATCACCACGCTCTACCGTCGCGACCGGGCGCTGAGCTTGCGCGTGCGCGAGCATTTGCGCGCCGCCCTGCCGGAGCATCTCGCGCTGCCGGCGCTGGCCCGCCGCCTGTTCCTCTCGCCGCGCAC
>JBIJDJ010000165.1:0-6634 GCA_044344175.1 Sulfuritalea sp.
GGCCGTGTATGTGCCGGCGGATGACTTGACCGACCCGTCGCCGGCGACGACCTTCCTCCACCTCGACGCCACCGTCGTGCTGTCGCGCGACATCGCTTCGCTGGGCATCTACCCGGCGGTCGATCCGCTCGATTCCACCTCGCGCCAGCTCGACCCGCTCGTCGTCGGCGAAGAGCATTACAGCGTCGCCCGCCGCGTGCAGTCGAACCTGCAGCGCTACAAGGAACTGCGCGACATCATCGCGATTCTCGGCATGGACGAACTCGCCCCCGAAGACAAGCTGGCCGTGACGCGTGCGCGCAAGATCCAGCGCTTCCTCTCGCAGCCCTTCAACGTGGCCGAAGTGTTCACCGGCACGCCGGGCAAGATTGTGCCGCTGGCCGACACCATCAAGGGCTTCAAGATGATCGTCGACGGCGAATGCGACACGATTCCCGAGCAGGCCTTCTACATGGTCGGCGCGATCGAGGAAGTTTTCGAGAAGGCAAAAACGCTCCAATAAGCGCTGCAATAAGGGGGTAAGGTAATGGCCATGACTATTCATGTGGACGTCGTTAGCGCTGAGGAGTCGATTTTCTCCGGCCTGGCGGAGTTCGTCGTCCTGCCGGGCGAAGCGGGCGAACTGGGTATATTGCCCGGCCACATGCCGCTGATGACCCGCATCAAGCCCGGGGCGGTCCGGATCAAGTTGCAGGATGGCCGCGAAGAGGTGATTTTTGTCGCCAGCGGCCTGCTTGAAGTGCAACCGGGTTTGATAACCGTATTGGCCGACACCGCCATCCGCGGTGGCGATCTGGACGAGGCGCGGGCGCTGGAAGCGAGAAAGGCAGCCTCGGAGGCGATGGCCAATCGAGCCTCCGCAATGGACTACGGGCGTGCCCAGGCCGAACTGGCTGAAGCTACCGCCCAGCTTGCTGCCATCGATCGTCTGCGCAAACGGCGTCACTGAGCCGGAATCTGGGCAGGCGAAACAAAAAGGGCAGCTTCGGCTGCCCTTTTTGTTTGGCGTTCCATTGCGGGGAATCCCGGCAACCGGCAGTGGCGCAAGAAAAGTCGGCGCTGGCGGTACGGTGCCGGAGCGATCGACCGCCCCATTCCTTGTCCTGTATGCCGGCGCGCCAGCGAGGCCGGCCGGCGATTTGGCTCAGAGCGTCTTGCGCACGCTGATCACGCCGCGGATCTGGCCTTCCGAATAGCCGATGGCGCGATCGTTGGGGTAGTTCTGTCCGAGCGCCGCCTTGATCGCGGGACTTAGCTGGTCGGCGGGGCCGTGGCAGCTCAGACAAAGAGGCTGCACCGGCAGCGCCTTGACGAAGCGATACTCGTTGCCGATCCTTTCCCCCTTCTCCAGCTTGGCGGGTGGCTCGCCCGCTGCGGCGCGCTTGTCGAAATCCTCCAGCGCAGCTTTTTCCCAGGGATCGGGAATGGCCCGCGCGTCATTGCGCGCCTTGAGGCTGACGCGCTTGATCTTCCAGCCGGTCTGCTGCGAGATCTCGCCGGCCATTTTGGGCGCCATGTCCTTGCACACCGGGATCGCACCTTCGGGTCCGGACTTTTTGATCTCGTCCTGCAGGGCGACGATCAGTTTGGGCGGCAGCGTCGTAGCCACCTTGCGCGCTTCGGTCATCAATGCCTCATCATCGGCGTGGGCAAGGATCGGGGCGAACGAAGTGATCAGCGCTGCGCCGGCAAACAGAATTTTCTTCACGGGTTTTCCTCTCGGTGTTTATGGCGGTCAAGGGGGGTGATTGTGCCCAGCCGGCTGCCGGCAGGCCAATAGAAATATTTCAGGCAAGGATCAAACCTGCCTCAAGCGAGCCGCTGCAGCCGCTTCTCCAGTCGCGCGACGTCATCGCGCAGGCGGTCGATATCGCCTGAAAAGGCGGAGATATCGGCCTGGCGGGCAATCAGTGGCTGTTCTTCGGTAAAGTACTCGGCCAGGTTGGCGGCGAAATTCTGCGCAGCCTGCTGCTGCCAGGCGGCGAATTGTGTCGTGTCCTTGACGATGCGGTGGGCGGCAACGTCGCCGACGATGCGCGAGAGGTCTTCCTCGGCATCCCAACGAAGATTGCGGATGACGAAACCCAGGGCTTCGGCGAATTCGGCCGAGCCTTCGATGCGCGCCGCGCGCATCACGGCATCCTTGCCTTGCAGCGCCAGCAGCGGCGTTGCCGCCGGCAGCGAGATGCTGACTTCCAGCTCGGCTTCCGGCAGTGGAGCGGACAGGCAGCCGTCGGCACCAATCAAAAAAGCCGCTTCGAAAGGCGGCAGCTTGATCTGCGCGGCATGCCCGGCGAAGGGCGCGAGTTTCTCGCGCGCCCAAGGCGCCTGCCCTAGCAGGTGATTGATTGCAGCCAGCAGCGGCGTGGGCAGGGATTGCATGGAACAGTGAACGTTTGCGTTCAGACTTGCTGAATGCCGGCCACGTTCCAGCCGCGGCTGCCGTCGACCGGCTTGACCAGATGCCAGGTTTCGCGAAAGGCTTCAGGTGCGGCGTTGTCTTCGCGCAGCTGGCCGGAAAAGTGCACGCTGGCGATGTGGCGATTGCCCTCGGTGACGACTTCCAGCAGTTCGGCGTTCAGCTGCATGACGTCGGTTTCCTGTGTCTTGCTGCCGCGTTCCTGGTACTGCATCTTGATCTCGGCGAACAGTTCGGGCGCGGTGAATTCGCGGACGTCGTCCATGTCGCCGCGATCGTTGGCGGCCTGCAGGCGCACGAAATTCAGCTTGGCCTGGCGCAGGAAGCCATCCACGTCGAAATCGGCGGGGATGTTGCGGGCTACGGCGCCAGCCGCCGTAGCGCCGGCGCCAGCGCTGTGCGTCCCTCCGGGAACTCCTGAAGCTTCAAATTGAGCGGGCGTGAAGTTTGCCGGTGCGCCATTGCCTGGGCCGGCACCGGCGTACTGCATGCCGGCTTCGGGCGTGCGTTTCCTCATCAGCCAGCGCACGGCAAAGAATGCGATCCCAACCAGCGCCAGGATCAGCAGCATGTTGGCCATGCCTTCGCCCATGCCGAAGTGCGACAGCAGCGCGGCGATGCCCAGGCCGGCGGCGAGGCCGGCCAGGGGGCCGAGAAAGCGGCTCATGCCGGCCGGTTTGGCGGCCGCGGCGGGGGCGCCGGCGGCTGCCGGAGCGGCCGGCTTGCCGGCCTGCGCCGGAGCCGTGGGCGCCGGCGTCGCCTGCCGCTGCATGCCGGCCGGCTTGCCGCTGCCGAATCGCTTGGCTTCCGCATCGGAAACCATCACGCCCAGACCAAGCACGGCCGCAAAGGCCGCAATCACTAATCCCTTCATTTTTGCTTCTCCTCGTTAAAACTTGTAACCACGATGCAGCGCGACGACGCCGGCTGTCATATTAAACACTTCGACACGTTCCAGCCCGACTTGTTCCATCAGGGCCTTGAGCGCGGCCTGATCCGGATGCATGCGGATCGATTCGGCCAGATAGCGGTAGGACTCGGCGTCCCCCGCAATTTTTCCGCCCAGCCAGGGCAGCAGCCTGAATGAATAGATATCGTAGGCCTTTTCCAGAGGTTTCCATACTTTGGAAAACTCCAGCACCAGCAGCCGTCCGCCGGGGCGCAATACGCGGCGCATTTCTGCCAGCGCCTTGTCCTTGTGGGTCATGTTGCGCAGACCGAAGGCTACCGTGACGATATCGAAGTGATTGTCGGGAAAGGGCAGCTTTTCCGCGTCGCACTGTGCCACCGGCGCCAGCACGCCTTCGTCGAGCAGGCGGTCGCGGCCGACGCCGAGCATGGCATTGTTGATGTCGGTCAGCCAGACCTGGCCATTGGTTCCGACGCGCGGGGCGAAGGCCGACGCCAGGTCGGCCGTGCCGCCGGCGACATCGAGCACGCGTTCGCCGGGCCGCGGTGCGGCAATATCGATGGTGAATTTCTTCCACAGGCGATGCAGGCCCATCGACATGAGATCGTTCATCACGTCGTATTTCTGCGCGACCGACGAGAAGACGCCCGCTACGCGCTGCGCCTTTTCCTTTTCATCGACGGTCTCGAAGCCGAAATGCGTTTGTGTCATTGCCGGTACCGGGCTCTCAATGGCTGCCGCAGCCGCCTGACTTGGGCGGCAGGGTGGTCGAATCTATATCGCGGCTGGCCCCGGCTTTTTCAAGGCGTTCCAGGTATTCGGCCCACAGCGACTCATGGTTGGCGGCAAGGTGGTGCAGCCAGTCCCACGAGTAAATGCCGGTGTTGTGGCCGTCGGAGAAGGTCGGCTGCACGGCATAGTTGCCGACCGGTTCAAGGTCGGTGATCTCGACGTTGCGCTTGCCGGTTTGCAGCGTTTCCTGTCCCGGCCCGTGGCCGCGAACTTCCGCGGAGGGGCTGCAGACCCGAAGGAACTCCGCAGGCAAGTGGTAATGGCCGCCGTCATCGAAGGTGAGTTCGAGCATGCGGGATTTTTTGTGCAGCGTGATCTCGCTGGGAATCGGGGTCTTGCTGTCGAGACCGGCCATGGTGGTAACTCCTGGGGTCAATTGATCCTGTGGGGCCGCTATCATAGCGCACCCAGTGGCAAGGCTCGCGGCCGCGATCGATGTCATGGAACCGTCATCAAGCTGCAATACACTGATATTCGTCCCTTTCCAAAACAAGCCCATGTCCGCAACGATACTGGTGGTTGAAGACGAGCCGGCGATCCAGGCGCTGATTGAAGTCAATCTGCGCCGCGCCGGACACGCCGTGCAAATCGCAGCCGATGCCGAAACCGCGCGTCGACTGGTGCAGCAAGCGCTGCCTGATCTGGTCCTGCTCGACTGGATGTTGCCGGGCATGAGCGGCGTCGATTTTGCGCGTTTGCTGCGCAGCGAGGCGCGCACCCGCAGTCTGCCGATCATCATGCTCACCGCGCGCGCCGGGGAGTCCGACAAGATCGAAGGCCTCGAACTCGGCGCCGACGACTATGTGACCAAGCCTTTCAGTCCACGCGAACTGGTGGCGCGGATCAAGGCCGTGCTGCGCCGGCACGCACCGCAGGCGACGGAGGATGTGGTAGCGCTCGGTGGCTTGCGCCTGGACCCGGCCACCCATCGCATTACGGCCGGGACCGCGGAAGTGAATCTGGGCCCCACCGAATTCCGGCTGCTGCATTTCATGATGACGCATCCGGAGCGGGTGCATGCACGTTCGCAGCTGCTCGACCAGGTCTGGGGCGACCACGTCTTTGTCGAAGAGCGGACGGTGGATGTGCATATCCGTCGCCTGCGCGCGGCCCTCGAAGCGACGGGGCATGACGGGCTGATTCAGACCGTGCGCGGCAGCGGCTACCGGTTTTCGACCACGTGAACGCCATTCTTGCGGAGTTGCTGACGGCGATTGCGCTGACGATGCTGGCGACGCTGGCCGGGTGGGTCGCGGCGGGTGAGCGAGGCGCCACGGTTCTGCTGCTGGGCACGGTCGGCTTTTTTTTCCTGCGCCAGTTGTGGATGGTGCTGCGACTCATTCACTGGGCCGGTTGTCCGCTGGGTACGCCGACGCCGAGCGCCAGCGGTGCCTGGGGCGCGGCCTTCGAGGCCCTCCACCGGCGCGCCCGGCTTGCCAGCGCCGAACGCGAGCAGGCGACCCAGGAGCTGGCGCGTTTTCGCCGCGCCGCCGAAGCCCTGCCGGATGGCGTGATGATCCTTGATGGCCACCGCGCCATCGAGTGGATGAATCTGCAGGCGGAGGCCTGTCTCGGTCTCAAGGCGTCGGTCGATACCGGCAGCCGTATCACGCACCTGCTGCGCGAGCCGGAATTTCTCGAGTATCTCGACAGCCCCGATCATCGCGGTGTGCCGTTCGAGTTGCACACGCAACGCAATCCGGGTCGCAGCCTCCAGCTTCAGGCCGCGCCTTTCGCAGCGGGACGCACGCTGTTGCTGGTGCGCGATGTAACGCAGCTGCAGAAGCTCGCCACCATGCGCCGCGATTTCGTCGCCAATGTATCGCACGAACTGAAAACGCCACTGACCGTTACTCTGGGTTTTGTCGACACGGCGCTTGAGGCTCTGAACGATACGCCGCCACAGGAAATTGCGCAGTACCTGCAAACCGCCGTTGAGCAGGCGCAGCGCATGCAGCGATTGATCGATGACCTGCTGACGCTTTCATCGCTGGAAACGGATGCGCCGCCGCCGCTGGAAGACCCCGTTGATACTGGTGCCCTGCTGGCGGATATCTGCGGGGAAGTGGAAGCGCTTTCAGCGGGCCGACATCGCATCACCCTCGAAAACAAGGGGCCGCGGGGACTGCTGGGCAGTGCCCGCGAGCTGCGTTCCGCATTTGCCAATCTGGCCGGGAATGCGGTGCGCTATTCGCCGCAGGGCGGCGAAATCCTGCTGTGCTGGAGCGAGGAAGGCGAAGGCGGGGCGCGGTTTTCGGTGTCCGACAGCGGCATCGGTATCGCCCGCGAGCACCTGCCCCGACTCACCGAGCGCTTCTACCGGGTTGATCGCGGCCGCTCGCGCGACGCGGGTGGCACGGGCCTGGGCCTGGCCATCGTCAAGCATGTGCTGGAACGACATCAGGCGGTGCTTTTGATCGAAAGCGAACCAGGAAAGGGTTCCAGATTCAGCGCGGTGTTTCCACCGCATCGGGTTCAATCGTAAAACTTGCAGCGCTCGAATTCACCACCGC
>JBIJDJ010000166.1:0-6618 GCA_044344175.1 Sulfuritalea sp.
GGTTCTTCCATCCCGGTGACAGTGCTCGATGTGTCGAATAACCGCGTCACACAAATAAAGACACCTGAGGTGGATGGTTATGCCGCCGTTCAGGTGACCTTTGGCAAGCGTCGCGCCAGCCGTGTAAGCAAGCCGGCAGCGGGTCACCTTGCCAAGGCCGGCGTTGAAGCCGGTGAAGTTCTCAGGGAGTTCCGTGTCGCGCCTGATCAACTGGCTACTTTCAAGCCGGGTGACGTGGTCGCCGCAAGCATTTTCAGTGTCGGTCAGAAAGTCGATGTGAGTGGCACGTCGATCGGCAAGGGGTTTGCCGGAGCAATTACCCGACACCATTTTTCGTCAAACCGCGCTTCCCACGGCAATTCCTTGTCGCACAACTCTGCCGGTTCTATCGGCATGGCGCAGGATCCTGGGCGCGTGTTCCCCGGCAAGAAAATGGCCGGACACCTCGGTGATGTTGCGCGTACGACGCAGAATCTGGAAGTCGTCCGCATCGATGAGGCGCGCCAACTTCTGCTGGTCAGGGGTGCAGTGCCTGGCGCCAAGGGGGGTGACGTGATTGTCGCTCCGGCCATCAAGGCGTCGAAAGAGCGGGGATGACATGGAACTTAAACTAATTAACGCCCAAGGTCAGGCCGCATCAACCATTACAGCGTCAGATGCGCTGTTTGGTCGCGAATTCAACGAGGCGCTGGTGCATCAGGTAGTGGTCGCCTATCAAGCCAACGCCCGCGCGGGTAATCGCAAGCAGAAAGACCGCGAGGAAGTGCATCACAGCACCAAGAAGCCATTCCGCCAAAAGGGAACAGGCCGTGCGCGTGCCGGTATGACATCCTCGCCCATCTGGCGTGGCGGTGGCCGGATTTTCCCGAACACGCCGGAAGAGAATTTCACCCAGAAGGTTAATCGGAAGATGTATCGCGCCGGTTTGGCGGCGATCCTGTCGCAGCTGGCCCGCGAAGACAAACTGGCCGTGATTGATGACTTTGCCATCGAGGCGCCGAAGACACGCCTGTTTGCCCAGAAACTGAAAGCCATGGGTTTGGATTCCGTGTTGCTCGTGACGGACAGCCTGGACGACAACCTGGTGCTGGCATCCCGCAACTTGCCGAACGTCCTGGTGCTGGAAGCGCATCAGGCTGATCCGGTATCCCTGGTACGTTTTCCCAAGGTGATTTTCACCAAAGGCGCCGTGGCCAAGATCGAGGAGATGCTGGCATGAGCAAAAACTTCAATCCGGAACGTTTGTTGCAGGTGCTGGTGGCCCCGCAAATTTCCGAGAAGGCTACCTATATTGCCGACAAGAACGAGCAAGTGGTGTTCATTGTGACACCCGACGCGACCAAGCCTGAAGTCAAGGCGGCCGTGGAAATGCTGTTCAAAGTCGAGGTCAAGTCTGTTCAGATCGCCAATCTCAAAGGCAAGGTCAAGCGCGCCGGCCGCAATGTCGGTCGTCGTAGCGACATCAGGAAGGCATTTGTCTGTCTGAAGCCAGGTCAGGAAATCAATTTTGCTGAAGGGGGGGCGGCTTAAATGGCTCTCGTAAAAGTCAAACCGACTTCGCCTGGTCGTCGTGGCGTGGTCAAGGTCGTTAACCCGAATTTGCACAAGGGTCGCCCGCACGACAAGCTTGTTGAAGCGAAAACCCGAACTGCCGGCCGCAATGCGCATGGCCATATCACCACGCGGCACATGGGTGGTGGTCACAAGAAGCTTTACCGCGTTATCGATTTCCGCCGCGACAAGGACGGGATCCCGGGCAAGGTCGAGAACCTTCAGTACGATCCGAATCGTTCCGCCAATATCGCCCTGGTGCTCTACGCGGACGGTGAACGTCGTTACATCATCGCGATCAAGGGAATGGTGGTCGGCCAGGAAGTCATCAGCGGTTCCGAGGCGCCGATCAAGCCGGGCAACGCCCTGCCGATTCGCAGTATTCCCGTCGGCACGACCATTCATTGTGTCGAAATGATGCCGGGGAAAGGTGCGCAGATCGCGCGCTCTGCCGGCACTTCAGTTCAGCTTCTGGCGCGCGAAGGTTCTTACGCACAGATTCGGCTGCGTTCCGGCGAAATCCGCCGCATTCACATAGAGTGTCGCGCGACGATTGGCGAAGTAGGCAACGAAGAGCATAGCCTGCGCAAGATCGGCAAGGCCGGTGCGATGCGTTGGCGCGGTATCCGTCCGACGGTTCGCGGCGTGGCCATGAACCCGGTCGATCACCCGCATGGTGGTGGCGAAGGGCGCACCGGAGAAGGGCGCGTTCCTGTAAGTCCGTGGGGCCAGCCGACCAAGGGCTATCGTACCCGTAACAACAAGCGCACGGACGTCATGATTGTCCAACGCAGGCCGAAAGGTAAGAGGTAAGAGATGGCACGTTCTATCAAGAAGGGCCCGTTCATTGACGCTCACCTGCTGAAGCGGGTGGATGCAGCGCGCGCCTCCAACGACAAGCGCCCGATCAAGACCTGGTCGCGTCGATCGACCATTCTTCCGGACTTCGTGGGATTGACCATCGCCGTGCATAACGGCAAGCAGCATATTCCGGTCTATGTATCGGAAAACATGGTTGGTCACAAGCTTGGCGAGTTCGCGCTGACGCGAACCTTCAAGGGCCACACCGGCGGCAAAAAAGCCGTCGCCAAGAAGTAAGGAGCGATGATGGAAACCAACGCAAACTTGCGCGGCGTCCGACTTTCCGCCCAAAAAGGTCGTCTTGTTGCCGATCTGGTGCGCGGCAAGCCGGTGGATCAGGCACTTAGTATTCTGGCATTTTCGCCCAAGAAGGGCGCCGGAATCATCAAGAAAGTTCTTGAGTCGGCTATTGCCAACGCAGAACACAATGACGGCGCGGATATCGATGCATTGAAGATCACGCGGATCTATGTCGAAAAGGGCACTGTGCTCAAGCGCTTTACCGCGCGAGCCAAGGGACGCGGCAACAGCATCCTCAAGCCTACCTGTCACATTTTCGTGACCGTTGGCGATTAAGGAGGGCACATGGGACAAAAGATTCATCCGACCGGTTTTCGTCTTTCGGTCACACGCAACTGGACTTCACGCTGGTATTCCAACAGCAAGAATTTTCCACAGATGCTCAAGGAAGACCTTGAGGTTCGTGATTACCTGAAAAAGAAACTGGCGCACGCGTCTGTTGGTCGCGTGGTGATTGAGCGCCCGGCCAAGAACGCAAGGGTGACCGTGTATAGCGCTCGCCCCGGTGTGGTGATCGGCAAGAAGGGTGAAGACATCGAACACCTCAAGGCAGAACTCCAGCGCAAGATGGGCGTTCCGGTGCACGTCAATATCGAAGAAATCCGCAAACCGGAAACCGACGCCCAACTGATCGCCGACTCCATCGCGCAACAGCTCGAAAAGCGCATCATGTTCCGCCGCGCAATGAAGCGCGCGATGCAGAATGCAATGCGCCTTGGTGCCCAGGGCATCAAGATCATGAGTTCGGGGCGCCTCAACGGCGCCGAGATTGCACGTCGGGAATGGTACCGTGAAGGCCGCGTCCCTTTGCATACCCTGCGTGCCGACATTGACTACGGCACTTCCGAGGCAAAGACCACTTACGGCATCATCGGCATCAAGGTTTGGGTATTCAAGGGCGAGATCCTGTCCCGCAGCGAAGCACTGCTGGCGGCTCCGGAGCCGATTGTTGACGACCAGCGCAAGCCGCGGCGTAGTCCAGGCAAGCCCAAAGTCGAAGGCGAAGGCGAAGCCAAGCCCGCACGCCGGACGTCCGCCAAGAAGGCTGAAGAAACCAAGCCGGAAGCCAAACCGGAAGTCGTTGCTGCAGCGCCCAAGGCACCCGTCAAGCGTGTTCGCAAGGCCCCGGCCAAGGCCGAGGGTACCGATAGCGCAGCGAAAGAAGGCAAGGAGTAAAACATGTTGCAACCTGCCCGCAGAAAATATCGCAAGGAACAGAAGGGCCGCAATACCGGGCTCGCTACCCGTGGCGCCAAGGTGAGTTTTGGCGAATACGGCCTCAAGGCTATCGGCCGGGGGCGCCTTACGGCTCGTCAGATCGAAGCAGCGCGTCGTGCCATGACGCGTCATATCAAACGCGGTGGTCGTATTTGGATTCGCATTTTCCCGGACAAGCCGATTTCGAAGAAGCCGCTTGAGGTTCGGATGGGTAACGGCAAGGGCTCCCCTGAGTATTGGGTTGCCGAGATTCAGCCGGGCAAGGTCCTTTACGAGATGGACGGGGTGGACGAGACGCTGGCGCGCGAAGCATTCCGCCTGGCAGCGGCCAAGCTTCCGCTTGAGACCACTTTCGTCACCCGCCATTTGGGATAAGCCATGAACACAACCGAGCTGAGAGCGAAAAATGACGTGGATCTGCAAAAAGAGTTGCTCGATTTGCGCAAGGCGCAATTCGGTCTTCGCATGCAGGTGGCTACACAACAACTGACCAATACCAGCCAGGTCGGCAAGGTGCGCAAGGATATTGCGCGCGTCAAAACCATACAGCGTGAGAAGGCGGCGGCGAAATGACGGATGCGATCACTCAAACCGTGCGGCGCACCCTCCAGGGGCGCGTTGTTTCGGACAAGATGCAGAAAACCGTTACGGTACTGGTTGAGCGCAAGGTGAAGCACCCTGTGATCGGCAAGATCATGACGCGTTCGAAAAAGTACCATGCGCATGTTGAGGGAATGGAGACGGCAGCCGGCGATCTGGTACAGATCGAGGAATGCGCTCCGATCTCCAAGACCAAGGCGTGGCGTGTCGCCAAGGTTGTCGAGAAGGCGCGCGCGGTCTGACCGGATCTTGTTGGCTGGACGTTCTGCAATATCGAAATAGTAGTTGACAACAACGTGGCGGCTTGTAAAATCTCGCCTCTTTGCTCCGCTGGGGTATTCACTTTCCCCAGCATCCCAGCCCCTAGCGGGCTCCAAGACTGATCGCGGGACTTGAGTCAATCGCGGATTAAGTTGGAGATGAAATAATGATTCAAATGCAGTCTCTGCTGGATGTCGCCGATAACACTGGCGCACGTTCGGTCATGTGCATCAAGGTGCTTGGCGGGTCCAGGCGCCGCTATGCCGGCATTGGTGATGTCATCAAGGTCAGCATCAAGGATGCCGCACCGCGTGGTCGTGTCAAGAAGGGCGAAGTCTATAGCGCGGTAGTGGTGCGCACGGCCAAGGGCGTTCGTCGCTCCGACGGATCCCTGATCAAGTTCGATGGCAACGCTGCCGTATTGCTCAATAACAAGCTGGAACCGATCGGCACGCGCATCTTCGGCCCGGTCACGCGTGAGCTGCGCACCGAGCGATTTATGAAGATCGTTTCGCTGGCTCCCGAGGTTCTTTGAACCGGCATTCGAGGACTCGATCATGAACAAAATTCGCAAAGGTGACGATGTTGTCGTTACCACAGGTAAAGACAAGGGCAAGCGAGGTGTCGTGCTGAACTGCCTCGATGCGGAGCGCCTGCTCGTTGAAGGCATCAATCGCGTCAAGAAACATACCAAGCCTAACCCGCTCAAGGGTAACCAGGGCGGCATTGTCGAGAAGGAAATGCCGATCAATATTTCCAACGTGGCGCTGTTCAATCCGGCCACCCAGAAAGCAGACCGCGTCGGCTTCAAGCAGCTCGATGATGGCCGCAAGGTTCGGGTGTTCAGGTCGAACGGCGAAGTTGTTGACGCGTAAGGATCAGTCATGGCGCGATTGCAGGAATACTACAAACAGACGGTGGCTCCCGAACTTCGTGAGAAGTTTGCCTACAAGTCCATCATGGAAGTCCCGCGCATTACCAAAATCACCCTGAACATGGGGGTGGGCGAGGCGGTCGGTGACAAGAAAGTTCTGGATCACGCCGTCGGCGACATGACCAAGATAGCCGGTCAGAAGCCGGTGGTCACCAAGGCACGCAAGGCCATCGCCGGATTCAAGATTCGCGAGGGTTATCCGATCGGCTGCATGCTGACTTTGCGCGGAAACCGGATGTACGAATTCCTTGATCGCCTGGTCACCATTGCCATGCCGCGAATCCGCGACTTCCGGGGCATCTCGGGCAAAGGTTTTGACGGGCGTGGCAACTACAACGTCGGGGTCAAGGAACAGATCATTTTTCCCGAAATTGAGTACGACAAGATCGATGCGTTGCGGGGCATGAATATCAGTATCACCACCACCGCGAAGAACGACGAGGAAGCGAAGGCGCTCCTCGCCGCTTTCAAGTTCCCCTTCAAGAATTGAGGGACGTATGGCGAAACTAGCTCTTATAAACCGCGAAGAAAAGCGCGCCAAGGTGGTTGCGAAGTACGCAGCCAAGCGCGCCGAACTTTTTGCCGTGATCAACAATGTCAAGCTGTCGGACGAGGAGCGCATGGATGCGCGCCTGAAACTCCAGCAGTTGCCCCGCAATGCGAGCCCGTCCCGTCAGCGCAATCGTTGCGCATTGACCGGGCGTCCGCGCGGAGTGTTCCGCAAGTTCGGTCTGTGCCGCAACAAGCTGCGCGAGGTTGCCATGCGCGGCGAAGTGCCCGGCATGACCAAGGCAAGCTGGTAAGGAGAGCGATATGAGCATGACCGATCCAGTTGCCGACATGTTGACCCGCATCCGCAATGCGCAGATGGCGGAAAAACTGTCCGTTTCCAT
>JBIJDJ010000168.1:0-6609 GCA_044344175.1 Sulfuritalea sp.
CTTTACAACGAGACCATGTAATGAGCGCACAAAAGCGCCAGGAGTGGCAGAGGCTGTACGACGAAGTGCTGGCGCGTTCTCCCGGCACCGGCGGGCTGTCGATGGAAAACCTGCGCGAATGCTCCGGCCTGGAACTGTTCCAGAAAATGATCGCCGGTGAATTTCCGCGGCCGCCTATCAGCGATACCCTGGGCTTCTGCCTGGTCGAAGCCGAGAAGGGTCGCGTCGTGTTTCAGGGCACGCCGCAGCACCGCCATTACAACCCTATCGGTTCCGTGCATGGCGGCTTCCACGCCACGCTGCTGGATTCCTGCGTCGCCTGCGCCATCCAGTCCACGCTCGAAGCGGGGCAGGGCTACACCACCATCGAATTGAAAGTGAACTACATCCGCGCGCTGACCGACCGCGTCGGCCCGGTGCGCGCCGAAGGCCGCGTCATCCACGCCGGCAAGCAGATAGGCACGGCCGAAGGCAAGCTGGTCGATGCCGACGGCAAGCTCTACGCCCATGCCACCACGACCTGCCTGATTTTCAATGTCTGAGCCCATCGCAAAAGTCGGCGCCGGCGGTACGGCGATACGCGTCCTCGGCACGGAGCATGCCGTCGAGCTGGAGCAGGTGCGCCAGTTTTTCCGCAACTACGCGGGCTGGCTCGGCGTCGACCTGTCCTTCCAGAACTTCGATGAGGAAATGGCCACCCTGCCAGGCCGCTATGCCACACCGGAAGGCCGCCTGTTCTATGCCGAAATTGATGGCAAGGGCGCCGGCTGCGTCGGCATCCGTCCCTATTCGGAAGGCGTCTGCGAACTCAAGCGCCTCTATGTCGATCCCGCCTTCCGCGGCCTCGGCGTCGGCCGTGACCTGGCCCTGGCGGCCATCCGCGCCGCGCGCAAGATCGGTTACCGCAAGATCATGCTCGACACGGTCCCGGCCATGCGCATCGCCGTCAAGCTCTATCGCGACCTCGGTTTCACGGCCGCGCCCGCCTATTACCAGACGCCGGTGGAAGGCACCCAGTTTCTCGCGCTCGACCTGGAAAACTGGTCCGAGGACAAGGTCGAGAACGACAACCTCTACCACCTGTTCGATTTCAACCGGGCCTGGGCGCAGCAGATCCGCGAGGTCGACCCGGAGTACTTCGAGCGCCTGTCGCACCTGCAATCCCCCGAATACCTCTGGATCGGCTGCTCCGACTCCCGGGTGCCGGCCAACCAGATCGTCGGCCTGTTGCCGGGAGAGGTGTTCGTGCATCGCAATGTCGCCAACATCGTGGTGCATAGCGACCTCAACTGCCTGTCGGTGATCCAGTTCGCCATCGACGTGCTCAAGGTGAGGCACATCATGGTCGTCGGCCACTACGGTTGCGGCGGGGTGCAGGCGGCACTCGAGCATCAGCGCGTGGGCCTGGCCGACCTCTGGCTGCGCCATGTGCAGGACGTGCATGTCAAGCATCTGGCCCGCGTCGACGAATTGCCCGCTGAAAAGCGCCACGACCGCCTGTGCGAACTCAACGTGCTGGAGCAGGTGATCAACGTTTCGCGCACCATCGTCGTCGAGGACGCCTGGCGCCGCGGCCAGGACCTGACCATCCACGGCTGGATCTACGGCCTCAAGGACGGCCTGATCCGCGACCTCGGCCTCACCGTCACGGCCCCCGAACATGTCGCCGAGCGCTACGAAGCCGCGCTCTCAACACTGATCTGAAAGGAAGCCCCGTGTCTGCAAAACCCGCCGATCCCATCGTCATCGTTTCCGCCGCCCGCACGCCCATGGGCGGCTTCATGGGCGACTTCGCTTCTCTCACCTGCGCCCAGCTCGGCAGTGTCGCCATCAAGGCCGCCGTCCTGCGCGCGGGCCTCAAGCCCGAACAGGTCGACGAAGTCATCATGGGCTGCGTGCTGCCCGCCGGCCAGGGGCAGGCCCCGGCGCGGCAGGCGTCGCTCGGCGCCGGGCTGCCGCTCGCTGCAGGCTGCACCACTGTGAACAAGATGTGCGGTTCCGGCATGCGCGCCGCGATGTACGCCCACGACATGCTCGCCGCCGGCAGCGTCGAGGTCATGGTCGCCGGCGGCATGGAATCGATGACCAACGCGCCCTACCTGCTGCCCAAGGCGCGCGGCGGCTTCCGCCTCGGTCACGGCGAAGTCAAGGACCACATGTTTCTCGACGGCCTCGAAGATGCCTATGACAAGGGCCGCCTGATGGGCACCTTCGCCGAGGATTGCGCCGGCAGCTACAAATTCACGCGCGAGGCGCAGGACGCTTTCGCCATCGCCTCGACCACGCGCGCCAAGCAGGCCAATACCGACGGCAGCTTCGCCTGGGAGATCGCGCCGGTCACCGTTTCGGGCAGGAAAGGCGACACGGTCATCGACAAGGACGAGCAGCCCTTCAAGGCCCAGCTGGAAAAGATCCCCGGCCTCAAGCCGGCTTTCCGCAAGGACGGCACCGTGACGGCCGCCAACTCCTCGTCGATTTCCGACGGCGCGGCTGCCTTGGTCATGATGCGCGCCTCGACCGCGGCGAAGCTCGGCCTCAAGCCCGTTGCGACGATGGTCGGCCACAGCACCTTCGCTCAGGAACCGGGTCTCTTCACCACCGCTCCGGTCGGCGCCATGAAGAAGCTGCTGGCGAAGAACAACTGGAGTGTCGACAGCGTCGACCTCTGGGAGATCAACGAAGCCTTCGCCGTGGTGACCATGGCGGCGATGCACGACCTCGAGCTGCCGCACGACAAGGTCAACGTTCATGGCGGCGCCTGCGCCCTGGGCCACCCGATCGGGGCTTCCGGCGCGCGCGTGATCGTCACGCTGATCGGCGCGCTGAAGACGCACGGCAAAAAGCGCGGAGTGGCCAGCCTTTGCATCGGCGGTGGTGAGGCTACCGCCGTCGGCATCGAGCTGATCTGAACCTATGCGGGCTACCGAGATGACTGAAAGAACCCAAGGCGAACCACAGAGACACAGAGACACAGAGGAAAACAACCATGGCATGCTGAGGGAGTGGCCTGCACGCACGCTTCCGCTAGGCATTTCTCTGTGCCTCTGTGTCTCTGTGGTGAGGGGCTTTAGATGATTCTGACTGAAGAACAGGAACAGATCCGCGACATGCTGCGCGATTTTGCGCGCGAACAACTCGCGCCCAAGGCCGCCGAATGGGACCGCACCTCGCACTTCCCGCGCGAGGAACTGCGCCAGCTCGGCGATCTCGGCGTCTGCGGCATGGTGGTGCCCGAAGAGTGGGGCGGCGCAGGGCTCGACTATGTTTCGCTGGCGTTGGTGCTGGAGGAAATCGCCGCAGGCGACGGTGCTACCTCGACCATCATCAGCGTGCAGAACTCCGTGGTCTGCGGCCCGATCAATGCTTTCGGCACGGATGCGCAGAAAGAAAAATACCTGAAGAAACTCGCCGGCGGCGAATGGCTGGGCTGCTTCTGCCTGACCGAGCCGCATGTCGGCTCCGACGCCGCTGCGATAAGGACGAAAGCCGTGCGTGACGGCGACCACTGGGTGCTCAACGGAGTCAAGCAGTTCATCACCACCGGCAAGAACGCGCAAGTCGCCGTGGTCTTTGCTGTCACCGATCCGGATGCCGGCAAGAAGGGCATTTCGGCCTTCATCGTGCCCTCCGACGCGCCGGGTTACATCGTCGCGCGGGTCGAGGAAAAGCTTGGCCAGCACGCTTCCGACACGGCGCAGATCCTGTTCGAAAACTGCCGCATTCCGGCAGGGAACCTGCTCGGCGCCGAAGGGCAGGGCTACCGCATCGCCCTCTCGAACCTCGAAGGCGGCCGCATCGGCATCTCGGCGCAAGCTGTCGGCATGGCCCGTGCCGCCTTCGAGGCCGCGCTGCATTACGCGCATGAACGAGAGAGCTTCGGCAAGCCGATCTTCGAGCATCAGGCGGTGAATTTCCGCCTCGCCGACATGGCGACGCAGATCGAAGTCGCGCGGCAGATGGTGCATCACGCCGCCGCCCTGCGCGACGCCGGCCGCCCCTGTTTGAAAGAGGCCTCGATGGCAAAGCTGTTTGCTTCCGAGATGGCCGAGAAGGTCTGCTCCGACGCGATCCAGATTCACGGCGGCTACGGTTACGTCAGTGATTTCCCGGTCGAACGCATCTACCGTGATGTGCGTGTCTGCCAGATCTACGAAGGCGCCTCGGACATCCAGCGCCTGGTCATCGGAAGGTCGCTGGGCGATGCATCATGATATGCATCATTTGGTGCTATATTTGATGCATCCATAGCGCCCTGGAGAATCCGATGAGAACCACAGTCACCCTGGATGAAGATCTTCTGGCCGATGTCGAGCAGTTGAGTGGCATTCGCGACCGCTCCCAGTTGCTGCGCGAAGCCTTGCTGGAAATGCGACATCGTCTCGCCTCCCAGCGGCTGGCATTGCTCGCCGGTACAGAGCCCGATGCTGTTGCATCGCCACGGCGCCGACCGCCTCATTTCGTGTCGGAGCCCGCGGCGACACCCTATCGGGCCAGGAAGCGCGCGAAGGCGAACCCATGAGAATCCTTGCCGATACTTCGGTCTGGGTGGATTATCTGCGCCATAAGAATGCTCCCATCCTCGATCCGCTGAATCTGGGCGACGTCGTGATGCACGACTACGTGGTCGGGGAAATCGTGCTGGGCGGAATCAGCCAGACCAAGCTGGCCATGATCGATCGGTTGCGTCGTTGCCACTGCGCCAGCCACGATGAAGTGATGCATCTGATCGCCGAGCGCAATCTGGCCGGCCGTGGCCTCGGGTATGTCGACAGCCATCTGCTCGCCGCCGCGCTGATCGACCGCCTGCAATTGTGGACGCTGGACAAGGCCCTGCAACAGGTGGCGAATGAATTCGGTTGCGGGCTGGCGGTGCATTGAGAATGCCACGCGGCTTCGACACCCATTTCGCTATTGCCGTGGATCGTTCCGAAGGAGAATGCTCGTGACAGAACAATCCCCCGTTGAGTTCTGGTTCGACTTTTCCTCGCCCTACTCCTATCTCGCCAGCGAGCGCATCGACGAGCTGGCGGCGAAGTACGACCGCCGGGTCAAGTGGCGGCCGGTCATGCTCGGCGCCGCCTTCAAGGCCTCGGGCCTGCCGCTCTTGCTGACCGTGCCGCTCAAGGGCGAGTACAGCAAGCGCGACATCGAGCGCTCGGCGCGCTTCATGGGCGTTTCTTACAAGTTTCCGCCGAAATTTCCGCTCGCCACGCTGGCCGCCGCGCGGGGTTACTACTGGCTGCACGGGCAGGACTGCGGGAAAGCCAGGGAGTTTGCGCACGCCGTGTTCCGCGCCTACTGGGTGGAAGGCCGCGACATCAGCGAAGGCCAGGTGGTGCAGGAGATCGCGACCGGCCTCGGCATTGACGGCGAGGCCTTCACGGTCGCCATTGCGACGCCGGAAATAAAGGATCGCGTGAAGCAGGAAACCGACGCGGCGATTGCCAAGGGCATGTTCGGCGCACCCTATTTTATGGTGGATGGCGAGCCCTTCTGGGGCGCCGACCGCCTGCCGCAAATCGACAAGTGGCTCGCCACGGGAGGGTTCTAGTGTCAGTTATCAAGTCAAAGCTCAACACGCGCAGCGAGGAGTTCAAGGCCAACGCTGCCGCGATGAGTGCACTGGTCGCCGACCTGCGCGAGAAGACCATCGCCGTCTCGGGCGGCGGTTCGCCGGAGACCGCGGCCAAGCACAAGGCGCGCGGCAAGCTGCTGCCGCGCGAGCGGATCAATGCCCTGCTCGATCCGGGCGCGGCCTTCCTCGAATTCTCGGCACTCGCCGCGATGGGCATGTACAGCGCCAAGAGTCCAACTGAGGTCGCCTCCGCCGGCGTGGTCACCGGCATCGGCCGGGTCAAGGGCGTCGAATGCATGATCGTCGCCAACGACGCGACGGTGAAGGGTGGTTCCTACTTTCCGCTGACGGTAAAGAAGCATCTGCGCGCACAGGAAATCGCGCTGCAGAATCGCCTGCCCTGCATCTACCTGGTCGATTCCGGCGGCGCCAACCTGCCGACGCAGGACGAGGTCTTTCCCGATCGCGACCACTTCGGCCGCATTTTCTACAACCAGGCCAACATGTCGGCGCTGGGCATCCCGCAGATCGGTATCGTCATGGGCTCCTGCACGGCGGGCGGTGCCTACATGCCGGCGATGTCGGACGAATCGGTGATCGTCAAGAACCAGGGCACGATTTTTCTCGGCGGCCCGCCGCTGGTGAAGGCCGCTACCGGCGAAGTCGTGAGTGCCGAGGACCTCGGCGGCGGCGACGTGCATACGCGGATCTCCGGCGTCTGCGACCACCTGGCCGAGAACGACCACCATGCCTTGTCCATCGCGCGCCGCATCGTCGGCAACCTCAACTGGCAGAAACCCGTGTCGCTCGACATCAGTACGCCGGAAGAACCGCTCTACGACCCGGCCGAACTCGGCGGCGTGATTCCCTTCGATACGCGTAAGCCCTATGACGTGCGCGAAGTCATCGCGCGCCTGGTCGACGGCTCGCGCTTCGACGAATTCAAGTCGCGTTACGGCACCACTCTGGTCACGGGCTTCGCGCGCCTCTCCGGCTATCCGCTGGGCATCGTCGCCAATAACGGCATCCTCTTC
>JBIJDJ010000028.1:0-21387 GCA_044344175.1 Sulfuritalea sp.
CCATGCTTTTCAGCCAGGTCAGTTGCCGCTTGGCAAACTGGCGCGTGGCAAACACGCCGCGATCGCGCAGCTCGGCGCGCGGCAAGGTCCCTTCCAGCATGTCCCAGACCTGGCGGTAGCCGACGCAGCGCATCGAGGGCAGGCCGCCGTCGAGCCGGTACTTGCCGCGCAGCATCAACACTTCCTCGACCAGGCCGGCATTCAGCATGGCGTCGAAGCGCTGTTCGATGCGCCGGTGCAATGCGCCGCGATCTTCCGGGACCAGCGCCAGCGTCAGGATGCGGAAGGGCGGCGCGCCGGCTTGCTGTTCTGCAAAGAAGCTGCCCAGGGTGCGGCCGGAGAGGCGCAGCACCTCGACGGCACGCTGGATGCGCTGCGCATCGGTGGGCTTCAGGCGCGCAGCGGTTTCCGGGTCCAGGCGCGCCAGTTCGGCATGCAGGGCCGGCCAGCCGTGGGCGGCGGCTTCGATGTCGATTGCGGCGCGCAAAGCGGCATCCGCCTGCGGCAGTTCTGCGAGGCCTTCGCGCAGCGCTTTCACATACAACATGGTGCCGCCCACCAGCAGCGGAATGCGGCCCGCTGCGGTGATATCCGTCATCTCATGCAGCGCATCGCTGCGGAAGGCTGCCGCGGAATAACGTTCTTCCGGCTTGATCAGGTCGATCAGGCGGTGCGGAAAGCGCGCCAGCGTCGCCGCATCGGGCTTGGCGGTGCCGACGTTCATGTCGCGGAACACCTGCGCCGAGTCGATGCTGACGATGTCGCAGGGAAAGCGCGTGGCGAGTTCAAAAGCCAGGGCGGTCTTGCCGCTGGCCGTGGGTCCGATGAGGAGTATTGCCGGGGGTTGGCTCATGCGGGTGGAAGAGGAAGGCTTAAGCTTGTAGTCTAACGGGTTCGGATGGCGCATCATCGACGAAACCATGAAGCGGAAAACCTGATGAGGAATGTCTTGGGGCTGTGGCCGGCGGCGGTACTCATGCAGCTGGCGACTGCGACGCTGGCCCAGGTGGCGAATCCCGCCGCCGTGCCTGTTGCCGCCGTCGCCCAGGCCCTGCCCGCGGTTGATGCCTCGAAGCCACCGCCGCCCACCATCGCCGACCTGGTTTTGCTGCTGCAAAGCTACAAGCCTGATCCGGAGCGGATCGTCAGACTGCGCGCGGCGATGGAGGAGCCTCTGCCGACGACCGACGACCGGGGTCGGCTGGCGATTGCCTGGCATACGAAGGCGCTTGCAGCGGGCGAACTTCATGAAGTCGAGCGGCGCGGCGAGTTCCTGACCAAGGCCATGGAGAATGCCCGCGGCATCAAGGCCGAGAATCCAAGCGGTTTGGGCAGTTATCCGCGGGTGAGATCCGAGTATGCGGACAATCTGGCATTGGCCGCCGGCGTCACGGCGGCGCTCGACAGTTTTGCCGAGTTCGCGGCCGATCTGGAGAAGGGCCCACCCAATGGTTTCCTGATCCATGCCTACTGCCAGATGACGGGCTACTACCTGCATCTGGGCGACGTCGCCCGCGCCCGGACTACTCTTGCCAAGGCCGAGGCAATCTTCAAGCAGCTTGCGCAACGCCAGCGTGCGGCGCTCAACCTGCCGGGCTGGTCCAGGCAGATCGAAGTGGCCCGGGGCGGCATATTGCGCCGCGAGGGGCGCCTCGAAGAAGAGGAACGCGCCTTCCTGGCCGCCTTGCGTCAGGCCGAGGATCATGCGGCCCAGTTGGACACGCGCCGTGAAGCGGGGAAATGGGCGCCGCCCGCAAGCCGTCCCGAGGAGGGCGCCGACTCGACGCGCATCTATCTCGCACAGACGCTGACCGCGCAGGGACGGCTCGACGAGGCGGAACTGATGCTGCGGGAAGTGCTGAAGCGGTCGCTGGCGCGCGACGGCCGAAATTCCCCGACGGTGGGGCGCGCGCTGTCTGTGCTGCACAGTGTTTTTACCAACCGTGGGCGCTATGCCGAGGCTCTGGTGCTTGCGGAATGGGCCAACAAGACCCTCGCCGAGGCTGGAATTGCGGAACGGGCCCCGATGCGCTTGAACGCGCGCATCGGCCTGGCCAACGCGCTCGGTGCGCTGAATCGGCACAACGAGGCGGCCACCCTGATCGACCAGATTCGCAGCAAGCTGACGGACGATACGCGGCTGGAAGAGGGCTTCGCCCAGGGTACGCTCAGTTCGATTCGCACCTTCAATGCGGTGGGGCGGGTTGCCGACGCGTTGCGCGATGGCGACAACCTGCTCGCCAGGCACACGCGGAATTTTGGCGCCGATCATTACTACACGGCCGAGACCCGTGCCTATCGTGCCATGGCGCTGCATCGATCCGGCCGGGTTGAAGATGCACGCAAGGAGTTCGAGCGCGCCATTGCCGTGCTGATCGATCCGGCCAGGGCGGTCGGCAAACAGAAAGTCAGTGCCGCTCGCGTCAATCGCTTGCGCTACATCCTCAACGAATACCTCGGCGTGCTGGTGGGCCGCAAGGGAACGGGCATCGAGAAGGACATCGCGGAAGCCTTCCGCGTTGCCGATGTGGCGCGCTGGCAGAGCGTGCAGAAGGCCGTCACCGGTTCGGCATTGCGTGCGGCGGCCGGCAGTTCGGAGCTCGGCGCGCGGATCAAGAAGGTGCAGGACGCCGACGATGAACTGGAAGCGGTCTACAAGAACCTGATCAGCCAGCGCTCGGCGCCGCCGGATCGGCAACTGCCCACGGTGATCGCCGCCATGGAAGCCCGCATCGCCGCACTGCAGAAGGAACAGCAAAGCGATCTGGCCGAAATTCGGCGGCAGTTTCCGCAGTACGATGCGCTGGTCAGTCCGCGTCCGGCCGACCTGGCAACCGTGCGCAAGGCGTTGCGACCCAACGAGGCGCTGCTGTCGATCTATGTCACGCCGGGCGGCAGCTATGTCTGGGCCACCGGCACGGACGGCGCGCTGCATTTCCATTTCAGCCCGCAAAATGCGACCTGGGTTGCCGGAATGGTCAAGCGCCTGCGCAATTCGGTGGATTTCTCCGGCACGGCGGGGCCCGGACGCAAGGGCTTCGATCTGGAGGCTGGCTCGGCGCTGTATCAGGAACTGCTGGCACCGGTGCAGGGTGCCTGGGAGAAAGCCGATACCTTGCTGGTCGTTGCCAACGAAGCCTTGGGACAGATACCCTTCTCGCTATTGCCGACGGCCGCCGCCGCGTCGGGCGAGGGGATGGCCGGGCTGCCGCTGTCCGAGCTTCGCCAGACGCCATGGCTGGCCCGCAAACTGGCGATAGCCTACGTGCCTTCGATCAGCGCTCTGGTGACTTTGCGCTCCTTGCCTGCGATCAAGGGGCAGCGCGATCCCTTCATCGGTTTTGGCGATCCCGAGTTCGGTACGCATGCCGAAAAGTCGCCGTCGGCAGGCGCCGGTGTGAAGAGGAGTGCGGGCAAGGCTCCGCCCCGCGTTCGCAACCTGCAGATCAGCCATGCGTCCAAATGGGATGAGAGCATTACCGGCGTTGATGCAATTCCCGCCGCGCCGGTTGCCGAAACGGGATTGCTGATATTGACGCCGCTGCCGGATACGCGCGACGAGATTCTTGCGATTGCGACAGCGTTGGGCGCCGACATACCGACCCATACCTTTTTCGGCGCCCGGGCGAACCGGACGAATGCGCTGGAGGGAGATATCGGGAAGCAGCGCGTAGTCGCATTTGCCACGCATGGCCTGGTCCCCGGCGATTTGCCGGGTCTGGATCAGCCGGCGCTGGCGCTGGCGCCTCAGGCCGGTCACGCCGTGCGTGACGGACTGCTCAAGCTGGAAGACATCCTCAAGCTCACCATGAACGCCGATCTGGTGGTGCTCTCCGCCTGCAACACGGCGGCGGCCGACGGCAACGGCGCCGAGGCGGTGTCGGGTCTGGGGCGCGGCTTCTTCTACGCCGGCGCGCGCGCCGTGCTGGCAACCCACTGGCCCGTCGAGACCGTTTCGGCGCGGGAACTGGTAACGCAATTGTTCGAGCGTTATGCCAAAGACGGGAAACTGACCCGCGCCAAGGCGTTGCAACAGGCCATGCTGGAGATGATCGACAGGGGTGTGGCGCTGAACGATAGCGGCAAGCCGGAATTTTCCTATGCCCATCCGGCCTTCTGGGCACCGTACGCGCTTTACGGTGACCCGGGCCGTTGATCAGCGGCCGCGCATGAAGAGGCGATCGAGTTCGGCCATCGAGAGCTGAACCCAAGTCGGCCGGCCGTGGTTGCACTGGTCGGCACGCTCGGTTTCCTCCATCTGGCGCAGCAGGGCGTTCATTTCCGTGAGGCCGAGTGTGCGGTGGGCGCGCACCGCGCCGTGGCAGGCCATGGTGGCGAGGAGTTCGTTGCGCCGCGTTTCGACCACGCGGCTGGCGGGATGCTCGGCGAGGTCTTTCAGCAGCGAGCGCACCAGGTCGGCGGCATTGCCACCGGCCAGCAGCGCCGGCAGCGTGCGCACGGCGAGCTCGCGAGGGCCGGCCGCGGCGACGGCGAAGCCGAGGGTGGCCAGTGTCTCCGTCTGCTCTCCGGCTGTCGCCATTTCGGCTTCGCTGGCGGCGAGGACCAGCGGTACCAGCAGCGCCTGCGTCGCCGGCGGGCCGGCATCGAGGTTGTTCTTCAGCCGTTCGTAAAGGATGCGTTCGTGCGCGGCGTGCATATCCACCAGCACCAGGCCGGCGGCATTCTGGGCCAGGATGTAGACGCCGTGGATCTGGGCGACGGCATAGCCAAGCAGCGGCGCCGCTTCGTCCTGCGCGCCGAGAGTCGGCGCTGACGGGACGGTGATTTCGGCAGCATCGAAGGCGGCGCGTGCGAAGTCGAGATAGGGTCGTGCCGCCGGTTCGCCGACGGCGAGGCCGGCCTGGCGCGCGTAGGAAAATGCCGTCGGCACAAATGTTGTCGCGGGAGCGGCCGACTCGGCGGCGGAGAGCGGGGTGGCCAGGGTGCGCTGCAGGGCGTGGAAGACGAACTGGTGAATGCCGCGTGCATCGCGAAAGCGCACCTCGGTCTTGGCCGGATGCACATTGACATCGACGCCGGCCGGATCGAGCTCGAGGAACAGCACGTAGGCCGGGTGGCGCTGGCCGTGCAGGATGTCGGCCCAGGCCTGGCGTGCGGCGTGGGCCAGCAGCTTGTCGCGCACGAAGCGGCCGTTGACGAAGAAGTATTGTTCGTCACGGCCCGAACGCGAATACGCCGGCAGCGCGGCCAGCCCGGACAGGCGCAACGGTCCGGCGCCGGCGTCGAGCGGGCGCGCATGGGGGAAGAAGTCGTCACCGATGATCTCCCGGGCGCGGCGCGAAAAGTCGGCGCTGGCGAGACGGCGCTTTGCGCTGCCATTGTGGCTCAGCGTGAAGGCGACATCGGGCCGCGCCAGCGCCATGCGCCGCAGCACCTCGTCGCAATGCGCGAACTCGGTGGCCTCGGTCTTGAGGAACTTGCGCCTTGCCGGGGTGTTGAAATACAGGTCGGCCACCTCGATCACGGTGCCGGCGGCGAGTGCGGCCGGCTCCACCGCGCCGCCAGCACTGCGCAGGCGGAAGGCGTGGTCTTGCGCCGCATGCCGGCTCGTTATGATGACGCGCGCCACGGAGGCGATGGACGCCAGCGCCTCGCCGCGAAAGCCGTAGCTGGCGACGCGCTCGAGGTCGTCGAGGCTGCCGATCTTGCTCGTCGCATGGCGCGCCAGCGCCGGTGGCAGGTCCTCGGCGGCGATGCCGCTGCCGTCGTCGGCAACGCGGATCAGGCGCACGCCGCCTTCTTCAAGTTGCACATCGATCTTCGCGGCACCGGCGTCAAGGCTGTTTTCGAGGAGTTCCTTGAGCACCGACGCCGGGCGTTCGACCACCTCGCCGGCGGCGATCTGACTGATCAGGAGATCCGGCAGCGGCTTGATGATTCCCATGGGGGAGAGATTATAGCTTCCGGTAAAATCGCTCCTTTCGCATATCGCCCGCCGCCCAGTGGAACTCCTTGCCCAGTTGATCGACATCGTCCTGCATGTGGACAAGTACCTCGCCATGCTGCTGGCGCAATACGGCACCTGGATCTACGCCATCCTCTTCGTCATCGTGTTTTGCGAGACGGGCCTCGTGGTGACCCCGTTCCTTCCCGGCGATTCGCTGCTGTTCGTGGCTGGTGCCCTGGCCGCCACCAGTGGCGGCAGCTTCGACATCAGCATCGTCATCGCCGTGCTGCTTTCTGCCGCGGTCCTCGGCGACAACACCAACTACTGGATCGGGCGCTGGGCCGGCAAGCGCATCCTGGCCTGGGGCGACCGTTCGCGCTTTTTCAACCGCAAGGCCTTCAACCTGACTCATGCCTACTATGAAGAGCACGGCGGCAAGACCATGCTGGTGGCGCGTTTCATGCCTTTCGTGCGTACCTTTGCGCCCTTCGTCGCCGGTGTCGGCAACATGAGCTATCCGCGCTATTTCGCCTTCGACCTGGTCGGGGCCTTGCTCTGGGTCTTCTCGCTGTGCCTGGCCGGTTACTGGTTCGGAAACATTCCCTGGGTCCAGGCCAATCTGTCGCTGATCATCTACGGCACCATCGGCCTGTCGCTGCTGCCGCTGGTCCTGGCATGGCTGCGCCACCGTCTCGCGCCGAAGGTCTTCTGACCATGCGCGGCGCGGCGACTGCCGGCATGTTGCTGCTGCTGGCCGGCTGCGCGCAAACGGCCGATACGGTGCGGGTGGTCGGCGATTCGGCGCCGAGCTTCGATCCAAAACAGATCGGCAAGAGCGACATCGACCGCGTTGCCGACGCGCATCGCCGCGCGATATTTGCCGGCGTGCGGCTGCTGGCCGAAAAGCTCTATCGCCGCAATCCGCGCGAGTGGAAAAAGGGCGGTTATGCCAGCATCGAGCTGGCGCTGGATCACCTGCTGGATCCGCGCACCGGCTGGCGTGTACCGGAGTCGGCCGGCCGCTCCGGCACCGATGCGATCCTGCTGGCTTTGCAGCCGGATTTCCAGGGCGACCGGGTCGCCGTGTTCATTGCCGGCATGGGCGGCATGCTGAACGCTGCGTTTGAGGAAAAGACGGAATTTTTCATGTTCGACGAGCTGAACGCGCAGAAGATCTATAACAGCGCGCGCAATCTTGAGATCGCCGCATGGAAACTCGCCAACGCTCGCGACGCCGGCGGCGCCCTGCTGCTGCTGAGCAACGAGATACCGCCGGGCGGACAGCCGGCGAACCTCAGCTTCGAGCGCGAATTCGGCAAGATGATCGGCAACCTCGACATCCTTTCCGTTCTGCTGGCCGAAAAGGGGCACCGGATCATCGCCCGGGTGGCGCAGAACCTTGCCACGGCGGTGTTTCTCCCGGTCAGGGGGCTCTGATGAAGCGCTACGTCATTCTCATTTCAGGGCGCGGCAGCAATATGGAGTCGCTGCTCGACGCCGGCCTGCCCGGCGTCTGCGCCGCGGTGATCAGCAATCGTCCTGACGCCGCAGGCCTTGCGGCAGCCGCCGCGCGCGGCATCGCCACGGCGGCCGTCGATCATCGGTGCTTTGCCTCGCGCGAGGAATTCGATGTGGCGCTGGCAACCGAGATTGACCGCCACGCGCCGGACCTGGTCCTGCTTGCCGGTTTCATGCGCATCCTCGGCGACGGTTTCGTGCGCCGCTTTGAAGGACGCCTGCTGAATATCCATCCCTCGCTGCTGCCGGCCTTTTCCGGCATCAAGACGCATGCCCGGGCACTGGCTGCCGGGGTGCGGCTGCATGGTTGCAGCGTGCATTTCGTGACGCCGGCGCTGGATGGCGGGCCGATCATCGCCCAGGCTGCGGTGCCGGTGCAGGCCGGCGACGACGAGGCCAGCCTTGCCGCGCGCGTGCTGGCCGAGGAGCACGCGCTCTATCCGCGCGTCGCGCGCTGGTTTCTCGAGGGGCGGCTGCATCTGCTCGACGGCCGCACCCGGCTTACGGGAGAGACGCCGGTGAGCGGCGTCCTTCATGTTCCGCAAACCGCCTGAGCGTGTCGCGACGGTGCGGGTCTGAGATGCCTCTAATTCTTGCGCTGCTGGCCTCGTCCCTGCTCCATGTCGCCGCGGTGATCAGCCCGGGCTGGGTGTTGCCGGATGCGCTCGATTCCGAGATGCCGCCGACCATCAACGCCGTGCTGGCCAAGCCGCCGGTCAGTCCCGAGACCGTGCCGGTAGCAAAGCCGCTGCCGAAATCTCCGGCGCGGAAGCCGCTTTCGCCATCGGTGGCACATCCCGTAGTTGCGGCTGCGGCACCCTCCGAGTTTCCCCCCGTCGCTGCGCCGCCGCTGCCTGTCGAGGAGCCGCCGCTCGCCGTCCCGCCAGCGCCGACTATTGAACCTGTCGCACCGGTGGCGGCGAATACGGCGCTGCCGGGCAAGGGGCGCATGCGCTACGTCATTACCCGCGGCGAAGGCGGCTTCATCATCGGCCAATCGGTGCATTCCTGGGATCACGACGGCTTTACTTACCGGCTGAAAAGCCTGACCGAGACCACCGGAATTGCCTCGGTATTCAAGCCGGCCCAGGTATTGCAGAGCAGTCAGGGCGATATAACCGACGCGGGCTTGCGACCGCGCGAGTTCCGTCACGAGCGCTCTGCCGGCGTCGACACCGCCAGCTTCGACTGGGGGCGCCGCGTCGTCACCTCTGCCGGGCGCCAGGACATCCTCAGCGACGGCACCCAGGATCTGCTCTCGATGTATTACCAGCTTGTGCTGCTGGCCCCCAGGCGCGGCGCGGTCGAGATGCCGATTGCCACCGGCCGCAAGCTGGGGAACTATCGCTTCGAGGTACTCGGCGAGGAGACCCTGAGCTTGCCGGCCGGCGAGCGGCGCACCGTACGCATCAAGACACGCAGCGGTAACGACAACATAGAAATGTGGCTGCTTATCGGCGAAGGCGAACAGTCGCACAGCATGCCCTTGAAGATTCGCATTACGGATCGCAAGGGCGATATTTACGATCAGATCGCCGACGAGCTGCCTGCAACTGAGACAAAATGAGCCTTAACTTTCGTTACAGTAAGCGTCACCCGCCGATGATGAAACATGCGAAAGGCGAATTGAAGGCCCGCCCCTCCCATCCTCCCCTCACGGGGAGGCTATTGGTCAGATCGCTTCGCTCGACTATCACCAGTCGCTCCGAACGAGTTATTTCCCGTTAGCCAACCACCTATTGGTCAGCCCAGAATGAACAAGGACAGGAAACCGGGTCGGCCGCAGAGGCCGACACGCAGTGCGTCGGGCTCCGCCCGGCGCAGCGCAGCTTCGGCCAGGCAGGCGGGGCCAGGCGCCGGCGATGCGCCAATTGCGGAGGGTCTTGCCGCCGATCTGCTGAATGCCGCGGTGGCCGCGACAGCAGCTCTATTGACCTTCATCCAGCCGGCCGATGCCGCGCTCTCGGCCTTCTTCCGTGCGCGCAAGAGCGGCGCGCGCGACCGCGCCTTCATCGCCGAAACCGTCTATGCCGTGCTGCGCAGGAAGCGCCTGCTGGAACGCCTGGCGGCGTGCGGGCCTAACCTCGAAGCGGCCTTCCTCGCTCCCGGCGCGACGCCGAAGCGCGGGCCCGGGGACGGAACCAGGCCGGCCGGCGTGCGGCGCGTTTCTCCACGTGAGCTCGTGCTGCTGTCCCTGTCGCGGGTGCGCGGCATGTCGCAACGCCAGTTGGGAGGCGCGCTGCTGCCGGGCGAAGCCGAATGGCTGGCGGATATCCGGCGCCAGCCGGAACCGGAGCTGACGCTGGCCGAGCAACTCGATTTCCCCGACTGGCTGGCCGAGCGCCTGGCGCCGCGCATGACGCCGGATGAGTTGCTGGCCCTGGCGCGCGCGCTGAACACCCCGGCGCCGCTCGACCTGCGCGTGAACACCCTGAAGGCGGAACGCGATGCCGTGACCACGCGTCTTGCCGCCGACGGCATCGTCGCCGTGCCCTGTCCGTATTCGCCCCTCGGCCTGCGCCTGAAGACCAAGCCCTACCTGCAGAAGCACCCGGCCTTCCTCGACGGCAGCATCGAGGTGCAGGACGAAGGCTCGCAGTTGCTGGGTTTCCTGCTGGCGCCGAAGCGCAGCGAAATGGTGGTCGATTTCTGCGCCGGTGCCGGCGGCAAGACCCTGATCCTCGGCGCCATGATGCGCTCCACCGGGCGCCTGTATGCCTTCGACGTATCCGACAAGCGCCTGGCCAAGCTCAAGCCGCGTGCCGCCCGCGCCGGGCTGTCCAACGTACATCCGGCGTGCCTCTCCGGCGAGAACGACACGCGGGTGAAGCGCTTGCAGGGCAAGGCGGATCGCGTGCTGGTGGATGCGCCCTGTTCGGGTCTCGGCACCTTGCGCCGCAACCCGGACCTCAAGTGGCGGCAGTCGCCGCAGAGCGTGGCTGAACTGACGGTCAAGCAGGCCGCCATTCTCGCCGCCGCGGCCAAATTGTTGCGGCCCGGCGGTCGTCTCGTGTATGCCACCTGCAGCATCCTCGCGGAAGAGAACGAGGACATCGTCAACGCCTTTCTCGCCACGCATGACGGTTTTCATCGTCTCCCGGCGCAGGAGGTGCTGGCGGCACAGGGCATTGCCATCGACTGCGGCGAGGACATGCGTCTGTCGCCGCAGAAGCACGGCACCGACGCCTTCTATGCCGCGGTGCTGGAACGGGCGAAGTGAAACGTCTTCTTGCCGCGCTTTTGCTATGCCTGACAGTCGGCGCCGGCGCTACGGTGCTGCCGGCGACGGGGACGGTCGAAGTGCTGTTCACGCCCTGGGACGATGCCGAAGGCGCGATCATCCGTGAGTTGGGCAAGGCGCGCGAAAGCATTCATGTGCAGGCCTACCTGCTGACCAGCCGCTCGATTGCAAAAGCGCTGCAGGAGGCCAAGGCGCGCGGCGTGGCGGTGGAAATCCTGGCCGACCGCGAGATGCTGGAAAAGAGTGACAAGTCGCTGTTGCCGCTGCTGGTCGGGGGCGGCATTCCGGTCTGGCTGGAAACCCGCTACTCTGTTGCCCATAACAAGGTGATGCTGATCGACGCCGCGCAGCCGGACGCCGTCGTCATCACCGGCAGCTACAATTTCACCTGGTCGGCACAGGCGCGCAATGCGGAAAACCTGCTGATCCTGCGCGGCAATCCGGCGCTGGTGCGCCGCTACTTCGACAACTGGCGGCGCCATCGTGACGATGCGCAGAAAATGAACGGAGACCTTTGAAATGAAATCGGGCCCCCTCGCCAAAGCGTGGCTGGAAGTTCAGGCTTACCTGAACGAAGCGGATCTGGGCTGGCAACTGCTGGTCCTGGCCGGATGCCTGCTGCTGGCCCTGCTTGGCGAACGTCTGCTGCGTCGTCGCGAGCCGATCGAGGGTCGCGCCTGGGAACTCGGTCAAGGCGGACTGAAGCGCGTCGCCTTTCCCCTTCTGGCTCTGTTGCTGCTGCTGCCGGCGCGCGCCGTGGCAGGGGAGTGGATCAGCGTCGGCCTGTTCTCCCTGGCCATCCCGCTGCTGGGCTCGCTGGTGGTGATTCGCACGGTGTTTTACGTGCTGCGCGTCAGCCTGGTCGGCGCCACCTGGCTGGCGTCGTTCGAGCGGATGTTCGCCATGCTGGTGTGGGCCATCGTCGCCTTGTACATCATCGGCCTGCTGCCCGACGTGATCGCCCTGATCGAATCGGTGAGCTTCCATGTCGGCAAGCAGAAGCTCAGCCTGTGGTATCTGCTGCAGGGCCTGTTCGCGGTATCGGCCACGATACTGGTCGCCCTCTGGCTCTCCAGCGCCATCGAAGCGCGGCTCGACCGCGCGGTCGGGCTCGATGACAACCTGCGCCAGGTGTTCGCGCGGCTGACCAAGTCGCTGGTGGTCGTGCTCGCGGTGCTGATCGTCCTGCCCCTGGTCGGCATCGATCTCACCACGCTTTCGGTGTTCGGCGGGGCGCTGGGTGTCGGTCTCGGTTTGGGTCTGCAGAAAATTGCCAGCAACTATGTCTCGGGCTTCATCATCCTGCTCGACCATTCGATCCGCCTCGGCAACACCATCGCCGTCGGCAACGACCGCGGCGTGGTGACGAGCATCACCACGCGCTACACCGTGTTGAAGAACGCGACCGGCCTCGAATCCCTGGTGCCCAACGAACTGCTGGTCGGTTCGGTGGTGCAGAACGAGTCCTACAGCGACACCCAAATGCGCATTGCATTGTCGGTGCAGGTTGCCTACGACAGCGACCTGGAGCGTGCCATGGCGATCATGGTGGCAGCGGCACAGGCGCAGCCGCGCGTGCTTGCCGACCCGGCGCCGGCGGTGCTGCTCAAGGAATTCGCCGAGTCCGGCATCAACCTCGAACTCGGCGTCTGGATCGTCGATCCCGGCAATGGCACGGGCCCGCTGCGTTCCGAGATCAACCTCGCCATCTGGCGCGATTTCAAGCAGGCCGGCATTTCCATCCCCTTCCCGCAGCGGGAAATCCGTATTCTCGACGAAGGCAGTCCATGAGTGAAACGCGATTGATCCACGGCTTCCATGCCATCACCGCCAAGCTGCGCCACGCGGCCGAGGACGTCAAGGAGATCACCGTCGCCGAAGGGCGTCAGGACGGCCGCATGCGCGATCTGCTGAAGCTGGCAGAAGCCCACGGCGTGCGCGTGATTCTTACAGATGCCAAACGCCTCGACGGACTCGCCGGCAGCACGCAACATCAGGGCGTGGTGGCGAAAGTCGCCGCGCAGGCGAAGCACGTGACACTGGACGACGTGCTCGATGGCCTGGTTGAGCCGCCCCTGCTGCTGGTGCTCGATGGGATCACCGATCCGCATAATCTCGGCGCCTGCCTGCGCGTAGCCGACGCGGCCGGCGCGCATGCGGTGGTTGCGCCGAAGGACAAGGCCTGCGGCCTCAATGCCACGGTAATCAAGGTCGCCAGCGGCGCCGCCGACAGCGTGCCCTACATCGTGGTGACCAACCTTGCGCGCAGTCTGCGCGAGATGCAGGAGCGCGGCATCTGGGTCATCGGCGCGGCGGGCGAGGCCGAGCGCGAACTGTATGCCATCGACCAGAAAGGTCCCTGCGCCTGGGTGCTCGGCGCCGAAGGCGACGGCATGCGCCGCCTTACCCGCGAGACCTGCGACGAACTGGCGAAGATTCCGATGCACGGCAGCGTTGAGAGCCTCAACGTATCGGTGTCGGCAGGCATCTGCCTGTTCGAGGCGCGGCGCCAGCGCGGCGCATAGCGCCCGGTTGGCCGACTCTTTGATAGTCGGTGCTGACGGCACGGCGACGAAAAGCTTTAGGCCACGCGCTGGCCGCATTACACGCAGGAATCGAAAATCGATCCCGCTCTGCAGCGACCCGATCTTCCCGCTCATTGCAGAAACCGTGTCGACGCGATGAATGCATTGATCGTCCCGAGCCGGCATTCCCGGGTAATACTCATTTCGCACGAACCCGTATTCGCGTGCCTGCGTCAAGCGCTATGCCCATTCACTATTGTTTCCTGCTATTCTTGACGCGACCAATCCCGCGCCGGAAACAGGCGCGACGTCAGGTGGCTCGGCGTGATTCAAACCGGTGGTTGGCAGGCTTCATGGAGATTCACAATTGCTCAAGTACTATGTTTTCTGGGGTTTATTCGCCCTTGTTCTGATTGGCATCGGCTTCAGCCTGTGGGATCGGCATCGCCGGTCACGGATTGTCAAGGCCATGGAGGCGGCTTATCGCGCGGCGGGCGCCGTTCCTCCCGCCAAGCCTGCTGTCGGTCCTGCCGCGAAAGTTGCCAGCAGTCATCTGGAAACCGCTTTAGATCCCAACGCCACGCGGATTCATTTCCGCGGGGCGGCGGAGGCCGCGTCCCCGGCGTCGCCAAATCGCGATGCTGCACCGTTGCCGGCGGAAAAAACCGCCAAACTGGTCTGCGTGGGCGGAGACCAGAAGCACCACAGCTTTCCCGTCACGGCCGCCGGCATCACGGTGGGACGTGATCCAAAGAACGATATCGTCATCTCCGACCCGCGGGTTTCATACCACCACGCATGGGTTGGCATCGTCGACCACAAGGTGGTTCTGCGCGACCGTGGGTCCACCAATGGCACTTTCCTCAATGCCCGGATCGACTCGCCGGTGAGCGAGGTCGTGCTGAGTCCCGGCGATACGATTTTCTTTGGCGGGCACGGGCGCGACCAGTTTCGTTTCGTCGTGGAGTGAGCGCTGCAAACCTGGCCCGGCCAAAGCCGTTGAGGACAATGACCGGCGATTGAATCCGGTTCAGGCGCGCTGAGCTATTCTCACGTTTCTTCAGTGAGCAGGGACACCCCGAGCAGTGCGCGGCGCTTCAACCACGGGCTGGGGCGGTAGCGCGGGTCACCATAGAAATCCTGCATGGCTTCGAGGATCGCCAGGATGTTTCTGGCGCCCAGTGCATCGCCGAACGCCAGCGGGCCCTTGGGGTAACCCAGACCCAGGTTGACCGCGCGGTCGATGTCGGCCGGGCTGGCGACGCCTTGCTGGGCGATGTCGCAGCCGATGTTGACGATGCAGGCGACGATGCGCTGGGCGACGAAGCCCGCGCTGTCGCGCATCACGCTGACGGCGGTGCCGTCAGCGGCGAACAGGGCGTGCGCCGCATCGCGCATGGCCGGCGTGGTCAGCGGCGTGGTCATCACGCTGCGGCGCGCGCTCTTGCCCGCGGCGATGCCGAACAGGCAGTCGATGCCGACGGTGTGGCGCGGATTGAGACCCTGTCCGACGCAGGACGTGGTGACGTCGGCGCCGAGCGGGGTGGCGATGCACAGGACATCGCCGCCAGGCATGTAGTCGGATTCGACCGCGACACCGGCGGCAGCAGCGATTTCGCGCAGGACGTCGGCCCACTCCGGATGGGTCTGGCTGACCCAGACGCGGCCGGGCAGGGCGGCCGGCGCGGCGATGAAGGGCATGGCCACGGCCTTGCCATCGGCGTAGTCATAAAAGCCGTGCCCTGTCTTGCGCCCGAGCAGGCCGCCGGTAAGGCGCTGTGCCGCTATTGGCGAGGGCCGGTAGCGCGGCTCGTGGTAATACTGGTTGTAGATCGACTCCATAACCGGTTGCGAGACGTCGAGACCGGTGAGATCCATGAGTTCAAAGGGTCCCATGCGAAAGCCGGCAGCTTCGCGCATGACGCAGTCGATCCCGCGGAAATCGGTGACACCCTCGCCGAGTACGCGCAGGGCTTCGGTGACGAAGCCGCGCCCGGCATGGTTGACGATGAAGCCGGGCGTATCCTTCGCGCGCACGGCGCTATGGCCCATGCGCCGGCCCAGGTCCAGCAGCGCTTCCGAAGCCCACGGCGCGGTGAGCAGGCCGTCGATGACCTCGACGATTTTCATCAGCGGCACCGGATTGAAGAAGTGAAAGCCGCCGACACGCTCGGGTCGCTTGCAGGCGGCGGCGATCGAGGTCACCGAGAGCGAGGAGGTATTGGTGGCAAGTATGCAGTCGGCGGCAATGATGTCTTCCAGCTGCTGGAACAATTGCTTCTTGACGTCGAGGTTTTCGACGATGGCCTCAACGATGATCTGCGCCGAAGCCAGTTCGTCCAGTCGCCGCACGACTTCGAGCTTGCCCGAGGCAGCGGCGAGCGCGTCCGCCGTGATCTTGCCTTTTTCCGCCAGCTTCGCCAATGTGCCGACCACGGTTTCGCGGGCGTTGGCGGCGGCGCCGTGCAGGGCGTCGAACAGCAGGACGCGGATGCCGGCCTGGGCGGCGATCTGGGCAATGCCGCGACCCATGGCGCCGGTGCCGACGATGCCGAGACAAAGGGAGGGCGACTGGATGTCGATTGGCATGCCGAATTCTCCTGACCCGGACATGCCGGAACCGAAAAAGCTTTACCGCAGAGATACAGAGGCACAGAGAAATTCAAAAAATGTTTTTGAATTCGTCTTTCTCTGTGTCTCTGTGGTGAAGGGTTTGAACTCTGCTAACGAAATGCAACAACTTGATTCGGCAGCGACTACCAGAGTTTCCACCAGGGCTCTTTCTGGTTCAAGCCGCGCGCGTAGTACTCGCTGGTCGGGAAGTTCCTGCGCATCACGCGCTCGGCGTCGTCGCGCAGGTCATTCATGCCGAGTGCATCGTAGGCCTTGATCATGATGAACAGGGCTTCTTCGTTGGCCGGTGCGTCAGGATAGGTCTTGACCGCGGTTTGCGCACGGCTGAGTGCGGCGACGTAGGCCTCGCGTTTCATGTAGTAGCGGGCGACATGCACCTCATACGAGGCCATGGCATTGATCAGATATTTCATGCGCGCCGTGGCGTCCGCCGCATAGCGACTTTCGGGATATTTGCCGACCATTACCTTGAAGGCATCGAAGGATTCGCGCGCCGCCTTGGGGTCGCGCTCGGTGAGATCCTGCAGGGTGATGTAGCCGATCAGGCCGAGATCCTCGTTGAAATTGGCCAGGCCCTTGAGGTAGTAGGCATAGTCGACGTTGGGGTGGTTGGGGTGCAGGCGGATGAAGCGATCGCAGGCGGCAATCGTCGACGCCGCTTCGCCCTGACGGAAATACGCGTAGGCGACTTCAAGCTGCGCCTGTTGCGCGTAGCGGCCAAAGGGGAAGCGGGCTTCGAGTTTCTCAAAATATTTGATAGCCTTGTCGTACGCCCCATCGGTCATGGAAGCCTTGGCTTCGGTGTAGAGCTTGTTGGCGGACCAGCCGGCGGTTTCGTCGACCTGGTCGGGCAGCAGGCCGCAACCGCCCAGCAGGCCGGTGCCGACGCTGGCGCCAATGACTACGATGGGGGCGATCGCCCGCAGGAATGCCGCTAAACTACGCATGGTGAAACCCTCGCACGAATTTCCGGCCGATTATAGCCCAAGCCCCGCGTCACCCCTGAGCGTTGCAGTGCCCGCGGAATGCGCCGGCTGGCGGCTCGACGCGACCCTGGCCAGGCTGTTTCCGGAGCACTCGCGCAGCCGCCTGCAAGGCTGGCTCAAGGAAGGATTGATTTGTCTCGACGGCGCGGCTGCCGAGTCCAAGCGCAAGGTCTATGGCGGCGAGCGGATTGCCTTCGCCGCGAATTTTGCCGCGCTGTCAGCGCCGACTTTTGCCGATGCGGCGGAGGACATTGCGCTCGCCGTGGTATTCGAGGATGACCAACTGATCGTGATCGACAAGCCCGCCGGACTGGTAGTCCACCCGGGCAACGGCAACGCCTCGGGTACCTTGCTCAACGCGCTGCTGCACCATGCACCGCAACTGGCGTGCATTCCCCGTGCCGGCATCGTGCATCGGCTGGACAAGGACACCAGCGGCCTGCTGGTGGTGGCGAAGACGCTGACGGCGCAGACCGATCTGGTGCGCCAGATGCAGGCGCGCTCCGTGCAGCGGCACTACCTGGCCCTGGCGTTGGGCACGGTCGAGCGCGACGGCACGGTCGATGCGCCGCTCGGCCGCCATGCCGTGCAGCGCACCCGGATGGCCATTGTCCGCGCCGGCGGCAAGGAGGCGCGCACGCATTACGCGGTGCTCGAGCGCTTCGCCAAAGCTACCTTGCTCGAGTGCCGGCTGGAAACCGGGCGCACGCATCAGATTCGCGTCCATCTGGCATCGATCAAGCATCCGCTGGCCGGCGACCCCGTCTACGGCAAGGCGAAGAGCGGCGATGCCCGGCTCGATGCATTCCGGCGCCAGGCGCTGCATGCCTGGCGGCTGGCTTTGAGGCATCCGGCCGGCGCCATTGAAATGGCATGGGAGTCGCCCCTGGCCGCCGATTTTGCGCAACTGCTCGACGAGTTGCGGCGTGCCTGACTACATTCTTCCCGAGTGGCCGGCGCCACCCGGCGTGCGTGCGTTGTCGACCACGTGCCAGGGTGGGGCGAGCGCAGCGCCCTGGCGCAGCTTCAATCTCGGCGATCACGTCGGTGACGATCCGCGGGCGGTAGCGGCGAATCGCGCGCTGTTGCGCCGCGAACTGCCTGCCGATCCGGTGTGGCTGGCACAAGTGCATGGCATACGCTGCGTCGATGCCGCCGGGGCTGCGCCCGGAACGGAAGCCGACGCCAGTTTTACGCAACAACGCGGCGTGGTCTGCGCCGTGCTGACCGCCGACTGTCTGCCGGTGCTGTTGTGCGACGAGCGCGCGACGGTGGTCGGCATTGCCCACGCCGGCTGGCGCGGCCTGGCCGCCGGTGTGATCGAGGCGACGGTGGCGGCGATGGGCGAGCCGGGGATGCGCCTGATGGCCTGGCTCGGGCCGGCGATCGGGCCGCGTGCCTTTGAAGTCGGCGGCGAGGTGCGCGATCTGTTCATCGGCCACGATGCGCAGGCGGCGAACGCGTTCGTGGCGACCGCAAACGGCAAGTGGCTGTGCGACATCCATCAACTGGCGCGCTTGCGGCTGGACGCGTTGGGGATTCGCCGTGTCGCCAGCGCCGATTGTTGCACCTTCGAAGAAGCGGATCGACACTTTTCCTATCGTCGCGATGGAACCACCGGGCGCATGGCCAGCCTGATCTGGCTGGAATAGTTCCGGCCGGCCTATAATTCCGCCCCCCATGTCAGTTCTTTCCTGGATCATCGTCATGTCACTGGTCGGCGGCGCCCTGAGCGTTCTCGCCGCCGCTGCCGTTGCGTTCAAGGCGAAGGCGCACTGGGTGTCCCACCTCGTCAGCTATGCGATCGGCGCGTTGCTCGGCGCGTCCTTCCTCGAAGTGCTGCCGCATGCCATCACCGCCAGCGGCGATGCCTCGACCACCACGGCGACGGTGCTCGGCGGCATTCTGGCGTTCTTCGTGCTGGAAAAGCTGGTGCTCTGGCGCCATTGCCACATCGAGGCCTGCGAAGGACACGAGCCGCTGGTGCACAGTCACGGGCATGAGCACGACCATGGCCGCAGCGGACTGATGATCCTGGTCGGCGACACCTTCCACAACTTTGTCGATGGTGTGCTGATCGCGGCGGCTTTCATGGAGGATGTGCGCCTGGGCATTGTCACCGCACTGGCCATCATCGCGCACGAGATCCCGCAGGAGGTGGGCGACTTCGTGATCCTGCTGCATTCGGGCTACAGCAAGGGCCGCGCGCTGGCCTTCAACCTTCTGTCGAGCCTGGCGACACTGGTGGGTGCCCTGCTGGCCTATGTCGCACTGGGCCAGGTGCAAAGCGCGGTGCCGGTCCTGCTGGCGCTGGCCGCGGCGAGCATGATCTACGTTGCCGTCGCCGACCTGATTCCGGGTCTGCACAAGCGCACTGAAATTCGCGCCACGATGCAGCAGGTGCTATTGATCGCGATGGGCATCGCCACCATCGTCCTTACCCACCACGTCGTTGATCACCTCGCGGGGTAGGGCCGCTTGAGCGCCGTGCGCCGTACGATGGTCAGCGGCGCGTAGGTTGCGCCTGCGTTGTGGCGTGCCGAACAGCCACAAAAAAAGCGCCAGAGGTGCTGCTCCGTATAAGGTAAATGTAAGCACACCAGCGGTAAGATTCGCCTCGGTGGCCGCCATCAGCAGGGTAACGTAGAGCCACCCGATTGCAATTACATACATTAACGTGAAATAACTCGTTCGAAGCGACTGGTGATAGTCGAGCGAAGCGAACTGAGCAGAAGCCTCCCCGTGAGGGGGCGAGGCGGGGTTTCGCAGCGCATGCGCTGCGCCGCCGTAGCCGGCTGGCTGTGCAAAGCCAGCCGTGGGCCTCGAAGAGGATGGGAGGGGCGGGCCATCAATTCGCCTTTCGTGTATTTCATTCGCTACGGGTGGTCTCTCGTATGAATGGAAGTTTGTGCATTTTACGGACAAGCCGTAGCGAGCGTCTTGCTTGACACCGTTTATTGTGCAGTGCAAAATAAAGCCCGTTTTTCAGGAGCCTTGGATGTCTTCTCCCCCCGATCAGAATGCCGCAATGCAAGCTATGCTACAGGCGGGAAACGCCATGGCCCAAGGGTTTAGCCAGTTTCTTGCCCAACAGCAGGCGCCGGCGGTACCCGGCGGCTTGAATCCGGCGGCGTGGACTCCGGAAACCGAGGCGCTCAAGGCACTGCAACAGGAATGGATGGGGCGTCACGCGCAACTCTGGCAGGGCATGCTGGGCAAGGCTCCCGATCAGCCGGCCCCGCAGATCGTCGGTCCGGAGCCGGGCGACAAGCGTTTCGATCATCCGTCCTGGAGCGAGAGCCCGGTTTACGATTATCTGCGCCAGGCCTACCTGATCAACTCCGAATACATGAAACGCATGGCCGAGGCGGCGCCGGTGGCCGACGGACAGGCGAAGACCCGCATGCGCTTCATGACGCGACAGATGGTCGACGCGATGGCGCCGTCGAACTTCCTCGCCACCAACCCCGAATTCCTCCAGAAGGCGCTCGAAACCAAGGGCGAGAGCATCCAGCAGGGCATCCAGAACCTCCTTTCCGACCTGGAAAAGGGCCGCATCTCGATGAGCGACGACACTGCCTTCGAGGTGGGTCGCAACCTGGCGGCCACTCCGGGCGCGGTGGTGTTCGAAAACGAACTGATGCAGCTGCTGCAGTATTCGCCGCAGACCGAGAAAGTCGCGGCGCGGCCCTTCCTGATGGTGCCGCCCTGCATCAACAAGTACTACATCCTCGATCTGCAGCCGGAGAATTCCGTGGTGCGCTATGCCGTCGAGCAGGGCAACACGGTGTTCCTCGTATCGTGGAAGAACGTGCAGGCCGATCTCGGCCACCTGACTTGGGACGACTACATCGAGCGCGGCGCGCTGCAGGCGATCAAGGTGGTGCAGGACATCTCGAAGATGGAGCAGATCAACGCGCTGGGCTTCTGCGTCGGCGGCACCATCCTCGGTTCGGCCCTGGCCGTGGCCGGCAGTCGGGGCGAGAACCCGGTGGCATCCCTGACACTGCTGACCACGCTGCTGGATTTTGCCGATTCCGGCGAAATCGGCTGCCTGGTAGACGAAAAAGCGGTGCAGCTCCGCGAAGCCACCATCGGCAAGGGCGGCCTGCTCAAGGGGAGCGAACTGGCGCAGGTGTTTTCCGCCTTGCGCGCCAACGACCTGATCTGGCAATACGTGGTGGGCAACTACCTCAAGGGCAACAAGCCGCCGGCCTTCGACCTGCTCTACTGGAATTCGGACGCGACCAATCTGCCCGGCCCCTTCCTCGCCTGGTACCTGCGCAACATGTATCTGGAAAACAACCTGCGCGTGCCCGGCAAGCTGGAAATGTGCGGCGTCAAGGCCGACCTCGGCCGCGTCGACATGCCGACTTTCGTCTATGCCAGCCGCGAAGACCACATCGTGCCCTGGAAGTCGGCCTACCAGAGCCGCGGCCTGCTCGGCGGCGACACCACCTTCGTGCTGGGCGCCTCGGGGCATATTGCCGGCGTCATCAACCCGGCGACCAAGAACAAGCGCAGCCATTGGCTGAACGACAGCACCACGGCGAACGCCGACGAATGGTTCGACAC
>JBIJDJ010000182.1:0-6018 GCA_044344175.1 Sulfuritalea sp.
CGAAGCAACCGGGTCGCGCGCGCGGTCGGCATCACCGGTGCGCCGGACGCAGGCAAGCCCGCACTGATCGGCGTTCCGGTGCGGCAGTTTCTGCAACCGGGACAGCGGCTCGAGTCATCTGCGTGACCGTCGCCAGACCAAAAGTCGATGCCGACGGCCGCGGGGTTGGAAAGCGGCCATTCGCGCCAACGGCGAATGGCAGCCTCAACCCACCACAACTTCGCTGAGCTGAATCACCGGTGCCTGGTCGGTGTAATTTGGGATGTCAGCCATCAGTTCTTGCTCGTGCGGACCAAAGCCGGCTTGAAAGGCTTCGACTGACTCGCAGAAGATATGACACATGCCAATGTAGGTAGCGGGAGCGCCCGGCGCTCCGCCGGCAAGCCCCTTGTCGACCGTGTAGTACTTGCAGTTCTCGCCCATCCTGCTCTTTACCAGCGGCATATGTTTGTCGCGATAGTAGTCGTGGTCGAATCGTGCCCCGGGGGTGTTTGGGTACATCACGCTGACTTTGATCACAGTCTGCCTCCTTTTGTTAGGGTGAATGATAAGGACTCGGGTTCGGCTTTTGCTTATTGTGGCACTGGTCGTGTCCAAAAGTCGGTGCTGGCGTAGCCGGCGCTGCTTTGAGCCTGTCAGAGAAAACGGGGACCGCAGTCCCCGTTGGCACGACCGGAATCGTGTGCGTGCGGCGTCAGTCTTCGTACTTGAAGGACATCGAGACGCGGGCACGGTAGGCGACTACCTTGCCGTCGTCGATTTTCATGTCCAGCTTGGTAATCTCGGCCACGCGCAGGTCACGCAAGGTCTTGGCGGCGGATTCGACTGCCGCGCGCGCCGCATCTTCCCATGACGTTGTGCTGGAGCCTACAACCTCCACGATCTTGTAGACGGGATTATCGTTTTTCGCTTTCTTTGCCATGGTCACCTCCGGTAGATGAGTAATCAAGCTGCGCTTTTCTGTCAGCCCGTTCATCATAGCCCAAACGAATGCGATGCGGCTTCGCCGGCGCGGCGGTACGGCGCGGCTTCAGGCCTCAACCACCTGAAATGATGGTTACTAGGCGCACCCGAGGGTTCAGCGGTGTTCGGGGAAGACTTTTTTCAGCAGGGCGAGGAAGGTTTCGCGTTCCGTCGCACTGAAATTCTGCAGCAGACGCTTTTCGTGCTGGTTGACCTGGCGTTTCAGCTTGCGCAGCAGGGCGGTTCCGGCATCCGTGAGGCGGATCGCGTTGGAACGGCGGTCGTGCAGGGCGACGCGGCGTTCCACGAGGCCGCGCCGCTCCAGATTGTCGATAACGGTGACAACCGTCGAGCGATCCAGGTGCGTGGCGCGGGCCAGTTCGCTTTGCTTGAGGTCGGGATTGGCTTCGATGATGACCAGCACGCCGAACAGGCCGGGCGTGACGTCCTCGCCGCCGGGGCCCTGGGCAAAGTCGCGGAACAGGGCAATCTGCGCCATGCGCAACTGGTAGCCGACGAGGCCCGGCAGCAAGCCGTAGTCGATGGCGGATTTATTACTGGGATCGGGGGTGGCGGACATGGCGTGGCCTGGTCGGTTTGTGGAGGTCGGCGAGCGAAAGCACCCGCAGGCGGATTATGGCTGCGCCAAATACCCTGAGTCAAATAGTGGGAATTCCACCAAAACCGCACCGGTGCATTTTGAGAGGGCCGCTACGCCCGCAGGCTAGCCCTGATCGCCGTACCGCCGACGCCGACTATTGGGATTGGCGGTCCGCCTCACCGCCGCCGGCGGCGGCTGGTCAATCGAGCTTTACATGAAAGCGTTTGGCCTTCATCTCGAAGCGCGGCAGGGCATTGCGCGCGACGTGATGCACGCGCGGGCGGAAGGCCAGCATGGAATCCAGCTTGATCGCAATCTCATGCACCACCTCTGGATCGGCGCCCTCGCAAAGCTCTACTTCGATGTCCATCTCGTCCATCTGCTTGACCTTGTTCACCGTGATGCGAAATTCGTCCACTTCGGCAAACTTGCGGATGATGTTCTCCACGCCGGCCGGAAAGACATTGACGCCGCGTACCGTGACCATGTCGTCGGCGCGGCCGAGGATGCCGCCCTCGAAGCGCAGGGAGGTGCGGCCGCATTCGCAGCGGTCGAGGTTCACGCGCACCAGGTCGCCGGTGCGGTAGCGGATCACCGGGAAGCCCCAGCGCCCCAGATTGGTGATCACCAGTTCGCCGCGCTCTCCCGTTGTCACGGCTTCGCTGGTCACGGGATCGATCACTTCGGCGATGTATTCGCTTTCGATCAGGTGGGTGCCGCCCGGCTGGACATGGCATTCGAAGGAATGGGCGCCGACTTCCGAGGCGCCGGCATGGTCGAAACACTTGGCGGTCCATACGTTCTCGATGCGCTGCTTGGTTGCCGGTATGTTGGCGCCCGGTTCGCCGGCATGCACCGTGGCCTTCATCGGAATGCTGCTGATGTCGAAGCCGATTTCGTGGGCCACTTCGGCCAGGCGCAGGGCATAGGTAGGCGTGCAGCAGAGCACCGTAGTTCCCGTTTCGCGCATCAGTTCCAGGCGTTGTTGCGAGTCGCGCCCGCCGCCTGGAATCATCACCGCGCCGATCTTGCGCGCGCCTTCGACCGCCGCCCAGAAGCCGATGAAAGGGCCGAAGGCGAAGGCCATGAACAGGCGGTCGGAGGACGTGACGCCGGCGCCGGCCAGCACGTAGCCCCAGCAGCGCCCCCACCAGTCCCAGGACTCATGGGTGTCCATCACTTTCAGTGGGACGCCGGTGGTGCCCGAGGTTTGGTGCATGCGCACGTAGGCTTCCACCGGATAGGTCAGGTTGCTGCCGAAGGGACCGTGCGCGGCCTGGTCATCCATCAACTCGCCTTTCTTGGTGAAGGGCAGTTTGGCAAGGTCGTCGAGCGACTTGATGTCGGCGGGCGACACGCCTGCCGCCTTCCACTTGGCGGTATAGAAGCCGTTGCGGCCCCACAGTTCGGTCATCATCGCCTGTAGCTTGTTCACCTGCAGCGCCGCGAGTTGCTCGCGTGGCAGGGTTTCGGTCGCTTCGTCGAAGTAGGTCATATGCGTTTTTCCGTGATTGGGTGGGACTGGTATGGAGTTGCGCGTTGTTTCAGCCGCCGGCGATGACCAGCGAAACACTATTGACTGTCACGAGATTGCTCCCTTTCTCGAATTCCGCCGCAGTTCGGAGCCGCGTGCTTTTTGTTTAACCCTAATTAAATCAATACTAAATAACCCTACTGACGACTCAGAATAAACACAATAAAGATTGAAGTCAAATCATTTGTTATCAATCATAAAGTGCCGATAAAGATCGCCGTGGCGCCAGCGCCGACTTTTGTCTCCAGTCAATCAGGGCTTGCCGTTTGCAGGAAGCTGCGGGTCGCGCCAGCGAGCACCAGGCAGGTGAGCACATTGCTGCGGTAGGCGCCGGTATCGATGCCGATACGGTTGTGGCGTAGTTCTGGTTCGTCGCTGATGCTGTGCCCGTGCACCACGATGGCGCCATGGTCGGCACCCGAGTTGAGGAAGGTCTTGCGGATCCACAGGCAGTCGCGATCTTTCTGTTCCTCGAGCGGCACCCCGGGCCTCACGCCGCCATGGACGAAGAAGTAGTCGCCGCTACGGTGACGGGTCTGCAATGCACGAAAAAACTCCAGATGCGACGCCGGAATCCGCGCGGCCAGGTCCTCGCCCAGGGCGATCACGCTGGCATCGTCACGGGCATTCCGGTCGGCGATGGCGACGCCATAGGCACTCATGGCTTCGAGCCCGCCGTAGTCCAGCCAGTGGCGGCCGGTGTCGATCTCGCCGTCGAGGAAGCGCAGCAGCAGATCTTCGTGGTTGCCCTTGAGCGTAATGCGCTCGAAACCCTCCGGTAACCATTCGCGCACGCGGTCCACCACGCCCGCCGAGTCCGGACCGCGGCTGACGTAATCGCCGAGGTAGACCACCTGCCGGCGGCTCGCCTCGCGCTGCATGGCGTCATCGGCAATCTGCCGCTGAATGCGGTCCAGCAGGTCGAGCCGGCCATGGATGTCGCCGATGGCATAGACGACCGTGTCGGCGGGAGTCTGCGGCGTCATGCGGCGGTCGCGAATGAATGCCGTCAGCCGGCGGCGTTGCGCATTTCCGCGTACACCGCCTGCTCCATTTTCAGCATGGCTTCGCGCTGCTGGGCGGGCCACTCATACATCAGCGCGGTGGTACTGACGCCGGTCCATGACTGGTCCTTGGCGCCCATCACGTCCATTTCCCAGAGCATGATCGAATAGGGCGCCGCGGCGTCGATGCGTTCCTTGATCAGGCGCGACTTGCCCTTGACGAGAAAGCTCACGTCGCCCGGGCCGATGATCTGGATCGACGCCTGGCCGCTGCGCTGCAGGTTGGCCATCGACGAGCCGCCGACGTCGACGGCGAAGCGCAGGCGCTTGTCATCGAGACCGAGCGCCCAGGTGTAGGCGGACGTGGAATAGCCGTCGGCGCCGCTGCTCAGCAGCAGGGCAGGCGCGCCGGGATGCAGATAGCCGACGAGTTTTTCCGGCAGGGTGGGGGTGATGTTGCCTATCATGGTGCGGTTCTCCTTGGGTTATGGTTATTTCCATATGCATCGCGCCACTGCGCGATCGTGCACGTGACAACGTTGTAAAACCATAGGTCGATGGCGCTGCCGTTGGTCGGCGGCTCCTGCGGCAGCGGTTCCTGTGCGGCAAACAGGCGCGCATCGCTGGCATCGTCGCCGGCGCGCAGGGTGCCGCCGCAGGACCGGGCGCCATAGGCGATGATCAGGACATCGACATCGGCCTGCGAATAGATGCCGAGCAGGCCGTCGAGTTCGATCTGTAGCCCGCATTCTTCCTGTGCCTCGCGGCACACCGCCTCCGGTACCGATTCGCCACATTCCACGTAGCCTGCAGGCGGCGCCCAGTAATCGGCCAGCGGCGCCTCGCCGCGGCGTATCAGAACGAGGCAGCCCTCGTGTTCGATCAGGGCCATGCCGACCGGCGCCGGATTGCGCCAGAGGACGAAACCGCAGGCGGGGCAACGGCTGCGCTCCTTGCCGCCGAGCATGGCCGGGGCCATGGGTGTCGCACAGCGGCTGCAAAAGGCTGCGCTCATTGGACTACCCTCCCCCCAGCCCCGTTCCACGGCTGGCTTTGCACAGCCAGCCGGCTCCGGCAGCGCGGAGCGGTGCTCCGCGAAACCCTGCCTGCGCCCCCGCGGGAGGGGGTGACGATGGTTCGCCGCTGCGCGGCTCCGGCTCGTGTCTTGCGCCCCTTCGGGCGGCCGTGCGTGGCGCTCATGCGATCTGCAAACGCAGGGTGACGCGGTCGCCGTCATTCAGGCGCAGTTCCCGGCGCACGGCGATCGGGGCGACGATTTCCAGTTTGTCCGCCGGGTAGCCTTCGACTTCCGGAAGGATTGCCGCGCCCTCGATGCTGTCATCGATGAGCACGGCAAAGCATTTGGCGGCGCAAAATCCCGGCGGCGGATCAATGGCGAGGCCGGCAGCCGCCAGCATCGCATCGCGTGCCATGTCCCAGTCGTGGCCGGCGAGGCTCAAATTGACGGTGCCGGGATAGGGCCGGAAGCCCAACTTGTCGCGAAGCTGGTGTTCGACCCAGTCCAGTGAAGTGAAGCCGGCGCCCTCGCCGAGCCCGCTGCAGAGGTGGCCTGCCAGTGTCACGGCGCCGGTGTTCATCAGGATGACTTGGCCTTCTCGCGCTCTTCGTTGCCGGTCCAGCGCTTGAAGAGGTTAAGCTCGATGCCGAGATCGAACTGGTCGAGCGCCTTGTTGACCGACTGATCGATGATGTCCTCCAGCGTCTTCGGCCGGTGGTAGAAGGCCGGCAGCGGCGGCACCAGCACCGCGCCGGCTTCCGTGACCTGACTCATCAGGCGCAGGTGTCCGAGATGCAGCGGCGTCTCGCGCAGCATCAGCACCATCTTGCGGCGCTCCTTGAGGCAGACGTCGGCGGCGCGGATCAGCAGGTTGGTGTTGAAGGAATTGGCCAGCGCC
>JBIJDJ010000169.1:0-6565 GCA_044344175.1 Sulfuritalea sp.
GCGCCATCTTGGCCCGGCCGCAGCGCGACGACTGGCTGTTCGGCGAGGAGGACGGCCGCATCGACGGCCGCCGCCTGGCGCAACTGGTGAGTTCGCCGGCCGAGAGCCGCGTGTTCAAGCGCGAGCGCACCAGGGCCGTGGCCGATGCCGCGGTCACGCTGCTGGTCGATTGCTCGGGTTCGATGAAGGGGCTGATGGAACCGGTGGCGGCGCTGGTCGACAGCCTCGCCCGCAGCCTGGACATGGTCGGCGTCGATTGCGAGGTGCTCGGTTTCACCACCGGCGCCTGGAACGGCGGGCGCCCCTATCGCGAGTGGATGGCCCGGGGCCGCCCGCCGGCACCGGGGCGCCTCAACGAAAGCTGCCACCTGGTGTTCAAGGAGGCCGCGCACAGCTGGCGCCGCTCGCGCGCCGGCATCGCCGCACTGCTCAAGGCCGACCTGTTCCGCGAGGGGATCGACGGTGAGGCCGTGGACTGGGCCTGCCAACGCCTGCTGGCACAGGACGCCGGGCGCCGCATCCTGATCGTGGTGTCCGACGGTTGCCCGATGGACAGCGCCACCACGCTGGCCAACGACGCCTTCTACCTCGACCGGCACTTGCGCGAGGTCGTTGCGCGCCGCGAGCGCGAGGGAGCGGTCGAGATCATCGGCCTAGGCATCGGGCTGGACCTGAGCCCCTTCTATCGCCGTAGCGTCAGCGCCGACTTTTCGAAAGGGCTGGACAACGCGCTGCTCTTCGAACTGGCCCGCTTGATGCGCGAGGTCCCTTAGTCGCCGTTCTCGAAGGTCTGTGCCATGGCCCTGGCAGCGCGTTGCAGGACAGGCACGAAGTCCAGCGCACGCACAAGCGGCAGGCGCGCCACCGGCGCCTGCAAGGCGACGCTGGCGATCATGCGTCCGCAGGCATCGGTCACCGGCACCGCGACACCGATCACGCCGGCCTGGAGTTCCTCGTTGTTTACGCCGACCCGGGTGACGGCGATGTGCTCCAGTTGTTCCTCTATGGTCGCGATATCGGTGATCGTGTTGTCCGTGTAGCGCTTGAAGCTCAGGGATTCGAGAATCCGCCGCCGCTTGGCCTTCGGCATCTGACTGAGGAACAACTTGCCGCTCGACGTGCAGTGCAGCGGCACGCGGGACCCGGGCTTGAGGTCGGCCTTGAGCGACCAGTCCGTCTCGATGCGGTCGATGTAAACAATCTCGTCACCGCCGAACATCGCCAGGTTGCAGGTCTCGCCGATCTCGTCGACCAGGTGGCGCAGGATGACGCGGCGTTCGGCACGAACCGAGTTGTTGGTCATCAGGTCCAGGCCGAAACGCGCCAGGCGGTGTCCGACGCCGTAAGTCTTGCCGGTCGGTTCGCGCTGCAACAGGCCGGCCTCTTCGAGCATCGACAGGATGCGGAAAGCCGTCGCGGCCGGCAGGCCGGATTGTTCGACGATCTCGGACAGGGCCACCGGACGTTCCGTGCGCGTCACGATTTCCATGATGGCGAAAGCCCTCAAGGCGGCGGCCGACGAATTGCTGGCTTCGGTCATGAAAGCTTGATTCCACAGGATTGCGACGGAATCAGTATACAGGGAGGACATGCCACAGAATCCATTTCTATTAAAAAATGGAAGCATTTTTCTCGTTAATTGGATTTTTTGTTGTAAATTTCCGACCGGGGCGCGTATATTCCACAAAAACGAAAGGCCTTGTTTCGCGCTGTTTCGTTTACCGGCCCGCCAGAAGGCCATCGCAACGCACAGATCCAGAACAACGACACGAGGAGACCACCATGCAACGTGCTACCCAGAAACTGTTCCGTGAAGTCCTGTTTTTCCTTGCAGCGCTATTCGCTGCCACCGGTGCCATCGGCCAGGAAAAATACCCGCAGCGCCCGATCGAATTCATCGTGCCCTGGGGCCCCGGCGGCGGCGCCGACCAGTTGGCGCGCAAGCTGGGCAAGCTGCTCGAGGCCGACTTGAAGACCTCGTTTCCGGTGATCAACGTGCCGGGAGCCACCGGCAATACCGGCATGACCAAGCTCCTCAGCGGGCAAGCCGACGGCTATTCCATGGCCATCCTGATCGGCGACACCGCAGCCACGCTGGTGGCGGGTGGTGCGCGCTGGAAGCTGGCCGATGTCACGCCGCTGGCCATCGCCATCCGCCAGCCGTCGGGCCTGTTCGTCAAGCAGGACAGCCGCTTCAAGACCTGGAGTGATGTGGTCGCCGAGGCCAAGGCCAAGCCGGGCACGCTCAAGGTGGCGATCCTCGGCTTCGGCAGCGCCGACGACCTGACGATCAACTTTCTCGCCGGCAAGGGCATCAAGATGATCGGCGTACCTTTCGCCAGCCCCGGCGAGCGCTACAGTTCCATTCTCGGCGGCCACGCCGACCTGCTGTTCGAGCAGGCGGGCGACATCGGCAGCTTCCTCGGCAGCAAGCAGATGCGGCCGCTGATCTTCTTCGGCGAGGAACGCATGGAGGAGTTCCCGGATGTTCCCTCGTCGAAGGAGGCCGGCCTCGAAATCTACCTGCCGCAGTTCCGCTCGCTGGTGATGAAGGCCGGTACCGACCCGCAGCGCGTCAAGCTGGTGGCCGACGCCATTGCCCGCGCGGCGAAGTCGCCCGAGTACGTGGCCTTCCTCAAGGAGTCGCTGGCGCGCAAGGACAGCTTCCTGCCTGCCGCTGAAGCACAGAGCTTCATTGCAGGCGAGGTCGACACCATGCAGAAATTCAGCCCCAAGAAGTAAGACCGCCTGCACCGGACCGGAACGGGAATCGCCATGCTGAACCGCTTGCTGCGCGCCTCGCCCTACATCGTGGTGCAACTGGCTGCGATGTATCTTTACCAGATGGCCGGCCGCATCGAATTTCCGGCGGCTCCGGGACGGATCGGGCCGGATTTCTGGCCCAAGTCCATCCTGGTGCTGCTGGGCGGGATCTGCGTGTATGAAATCATCAAGAACCTGCTGATCGGCGAAACCTTCACCGCCGCCGGCCTGCTCGAAAAGTTCATGAAGGACAGCGGGGCGACCGAAGGCGAGGAAAACCTGCGCAGCTACCCCCTGCTGCTTGCCGGCGGCATCATCCTCACCATCATCTATGTCGTCACCATCGACAAGCTCGGCTTTTTCCTCGCCACGATCGTCTATCTCGTTCTGTTCATGGCGATCGGCCGCTACCGGCGCTGGGGAGTCATCGCCATTTCCAGCGTGCTGGGTTCGCTGGGGCTGATGTTCATCTTCATGAAGGTTGTCTACGTCTCGCTGCCGCTGGGGGTCGAACCCTTCTCGGCCGTATCGCTCTGGCTGCTCAAGACCATGGGGGTGCATTGATGGACGCCCTGATCCATCTCGGCAACGGCTTCCTGCAGGTGCTGCAACCGGCCAACCTGCTGGTGCTGTTCATCGGCCTGGTGCTGGGGATGCTGGTCGCCGTGCTGCCCGGCCTGACCCTGGTGATGGGTGTGGTCCTGGCGCTGCCCTTCACCTACACCATGGAACTGCTGCCGGCCATCATCCTGCTGACGGCGATGTACGTATCCGGGACCTACGGCGGCGCCTTCACCGCCATCCTGTTCCGCATTCCGGGCGAGCCGATAGACGTCCCCCTGCTGTGGGACGGCTACACCATGGCGCGCAAGGGCCAGCCGGCCAAGGCGCTGGGCTGGACGCTGTTCGCCGCGCTGGGCGGCGGCCTGGTGACGACCGCGGTCATGGTGCTGTTGTCGGGACCGGTGGCGAAGTTCGCGCTGACCTTCTCCTCGCCCGAGTATTTCGCCATCATCATTTTCGGTCTCGCCAGCGTGGTGTCGCTCGGCGGCGGTTCGATCACCAACGCCGCCATCAGCCTGATGCTGGGCCTGCTGATCGCCACCGTCGGCGTCGACTCGATCTACGGCGCCGAGCGCTTTGCCTTCGGCGTGCCCTTCCTCCAGGACGGCATCGAGTACCTGTTGGTGATGGTCGGCGCCTATGGCCTGGGCGAGGTATTCACCCGGTTGGAAAAGGGCTTCGCCGGGGACGGCACGACGACGGATACCGATCGTCGCATCAACACCGAGTTTCCGACGCTGGCCGAAATGGGCAAGCTCAAGATGACTTTCCTGCGTAGTTCGCTGATCGGCATCATCGTCGGCATCATTCCGGGTGCCGGCGCCACCGTCGCCTCCTTCGTCGCCTATGGCGCCGAGGGCCAGTACGGCAAGCGCGGCAAGGAGCTCGGCAGCGGCATCGCCGAAGGCATCGTCGCGCCGCAGACGGCGGCGACCTCGTCGGTCGGCGGCGCGATGATCCCGTTGCTGACCATGGGCATCCCCGGCAGCGGCGCCACCGCCATCATCCTCGGCGCCTTCCTGCTGCACGGCATGCAGCCGGGACCGCAGGTCTTCGTCACCTCGGGGCCCTTCGTCTATGCCGTGTTCGCCTCGATCTTCCTCGGCGTCATCGGCATGTGCATCCTCGGCTACTTCGCCATCAAGCCCCTGGTCAAGGTGCTCGAAATGCCCGAGGCGGTTGTTTCGGCCTTTGTCGTGCTGTTCTGCTTCATCGGTGCCTTCGCCGCACGCAACAACCTGTCCGACCTCTATGTCATCACGGCCTTCGGCATCCTCGGCTACCTGTTCGAGAAATTCAAATTCCCCATTGCACCGATGGTGCTGGGCGTCATCCTCGGGCCGCTGGCAGAAAGTTCCTTCATGACCATGATGGTGAGCAACGGCAACGACTGGACTGTACTGATGGGGCGGCCGATCAGCGCCACAGTCATGGTGCTGGCGGTGGTCGCACTGGTGTATCCGATTCAACGACAACTGCGCGAACGAACCAAGCGCAGCGGAACCTAGCGGCAGAAAGGCAGCATTTGCATGGACAAGATAGTCACCCCGCTGATTGAGGCCGCGCGAGTTGCCCAGCGTCAGTACGAAGCCTGGGACCAGGCGGCTGTCGACGCCGTGGTCACGGCCGCCGGCTGGGCCATCATGCATCCCGAGCACAACCGTGCCCTGGCCGATATGGCGGTACGCGACACGGGCCTTGGCGTGGTCGCGGACAAGATCACCAAGAACCATCGCAAGACCCTGGGCCTGCTGCGCGATCTCAAGGGCGCGAAGAGCGTCGGGGTCATCGCCGAATACCCGGAACTGGGCATTGTCGAGATCGCCCGCCCGGTGGGCGTGGTGGCGGCCATCACGCCGTCCACGAACCCCGGCGCGACCCCGGCCAACAAGATCATCAATGCGCTCAAGGGGCGCAATGCCGTCATCGTCGCGCCCTCGCCGAAAGGTGCTTCCAGCTGCGCCGCGCTGCTTCGCTACGTCAATGCCGAACTCGACAAGGTCGGCGCGCCGCGGGGACTGGTGCAGATGCTGCCCGATCCGATCACCAAGGATGCGACACACGCCCTGATGCGCCAGTCCGACCTGGTGGTGGCGACCGGGTCGCAGGCGAACGTGCGCGCCGCCTACGCCAGCGGCACGCCGGCCTTCGGCGTCGGCGCCGGCAATGTCGCCAGCATCATCGACGACTCGGCCAACCTGGCGGACGCGGCAGCGGCGATCGCCCGCTCCAAGACCTTCGACAACGCCACCAGCTGCTCCTCGGAGAACAGCGTGGTGATCCTCGAAGCCGTGTATTCCGGCGCCATGTTCGCCCTGGCCGCCGCCGGCGGCGTTCTGCTTTCCGCGGAAGAGAAGGCGAAGCTGCAGGCCGTGATGTGGCCCCACGGCAAGCTGGCCGCGGCGGTGACGGCGCAGGACGCGCCGCGCATCGCCGGCCTGGCCGGGCTGGAGCGCGAAGCCTTGCGCAGCGCACGCTTCCTGATGGTCGAAGAAACCGGCGCCGGACCGGACTACCCCTTCTCCGGCGAAAAGTTGTCACCGGTCCTCACCGTGTACCGGGCGCGCGACTTCGACCATGTCTGCCGCATCGTCGCCGACATCTACGCCTACCAGGGCGCAGGGCATTCGGTCAGCATCCACAGCGCCGACGACGCGCATATCCTGCGCCTCGGCCTCGAACTGCCGGTCTCGCGCGTGATCGTGAACCAGATCCATTGCTACGCCACCGGAGGCAGCTTCGACAACGGCCTGCCGTTCTCGCTGTCGATGGGCTGCGGCACCTGGGGACGCAACAATTTCTCCGACAACATGAACTACCGCCATTACCTCAACATCACGCGCATCTCGCGCAAGATCGCTCCCCGCGAACCGGCGCTAGAGGAAATCTTCGGCGAGCATTTCCGCAAGTACGGAAAGTAGCGATGCTGCGCACGATCCGCGCCCATGTCGACCATCAGGCGGAACTGCGTCCCGACTCGACCTATCTGATCGCTCCCGAAACTGGCCTTGCCCTGAGCTTCGGCGAACTGCGATCCGCCTCGCAGCATCTGGCGTCCTGGCTGCAGGGTGCAGGGATACGGCCCGGTGCCAAAGTGGCCCTGCTGATGCACAACGGCTACCAGACCTGCCGCCTGTTCATCGGCGCCATGTACGGCGGCTACTGCGTCACGCCGCTCAACCTGCTGGCCCAACCGGCGCAATTGAGCTACGTGCTGGAACACAGCGATGCCGAAATC
>JBIJDJ010000170.1:0-6560 GCA_044344175.1 Sulfuritalea sp.
CCAGCGAGCGCTCGCAGGAGTTCGACCCGCTCGAGTTCGACCGCTTCACCCGCTTCCAGGAAGTGGCGCGGATGATGGCGGAAAGCGTGAACGACGTCGCTACCGTGCAGCAGACCCTGATGCGCAATCTCGACCAGGCGAACGCGGCCCTGGTTGCGCAGGCGCGCCTCTCCCGCGAACTGTCGCAACGCCTGATGGGCGTGCGCATGGTGCCCTTCGAAAGCCTGGCTGAACGCCTGCATCGCGTGGTGCGGCAGGCGGCCAAGGACACCGGCAAGCGCGCCAACCTGGACATCCGCCACGGCCAGACCGAGCTCGACCGCTCGGTACTGGACAAGATGGCCGGCCCGCTCGAGCACATGCTGCGCAACAGTGTTGCCCATGGCCTGGAAGACACGGCCACGCGCACCGCGACCGGCAAGGAAGCAATCGGCCAGATAACACTTTCACTGGCGCAGGAAGGCAATGAAATCGTGGTGGCCATCGCCGATGACGGTGCCGGCCTCGACTTTGAGCGCATACGGAGCCGCGCCATCGAACACGGCCTGATTGCAGCCGACGCAAAAACCGACGAAGCAACCCTGGCACAACTGGTCCTGCAAGCCGGGTTCTCCACCGCCAAGGAAGTCACGACGCTGGCCGGCCGGGGCGTCGGCATGGATGTGGTGAAGAACGAGACGGCCAGTCTCGGCGGCCGCATCGAAATTTCTTCCGTCACCGGGCGCGGCGCCACATTCCGCGTCTACCTGCCGCTGACGCTGGCAGTCACGCAGGCCGTGCTGGTCACGGCCGGCAATCGACGCTATGCAATTCCGTCTTCGATGATCGAGCAGGCCAACGAGCACAAACCCGAAGCCGCGGCAAAGATACGCGCCACAGGCAGCACCGAGTGGATGGGGCTTCGCTATCCCTACCACTACCTGGCCGCGTTGCTGGGCGAAAAAGATGCGACCCCGCCACAGCAGCGACGGCACTGGATACTGTTGGTCAAGGGCGGGACTGAACGGGTCGCGCTGGAAATCGACAGCCTTTCCGGCAATCAGGAAGTCGTGGTCAAGGCCGTCGGGCCGCAACTGGCGCGCGTACCGGGACTGGCCGGGGCAACGGTGCTGGGCAACGGCGAAGTTGCGCTGATCATCAACCCGGTCGCACTGACCGCGCGCGCCCTCGCCCACGCCACCCCGGCGCAGGAAGAAGTCGCCCCGACGGAGACGGCCGCTGCCGCGGAGGACGCCTCCACCGCGGCTCCTGTCGTTGCCGCTGCTCCCGCCGCTGCGGCTGCCGTGATGGTGGTCGACGATTCGCTCACGGTACGCAAGATCAGCGGCCGGCTGCTGGCGCGCCACGGCTATCATGTGCTGACCGCCAAGGATGGCGTCGATGCGCTCGAGCAACTGGTCGACGTGATTCCCGACGTCATGCTGCTCGACATCGAAATGCCGCGCATGGACGGCTTCGAGCTGGCGCGCAATATCCGCGGCGACAAGCGCCTGAAGCATATCCCGATCATCATGATCACGTCGCGAACCGCCGACAAGCACCGCCAGCGCGCCGCGGAAATCGGCGTGAATCACTATCTGGGCAAACCCTACGACGAAGATGAGCTGCTGGCCTGCATACGCCAGAGCCTCGAAAAGAAGTAGTCGTCATGGCAAGCAGGACGTGAAGGGCGCGCAATCTCCGGATTCTCTGAGGACACATCCATGACGCAGCACCCCGTTGTGCGCCCCTTCAGGGTGCTCGGCATTCAGCAGATCGCCATCGGCGGCCCCTCCAAGGAGCGCCTGAAAAAGCTCTGGGTCGAAATGTTCGGCCTTGCCGTGACGGGCAATTACGTCAGCGAGAGGGAAAACGTGGACGAGGACATCACGCAGATGGGCAGCGGCCCCTTCAAGGTGGAAGTCGACCTGATGCAGCCGCTCGATCCGGCGAAAAAACCGGCGGTGCATGAACCGCCGCTCAACCACATCGGGCTCTGGATCGATGACCTGCCGCTAGCCGTGGAATGGCTGACCGCGCAGGGCGTGCGCTTTGCTCCGGGAGGCATTCGCAAAGGTGCCGCCGGCTTCGACATCACCTTTCTCCACCCCAAGGCCAACGAGCAGTTTCCGATTGCCGGAGAAGGCGTCCTGATCGAACTGGTACAGGCGCCACCCGATGTGATCGCAGCTTACGCCGGCCTGGGTTAACCCGAGAACACCCGGTAGCACCCGCGTCCGGCTTCCTTCGCCGCGTACATCGCCTGGTCCGCGCGACGCAGCAGTTCCGCCGGAGACAGGTCGCCCCCGGAAAACATTGCAACGCCCACGCTGCCCGTGATCTCCAGCGGCAAGCCGAGCACGCGCATCGGCTCGCGCAGACAGGCAACGATCTTGTCCGCCATGCGTTCGGCATCGGCGCTGCCGCCGATCGCGGCCAGCACGACGGCGAACTCGTCGCCGCCGAGCCGCGCCACGGTGTCAACCTCGCGCACCGCCGCGCGGAAGCGCTGCGCCGTGCAGCGCAGCACCTCGTCGCCGATGGCGTGGCCGTAGCCGTCGTTGATCGGCTTGAAGTGATCGAGATCGACCAGCAGCAAGGCAATCTGTCCGTGACTGCGCCGCGCATGCTGCATGGATTGCTCGAGACGTGCGTCGAACAGCAGACGATTGGCAAGACCCGTCAGCGTGTCGGTATGGGCCAGTGCCTGCAACTGGCGCTCGTTCTCGCGCAGTCGGGCGTTGGCCTCCTCCAGTTCCCCCGTACGCTCGGCCACACGGCGTTCGAGACTCGCCTCCGAGCGCTGCAGCGCCCCGACCAGTTGCTGCTTGGTGGCCAGCGCCTCGCTCTGCGCCGCGTCCTTCTCGCGCCGCAGACCATTGATCCGGTTTGCCAGGGCAAAGGAAAGCAGCAGCATTTCCATTGCCGATCCCATCTGCATGGCGTAAAAACTGAGGAAAGTGGTCGGCAGCAGGTCCAAGTTGCGCAGGCCGACCACCGCGACGCCCAGCAGCAGCACGGTCCACGCCAGCAGAAAGGTCCGCGCGCCCGCCTGGCCGGCCCGCCAGCAGCGCAGGCCCGCCACGACCGCCACCACGGAAAACGTGACGCCGGTCAGGGAGGTCAGGATGGCGGCCAGGCGATACGGCGCAATCAGAGCCGCCAGTATGCAGGCGGCAAACAATGCGGCAAGGCCGATCACGGCGCCGTCGAGCCGCGGAAGATTGCGGCGCGTCTCCAGAAAGCCACGGGTAAACAGCGCTCCGAAGAGGCCGGCAGCGGCGAAACCGATGGTAAAGGCCAGGTTGCCCCACACCGGCCAGTCGGGCCAGAGAAACTCGTTGCCCAGCCCGTTGAGAGAAAGCTGCCCGAGGGCCATGCTGGTCGCGAACAGGACATACGTGAGATAAGTATGATCGCGCAGCGAAAACCATAGCAGCAGGTTGTAGAGCGCCAGCGCCAGCAACATGCCGAAATAGACCGAAAGCACCGCATAGCTGGCATGCGAATCCTGCCAGAATGCCTCTCCCTGCCACAAACGCAAGGGAACCGTCAGCGTGCCTTCGGATGCGATCCGCAACCAGACAGTGCTGGTGCCGGCTTCAAGCAGATGCACGGGAAACACGAAGTTGCGATGCGCCAGTGGCCGCTGGGCGAAGGGCAGGCGATCGCCGGTGCTCAGGCGCTCGCCGCCGGGGCCGAAGAATTCCACGTTATCCAGGGTGGGAAAAGCCACTTCCAGCAGCCAGTCGCGCGGCGCCGCCGGGACCGGCTCAAGCTCGAAGCGCAACCACCAGGCAGAAGATGAATAACCGAAATTTATCGCCTCGTCGCCCTGCACCTGCGCGGGCCGGAACTCGTTGCCGCGGCGCTGAACATCGGCCAGCGACAGGCGGCCGCTCGGGTCTTCGAATATCGAAACCTGGGTTGCCAGGGCAAACGAAGCGACGCCGGGCACCAGGCGCACCGCCGCAAAGCTGGCGCCGATGTGGCACGACCAGCAGCACAACAGGAACAGCAGGGACGGAATCCGCGGCACGGCAATTCCCGGTTGGAGATCTTCTCAAATTCTATCCCATTGGCAACCGCCCCCCCCCGACGCAGCCGCGGAGCGATCACCTGTCACTTGGGTAGAATCCGCGTTCTGCCCGCACCCTGGAACGCTCATGCTCTTCGACTCCTACGCCAATTCAGCCCTCACGCTGGCCAACCGCATCGCCATGGCGCCGATGACCCGCTGCCGCGCCGACCATGCGGACGCCGTGCCCAACGAACTGATCACCTGGTATTACCGGCAGCGCGCCAGCGCCGGCCTGATCATCTCGGAGGGCGTGCCGGTGTCCGATCGCGCACGCGGCTACCTGAACACGCCTGCGCTGTGGAACGAGGCGCAGGCCGCCGGCTGGAAACGGGTAACCGATGCGGTTCATGCAGAGGGCGGCAAAATGTTTGCCCAGCTATGGCATTGCGGCCGTGTTGCGCACGCCGCACTGCACGCCGATGGCAGTGCGCCCGCAGGCCCGTCCATCAAGCCGGCGGCGACGCAAACCATGATCCCCGGCCCGGACGGCAAGCCCATGCAAGCCGATTGCGGCCAGCCACAAGCCTTGAGCCTCCAGGAAATCCGCGGTGTCGTCGGCGAGTTCGCCCATGCCGCGAAACTGGCCATGCAGGCCGGATTCGACGGCGTCGAGATTCACGGCGCGAACGGCTACCTGCTCGATCAGTTCCGCTGCCCGCTGGTGAATAATCGCAACGATGCCTACGGCGGCTCGCTGGCCAATCGCTACCGCCTGCTATTGGAAGTCGTTGACGCGGTAGCGGCCGAAGTCGACCCGCGGCGCATCGCCGTACGTCAGTCGCCTTATGGCCCGGGCAACGGCATGGTCGTCGACCCGGAGCCGTTAAAGACCTATCCCTGGCTGGCGCGCGAACTGAATCAGCGCGGCATCGGCTTTCTGCACATCTACTGCCAGACGACGGACTGGATTCACGATGCGGGGCACTCGATGATGCCGGCGCTGCGCGACGCTTTCCATGGCGCAATCATCGCCTGCGGCGGTTTCAAGACCGGTGCGGCATGCGAAGCAATTCTGGCGCGCGGTCACGCCGACCTGATCGCGATAGGCAAGCCTTTCATCTCCAATCCTGACCTGGTCGAACGTCTGCGCAGTGATGCGCCGCTCAACCAATGGGATGCGGCCACTTTCTATGGCGGCGGCGCCAAAGGCTACACGGACTATCCGGCGCTCTGAAGAACGATACCGCCATGGGGCGCTCCGCTTTTGTCGCCTTGTCCTGTCTCGCCATCTCAACATCCGCGCTGGCCGACGAAGAGTCCGTGCCCAACTTTGCGCAAGACACCCTGAGCGGAGACTGGAGCGGTAGCCGCAGCGCGGCGATGAAAAGCGGATTCCTCTTCGAAGGCAGCATCAAGATCGATGCCCTGCGCAATCGCGGGGCGCTGAAGGACGGTAGCAAAACCGTCAGCCACGTCGATCTCAAACTGAAAATGGATCTCGAAAAAGCGGCAGGCTGGCAAGGCGGCAGCGCCATGATCAACGTCATCAGCGATGCCGGCTGGGGCCCCAACGCACGCCTTGTCGGCTCCCTGATGGGCGTCACCAACATCGAGATCGGCGCACCGGCCACCACGCGGCTGTTTCAGGCCTGGTTGCAGCAAAGCTTCCTCGACGGGCGCCTGGCGGTGCTGGCCGGCCTCTACCCGATCGACTCCGAGTTCTTCACCATGGATGCAGCGGGCGTGTTCCTCGGACCCCAGTACGGCACGCCGGCGGATCTCGCACTGACGAACACGCCGTCGGTCTTCAATAACTCCGCCTTCGGCATCCGTGCGCGGTGGACCATTGCGCCCGCGCTTTACGCCATGAGCGCGGTGCTCGACGGTATCCCGAACGATCCGGCGCACCCGAAGCGGACCTCGATCCGCTTCGCCCGGGGCGACGGCGGCTTCACCATCGGCGAACTCGGCTGGCTGCCCGAGGCGGGGAACGACAAGTTCAGGGGGCACGCCAAGCTGGCGGCGGGCGTCTGGGGCTACAGCATCCAGCGTCCCGATCAACTGGATACGGCCAATATCGATGCCGGGAATATTGCCGGTCCCGCACGGCAGAAGCGCTCACGGGGCGGCTACCTGCTCGGCGAGCGCACGCTGCTGCGCCTGGGCGACGGCGGCGACCGCTACATTTCCGGCTTCGCCCGCTACACCTTCGCCGACGGCGACTCGACGGCGATCAAGAACACGCTCAACCTCGGCCTGTATCTCAGAGGTCCGTTCGCCTCGCGGCCGGACGACATCGTCGGTCTGGCCGGGACGCGCGCGCGGCTCTCCGGCAACTGGCGCAGCGCGCAGGCAGTCGGCGGAACCGCAACGGCGAACAGCGAAGACGCGCTGGAACTCACCTATCGCTACAGCGTCACGCCCTGGTTCGCGATCCAGCCCAGCGTCCAGCACATCCGCAATCCGGGCGGCGCGGGCGGCACGCCAGACGCCAGGCTGATCGGAGCGCGGCTGGAGCTCGCGCTTTAGTCGGCGCTGGCGGAACGGTAAATCGCCGTTC
>JBIJDJ010000029.1:0-21197 GCA_044344175.1 Sulfuritalea sp.
GGTACATGTTGGCGGTGGGCCCGCCGATGTCGGAGATGACGCCGGTGAAGCCAGGGGTCTTGTCGCGGATCTCCTCGACTTCGCGCAGGATCGAGGCTTCCGAGCGGCTCTGGATGATGCGGCCTTCATGCTCGGTGATGGAGCAGAAGGTGCAGCCGCCGAAACAGCCGCGCATGATGTTGATCGAGAAGCGGATCATTTCCCAGGCCGGGATCTTGGCGTCGCCATAGGCCGGATGCGGCGCGCGGGCATAGGGCAGGCCGAAAACGTGGTCCATTTCTTCGGTGGTTAACGGCAATGGCGGCGGGTTGAGCCACAAGTCACGTACACCCGCGCCCTCGCCATGGGCCTGGATCAGGGCGCGAGCGTTGCCGGGATTCGATTCGAGATGGAAAGTGCGCGAGGCGTGGGCGTAGAGCACCGGATCGTCGCGCACCTGTTCAAAGGAGGGCAGGCGGATCGCGGTGTGTGCGCGCGCCGCTTTGTGTTGCGCCAGGCGTTCGGCGCGGCTGACGACGCGCACGACCGCCGTGTCGCCAGCGCCGACTTTTGTTGGGACCTTGTCGGCTTCCATCGCATAAGGATCGGGATGGGCATGCACGGCGCCGGGGGTATCCACGGTGGTCGAGTCGGCCTCGGTCCATTCCGGCCCCGGCAGCCAGCCGTGAGGCACCATGAAGGCCGTGCCGCGCAGGTCGCGGATGTCGCCGATTTTTTCGCTTTGCGCCAGGCGGTGGGCAACTTCCACCAGCGCCCGTTCGGCATTGCCGAAGAGCAGCAGGTCGGCCTTGGCGTGGGGCAGGATCGAGCGCCGCACCTTGTCCGACCAGTAGTCGTAGTGCGCGATGCGGCGCAAGCTGGCCTCGATGCTGCCGATCACCAGCGGCACCTCGGGGAAAGCTTCTCGGGCGCGCTGCGAGTACACGATCACGGCGCGGTCGGGGCGGCGGTCGGCGGCGGCGTTCGGCGTGTAGGCGTCGTCGGAGCGGATCTTGCGGTCTGCCGTGTAGCGGTTGACCATCGAATCCATGTTGCCGGCGGTGATGCCGAAGAACAGCTTCGGCTTGCCCAGGCGCTTGAAATCATCGGCCGACTGCCAGTCCGGCTGGCTGATGATGCCGACGCGAAAGCCCTGGGCCTCGAGCAGGCGGCCGACCAGGGCCATGCCGAAGCTGGGGTGGTCGATGTAGGCGTCGCCGGTGACAAGGATGATGTCGCACTCGTCCCAGCCCAGCGCTTCCATTTCGGTGCGCGACATCGGCAGAAAGGGCGCCGTGCCGAAGCGCTGCGCCCAGTACTTGCGATAGGAAGTGAGCGGCTTCGCCGCGACGTCATTCATGGTCGGAAAGGCTGCTTATGCCGCGCGGACGCGGCTTTGGGAGGGCACGTGGCGCGCCAGGAAATCCATCTGGTCGGCCAGGATGTTGCGGTTGCAAAGGATCAGGTACTCGGCCTTGTTCGGCACATAGGGCGCATAGACGAGTTCCATGCGCGCCTGTTCGGGGGTGCGTCCGCTCTTGGTCTGGTTGCAATGGCGGCAGGCGGTGACCACGTTCATCCAGGTGTCGCGGCCGCCCTGGGAGACAGGGAGGATATGGTCGCGCGTCAGCCGTTGCGAGGAGAATTCGCGGGCGCAATAGGCGCAGATGTGCCGGTCGCGGTGGAACAGTTCGCGGTTGGACAAAGGTGGCGTGGGGTGCAGGGACTTGCCGGAAAGGGCCTTGCCGCGGATCGCGATGATGCTGCTGGTGGCCAGTTCGGAGCGTTCGCCGGTGACGCGGTTGGTGCCGCCGTAGAAAATGAATTGAGTATCACCCGCATCCCAGGCGACCAGGTCGCGCGCGACGTAAATGCAGGCGTGCTGCCAGCTCACCCAGCGGTGCGGAACACCGTGCTGGTCGAGGGTTAGGATCAGCGGATGGCTACTCATCTCGAGGGCACCTCTATAAATCCATACTCCGTCGCGATACTGCGTTGCTCAAGAAATTTTATCGCTTACATATCAGGCATATGCGCGCGAGAAAATTTCTTTCGCGCCTTGTCTCGCTTAGGATTCTGAACTTATCGAGGCACCCTCTATAGAATCCTGTATCGGAACGAATTTAGCAGAGCGCAATGATTTTTCATAGCTTCGATATGAGGGGAATTGGGGCGCGACGGTTGCGATTCGCGATCCTGGCCTCCCTGGTTTTCCATCTGCTGCTGCTGTGGCCGGCGCTGCCACGACTGCCAAGCAAGGAGAGTTTGCTGCTGCAGGCCACCCTGCGCCCGCCGCCGCCGGCCCCTGCGACACCGGCATCCCCGCCGCCGCCCGCCGAGGGGGCAACGCCGGTGCCTGCGCCGCGCCCGCCGGCTCTCGCCACGAAAACATTGGACCTGCCGCGGCCGACCGCAGTTCCGCCAGCACTTGCAATCGCGACCGATCCGGCCCCGCCACCGGCTCTCGTTCCCGCCCCGCCCGCCCCCGCGGCGGTGGCGCATGCACCTGCGGCGGGTTCGCCATCCGGTGCGCTGCTGACCCAAGCCAATGCATCGGGTGAGGCGCTCGACGGATTGCGCGGCTACCGACTGTCCGTGGCGAGCGAGGCCCGACGCTTCAAACGCTACCCGCCCCAGGCCATGGCGGCGGGCTGGGCGGGGACCGCGGAGGTTCGCCTCGAAGTCGGCAGTGACGGCCGGCCGCGCGCTGCCACGGTCGGCAGTTCCAGCGGCCATGAGCCACTGGATCGCGCGGCGCTGACCATGATCGATGCCGGCGCCCTGCGTGCGCGTTTGCCCGAGAGTCTGCGCGGCAGGAACTTCGCCGTGGTGCTGCCGGTAGTGTTCAACCTCGAGGAGGAATGATCAGCGCGGCGGATGTTGTGCCGGGGCAGTCAGGTCTTCGGTATGGAAGCTGAACTGCCCGCTGCGACGATCGGCAAAGTAATGCTTCAGGGTGATGGCGATGGTGCGAAAGGCAATCTCGTCCCAGGGGATCTCATCCTCGCTGAACAGGCGCAGTTCCAGGGTTTCCGCGCCGGGGGCGAAGTCCAGATCCAGCAGCCGCGAGCGGTAGATGACATGCACTTGATGAATATGCGCCACGCTGATCAGCGTGTACATCTCGCCCAGTTCGATGCGCGCGCAGGCCTCTTCCAGGGTTTCGCGCAGGGCCGCGGCGGCAACGGTTTCGCCGTTTTCCATGAAACCTGCCGGCAGGGTCCACTTGCCGTGGCGCGGCTCGATGGCGCGGCGGCAGAGCAGCACGCGGTCTTCCCATGCGGGCAGGGCGCCGACCACCAGGCGCGGATTGCGGTAATGGATCGCGCCGCAGGTTTCGCAGACATGGCGCGGCAGGGAATCGCCCGCGGGTATCTTCAGCGCTACAGGAGCGCCACAGGCACTGCAGAAATTCATCGCCGGATCCATGTAAATATTGTAGCCCGCCGGATCGCGCCTTCGGCATTGCCGGCACGTATTAAATGCTGACGCAATTCCCCCAAGGTTCCCGATCTCGCTGGCGGGGACTTGCCGCAGCGGCCAGTGCCGCGAGTTCGGCTGTTCCCCCTTCTGGTCGCCGCCGCGCCGGGGTGCACAGCGGATTCCGGCCGGCTGCGGCGGTCGGTCGAGGCCCCCGGAGGATAGGTGAAAGGGCTGAAATAGGATAAAAAACAATCCATTGTGGTAGCTTTGTAATGTTTTCTCTTACAAAGCCGCTCTATCTAATTCTTACAATAGAATGGTTTTTCCACTGATTTCTTTCTTGTCATGCCCCGTGTGATCATGCATCTGTCGCGATTCGGGCCCGAATTCGGGTCTGACCGGCGAATTCAAGGAGTGCATGATGAAATCGACCGACACCTATAACGATATAAAGGAAGTCAATCTTTCTTACCTGATGCTGGCGCAGAACATGGTTCGCTCGGACCGCGAAGGGGCCATTTTCCGTCTGGGCATCAGCGAAGAGATTGCCGATGTGCTGGCGCGCCTGACCCCCGGACAGGTGCTGAAAATGGCCAGTTCCGACATGCTGCTCTGCAGCTTCCGTTTCGATGACGCCCTGTTGCTTGATCTGCTCGCCAATCACGAGCGCGATCGCGGTGTCGGCCACCTGCACGCGGCGATTCTCGCTGCCGGCAGGCCCGTTGCCACGCTGGCCTGAACGGCCGTTCATCCAGGATCACACAAACGTCTAGCGACGGAGGTTCCGCATGCGCAATAAATCCGTAATCATTGAAGCCAAGGACATCGGCCTCGCCATCGAACTGATCGAACTCGGCGCCCGCCTGCAACTGCTCGAGGCGGAAACCAACCTGTCGCGCGAGCGCCTGCTCAAGCTCTACAAGGAAGTCCGCCACGAGTCGCCGCCCAAGGGCATGCTGCCCTTCTCGACCGACTGGTTCATGACCTGGCAGCCGAACATCCATGCCTCGCTGTTCATGGCCTATTACCGCTTTCTCAAGTCGCACACGCAATTGACCGGCCTGGAACTGATCATCAAGTCCTACCGCATGTATCTCGACCAGATCAAGCGCGGCGGCCTGGATACCGTCCTGTCGCTGACGCGTGCCTGGACCATGGTGCGCTTCTTCGATGCCAGCATGCTGCAGATGGCCACCTGCCGCGAATGCGGCGGCGACTTCGTGGCCCATGCCTACGATCCCGTCCGCGGCTACGTCTGCGGCCTGTGCCACATGCCGGCGCGCGCCGGCAAGACGCGACGGGCGGCGGAGGCGGCAGCCAGCGCCGCATTGGCTGCGGTCTAGGTCCTTCCGCAACACCTCGTGTTTCCAGCGCGCCCCTCCTGCAGGGGCGCGTTTTTTTGGTATCCGGAAATGGGGGGAGGTCAGCCAGGCCCGCTTCGGTCGGAAGCCGTCATTCCGGGGCCGCGACGCGGAACCCGCTGACCTTGCTCAAGCGCCGCTGGATTCCCGTCGGGTTGCAACCCCCGGCAATCAGGTGTTACCCTAGTGACACCTCATGACAGCGGGTACCGAACAATGGCCACTACTTCACTGAAACTCTCAGAGGAACTCAAACAACGCGCTGTTGCCGCCGCCGAAAAGAGGGGAGTGTCGCCCCATGCGTTCATGGTAGACGCGATAGAGCAGGCAGCCACGGCGGCCGAGCAGCGCGCCGGTTTCGTAGGCGAGGCCCTGGCAGCACGGGAACAGATGTTGCGCACCGGGAAGGGCTACGATTCCCGTGAGGTGCATGCCTATCTCAAGGCTCGGATATCGGGCAGCAAGTCCGCGAAGCCGAAAGCCAGGTCTTGGCAAAGCTGATCTATTCTGAAAGAGCCTTCGCGGATCTTGAAAGGCTGACCGACTTCCTGATCGAGACCGATCCGTCTGCAGCTGCCGAGACGGTTGGACTGATTGAGGAGGCAGTCGAACTATTGAGGCGGCATCCACTTATCGGCCGACCCGTGGAATATGGATTGTGGGAGTTGATCATATCCAGAGGGCGTACCGGGTATGTGGCCCTCTACAGCTTCGAGGAAGACCGGGATGCCGTCCTGGTTCTTGCGATCCGCCATCAGCGTGAAGCTGGTTATTGGGGGCAGGACGATGGCTGAGTTCGGCCAGTGCTGCCATTGCATCCAAACGCAATCCCGCGCCATTTTCCCTTGTCCGCCGTTCATCGCCGTACGCCAGGCGCCGACTTTTCCTTGATGCAGGTTTGTCGCGCCGGTGACGATTAGAATGTGCGCCTTTCATCCGGCGCTCCTCCATCATGTGGTTTCGCAATCTCCAGATTTTCCGGCTCACCCCAGACTGGGCCTACAGCACCGATGCCCTTGGCGCCGCTCTGCAGCGCGGCATCTTCCAGGGCGGCAGCGCCAGTGATCGCCAGGCGCAGGGCTGGGTGCCGCCGCGCGGCGAGGACGGTGACCTGGTATTCAGCGTGGAGCGCCAGCAACTGATCGCGCTGGGCATCGAACAGAAACTGTTGCCCATGTCCGTGGTGCGCCAGTACGCGAAGGCCAAGCTCGACCAGATCGCGGCGGCGCAAGGCTACAAGCCGGGCCGCAAGCAGACGCGCGAAGTGACCGACCAGGTCGAGGCGGAACTGCTGCCGCGCGCCTTCGTCAAGCGCGGCCTGACCTACGTCTGGATCGACCCGGTCAATCGATGGCTGCTGGTCGATGCCTCGTCTTCCACCCGCGCCGACGAGGTCATGGCGCAGCTCAAGCTTTCGCTCGGCGAACTGCCGCTGACCCTGGTCAAGACGCAACTGGCGCCGGCCACCGCGATGACGCAATGGCTGGCGGCGGGCCATGCGCCGGGCAGCTTCAGCATCGACCGCGACTGCGAACTGCAGGCCGCCGCCGAAGAGCGCCCGGCCGTGCGCTATGTGCGCCACAACCTCGATAGCGACGAAGTGCGCAACCACATTGCCGGCGGCAAGACGGCGACGCGCCTGGCGCTGACCTGGAACGATCGCGTTTCGTTTGTGCTGACCGAGCAGTTGCAGGTCAAGAAGCTGGCCTTCCTCGACATCCTCAAGGAAGACGCCGAGCGTCAGGGCGAGAACGCCGACGACCTGTTCGCCGCGAACTTCACGCTGATGTGCGGCGAACTCGCGCAGCTTCTGGCGCACCTGCTCGAGGCACTGGGTGGAGAGGGCGAGTGAACGTGAAAACGGTACTTCCTGCCACAGAGGACACCGAGGACACCGAGATAAAGCAGGTTCGGGTTTTACTCTGTGTCCTCTGTGAACTCTGCGGCTAAAGAGGTTTCGGGTTTGAAATGTTGCGGACGCTGATCGTTCTGGCTGCGGTGGGCGCAGCGGTCCCGGGCCTGCCGGCGCTTGCGGCCGATGGCGTCCAGATCGGCCAGCCCTCCGCCATGCGCAACCTGGTGCCCGCCGGCGCTCTGGAAAAACAGGCCGCGCAGCAATATGGCGAGCTCAAGCGCAAGGCCGCCGAAAAGCAGGTCCTCGGCCCGGACGACCATCCTCAGGTGAAGCGCCTGCGCGCCATCGCCGCGCGCATGATTCCTTTCGCCGTTCGCTTCAATCCGCGCGCCACCAGGTGGCAGTGGGAGGTGAACCTGATCGGCTCGAAACAGATCAATGCCTTCTGCATGCCGGGCGGCAAGATCGCTTTCTACACCGGGCTCCTTGACACGCTCAAGCTGAGCGACGACGAAGTGGCGATGGTGATGGGCCACGAAATCGCCCATGCGCTGCGCGAGCACGCGCGCGAACGCATGGCGAAGGCCCAGATGACCCAGCTCGGCGCCAGTTTGCTGGGCGAACTGGTGGGCGGCGGGCGTTACACGGGCGCCTTCCAGGCGGGCGGCAACTTGCTGGCGCTCAAGTTTTCGCGCGACGATGAATCGGAGGCCGACGTCGCCGGCCTCGACCTGGCCGCGCGGGCCGGATTCGATCCGCGTGCCGCGGTCAGCTTGTGGCAGAAGATGACGGCCGCCAACAGCAAGGCACCGCTGGAGTTTCTCTCGACCCATCCGGCGGGCGAGAATCGCATCAAGGAAATCGAGAAACACCTGCCGGAGGTAATGCCGCTGTACCAGAAGGCCCGGCAGGCGGGCTGAGAAAAGTTATGCGAAGCGGTATCCCCTTGTGGGACGGCGTTGGGCGTAGCGGGGGTTTCGCAGAGCACTGCTCTGCGCCCGCGAAGCCGGTTGGCTATGCAGAGCCAACCGTGGCGGGACGGCGTTGCGGCTTCAGCCGGTGGCCGTGGATTCTCCGGATCCGGCGGCGCACTGAAGCTCGCGGCGGGGTCGGCCGTCGCCGAGGAAGTAGAAAATGCGTTCCATCCAGGGTTCGGTGTGACGGCGCACTTCGGCGTCGTCTTCGAGGATGCGCTGGATCAGGCTGTGTTTTCGTGCGAGGTCGGTGACCGCTTCGTTTCCGTCATCGCTGATCGCCAGCAGGGCGTCGCGCAGCTTGCGAATGCCGTGCTCCAGTTCGATGAGGTGCTGCCAGTCGCTGGCGCGCGCCGCAGCGGCCATGCGCGAAGAGAGCAGGCTCATTTCTTCGTAAAGTTCGATTTGGGAAGGCATCCTGCATATCCTAGCCACCCGCGCCCGGCTCGTTGCGGCAAGCTGCGGCCGGATCATTGGTCTTTTCGTTTGCGCTTGCCGGGAAACCGTCAGCCGGGCCGGCTAGGCGCGGAATTGGGGCCAAATTGCCTCGCAAATCGTGCCTCGCAAATCGACGTCCGGCCGGCCCGTCGCCGGTTCAGCCTGCAACTGCCAGGCGCCGCGATTCCAGGCTGCGTTCGTCGATCGGCAGATGGCAGAGCGCCGCGACAACGCCGAGCAGGATGCAGATGCCCCAGATCGTGTCGTAGGAGCCGGTGGCGTCGAACAGCCGGCCGCCGAGCCAGACACCGAGGAAGCTGCCGACCTGGTGGCTGAAGAACACCAGCCCGGAAAGCATGCCCAGATAGCGCACGCCGAACACCTGGGCGACGAGGGCATTGGTCAGCGGCACCGTGGACAGCCAGAGCAGGCCCATGGTCGCGGCGAACAAATAGGCGCTGGCGGGCGTCAGCGGCGCCCAGAGAAAAAGGCCGATGACCGCGCTGCGGGCGGCGTAGATCGCCGCCAGCAGCAGGCGCTTCGGGAACCGGTTACCAAGCTGGCCCGCGCTGTAACTGCCGAATACGTTGAACAGCCCGATCAGCGCCAGGCAGGTCATGCCGACCCCGGGGCCGAGGCCCTTGTCGAGCAGGTAGGTGGGGAAATGCACGCCGATGAACACCACCTGGAAGCCGCAGACGAAAAAGCCGACGTTGAGCAGCAGGTAGCCCTTTTCGCGCGCGGCTTCGCGCAGGGCCTCGCCCCCCGTCTGGCCCTTGCCGGCTGCCGCCGCCACCAGGCCGCGGGTCAGCGCGCTGCCCAGGGGAATGATCAGCAGGGCGCCGGCGGCGAACACCAGCAGGGTGCCGAACCAGCCCATGCCGTTGATCAGGCCCGATGCCACGGGAATCATCAGGAACTGGCCGAAGGAGCCTGCCGCCGCGACCACGCCCATCGCCCAGCCGCGCCGCGCCGGCGGCACCAGGGCGCCGAGGGCGGCGAACACCACGCTGTAGGTGCAACCGCTTTGCGCGGCGCCGATCATCAGGCCGGCGCTGGCGGCGAGGCCGCTGCCGGTGGCTGCGTAGGCCATGCCCACCAGCCCGAGTGCATACAGGAGGCTGGCGCTCCACAACACCCGGCGCGCGCCGAAGCGGTCGGCGAGAAAACCGGCAAAGGGCTGCGTCGCGCCCCACATCAGGTTCTGCAGCGCCAGGGCGAAGGAGAAGACTTCGCGGCTCCACTGGTGTTCCATGCTCATCGGCGTCAGGAACAGGCCGAAGCTGTGGCGGATGCCCATCGCGACACAGACGATCAGCGCGGCAAAGGCGAGCACGCTGGCGAGCGAGCGTTGGGAGTTCGGCACGGATGCATTCATTAGGGGTTGAATGCTAGCATCCAAATTTGTTTCCGATTGCCACGAGATGAACAAGGCCTTTGTCAAGGAATCCGAGGACGACGCCGAGGACGACGCGCCCGAGTCCCGGCTCCCCTCCGGCACCAAAAACTACATGACGGTGCGCGGTCACGCGCAGATTCGCGTCGAGTTCGAGCACCTGGTCAAGGTCGAGCGCCCGGCCATCGTGCAGGTGGTGTCCTGGGCAGCGGGCAACGGCGACCGCTCGGAAAACGGCGACTACATCTACGGCAAGAAGCGCCTGCGTGAAATCGACCGTCGCATCCGCTTCCTGAGCAAGCGCCTGGAATCGGCGGTGATCGTCGATCCGGCCGAGCAGCGCAACTGCGACCAGGTGTTCTTCGCCGCCACGGTCACCGTCTGCGATGCCGACGGCATCGAGGCCACTTACCAGATCGTCGGCATCGACGAGGCCAACGCCGTGGAAGGCCGCATCAGCTGGATTTCGCCGCTGGCGCGCGCCCTGTTGAAAGCGCGCGAGGGCGACACGGTGCGCTTCGACAGTCCGGGGGGCTTGCGCGAAATCGATATCATCGAGGTGAAGTACGAATAGCCTGAATCAATAAAAGCGTAACCACAGAGACACAGAGACACAGAGAAATACAAGGCACAGTGCTCTTGAAGTCGTTTCCTCTGTGCCTCTGTGGTGAAGGGTTTGGGAAGCGTTGGTTTCAGGCGCGGCGGATCGAGTGATTGGCCCACAACAGCAGCCCGAACAGCACCATCGCCCCGGCCTGGTGCGCGGCGCCCAGCGCCACCGGCACCTGCAGCAGCAACGTGGCGATGCCCAGGGCCACCTGCACCGCCAGCCACAGCGTCAGTACCACGGCAGGCGTGCGCGACTGCGGGCTTTCGTTCCAGATGCGCCACGAATACCAGGGGATCAGCCCCATCAGGAGCCAGGCGATCATGCGGTGGTCGAATTGCACCGTGGCCATGTTGGTGAAGAAATTCAGCCACAGCGGATCGACCATGAAGATCTCGGGCGGCACGAAGTTCCCGTTCATCAGCGGGAAGGTGTTGTAGGCCAGTCCGGCGTGGATGCCGGCCACCAGGGCGCCGGACAGCACCATGATGAAGACCAGTGCGACCAGCCAGTTGCCGAGGCGCCGTGTCGCCAGAGTCGGCGTGTCGCCGGCGCCGACTTTTGCGTCCCGCGGCTGCAGCATGCCCAGGCCGGTCCAGGCCATCAGGCCGAAGAGCAGGAAGGCCAGGCCGAGGTGGGCCGCCAGGCGGTATTGCGACACCCGCGGGTCGTCCACCAGCCCGCTTTTCACCATGTACCAGCCCATCGCGCCCTGCAGGCCGCCGAGGATGAAGAAGCCGAACACCCTGGCCGCCAGGGCGCCGCGCAAACGACCGCGCAGCAGGAACCAGACATAGGGAACGAAGAACACCACGCCGATCGTCCGACCCAACAGCCGGTGCGCCCATTCCCACCAGAAGATGAACTGGAAGCCATCCAGCGTCATGTCGTGATTGCGCTTGATGAACTCCGGCGTCTGCTGATACTTGGCGAAGAGTTCCAGCCAGTCGGCTTGGGACAGCGGCGGCAGGGCGCCGATCAGCGGCTTCCATTCGACGATGGAAAGTCCAGAGTGCGTCAGGCGCGTCACGCCACCCACCACCATGGTCAGGAAAACCATGGCGCAGCAGGCGAACAGCCACCACGCCATGGCGCGTTGCGGATTACTTGTCGTCATTGGCTGTCCAGTGTCCCGATTTGCCGCCCTGCTTTTCCAGCAGGTGAATGTCTTCGATGACCATGCCGCGATCGGCGGCCTTGCACATGTCGTAAATGGTCAGCAGGCCGACCGACACCGCGGTCAGCGCCTCCATTTCGACGCCGGTGCGGCCCACCGTTTCCGCCGTCACTTGCAGCGTCACGCGATGGCGCCGCGCGTCGAGCGTGAATTCGGCGGCGACGCGGGTCAGCGCCAGCGGGTGGCACAGCGGGATCAGGTCGGAAGTGCGTTTGGCTCCCTGGATCGCGGCCAGGCGTGCGATGCCCAGCACGTCACCCTTCTTTGCCGAACCGCTTTTGATCAGGGCAAAGGTGGCGGGCGCCATGCGGATGTGGCCTTGCGCTCTTGCCACACGGGCGGTTTCGGTCTTGGCGCCGACGTCGACCATGTGGGCCTGGCCCGCGCCATCGAAGTGGGTCAGCGGGCCGGCAGCCGGCACTGCTCTGGGTTTCTTCGGTGGATTCATGAAATACCCTGTCACAACTCGTTTTTGCGAAGCCGCTATCATAGCGAGATGAAACTGCATCCGCTTGCCGGCGCTCTCGTTCTTGCCGTTGGCATCCTCTCGGCGCCGCCGCTATTGGTCGCCCAAGGCCTACCCGACCTCGGTGAAGCGGCGCAATCCGAGTTTTCCCCGGCGCTGGAGCGTCGCATCGGCGAATCGATCATGCTCGAAATCCGTGCCGATCCAGCCTATCTTGACGACCCCGAGATCACCGGTTACCTCAACCGGGTGGGCAACCGGCTCGCGGCGCAGAGCCAGGATTCGCGCCAGGCTTTCGAGTTTTTTGTATTGCGCGATCCCACGCTCAATGCCTTTGCCATGCCCGGCGGATTCATCGGGGTGCATACCGGCCTGATCATGGCGGCCGCATCGGAATCGGAACTTGCCTCGGTGCTGGCGCACGAAATTTCCCACGTTACCCAGCGCCACCTGGCGCGCCTCATCAACAAGGCAGGGCAGGGTCAGATCACTGCCCTGCTGGGGCTCGCCGTGGCGATTCTTGCCGCACGCAGCAGTCCCGATCTGGCGATCGGCGCGGCCATGGCCGGGCAGGGCGCGGCGATACAGAATCAGCTGAACTATTCCCGCGATTTCGAGCGCGAGGCGGATCGCGTCGGTCTTGATCTGCTGGAGCGTACCGACTTCGACATTCGCGACATGAGCGCTTTCTTCGAGCGCCTGCAGAAATACAGCCGCCTGTACGAGAACAAGAACAGTGCTCCCGGCTATTTGCGGACCCACCCCTTGACCACTGAACGCCTGGCCGACATGGGCAACCGGATCGAGGGGCGGCCCTACAAACAGGTGCCGGATTCCCTCGAGTTCCAGCTGGTGCGCGCCAAGCTGCGCGTACAGGATGGCGCGCCGCGCGATGCGGTGACTGAATTCGAAACCCGGCTCCTGGACCGCAGCTTTGCCGGCAGCGAAGCCGCCGTGCGCTATGGCCTGACGCAGGCCCTCCTGCGTGACGGCAGGGCCGCCGCCGCCGAAAAAGAGCTTAAGGCATTGCGTCGCCTGAAGCCGGTGTCGTCCATGATCGAAACGCTTGACGCCCAACTGCGCCTGAAACAGGGCGACGCGGCAGGTGCGGTGCAGCTTCTGCGCAGCGCGCAGCCGCGTTTTCCGCAGGAACGCGCCATCGCTTACGGCCTGGTGGAATCCTTGCTGGAAGCCCGCATGCCAAATGAAGCGATCACCTTCACCGAAGACGACCTGGCGAGCTACCCGGCGGACGCGAAAATGCATTCCCTGCAGGCCAAGACCTATTCCATGCTCGGCAGGCGCCTGCAGCAGCACCGTGCCCAGGCCGAAGCCTATGCCCTGCTCGGGCAATTGCCGGCGGCAGTGGAGCAGCTGGAACTTGCGCAAAAGTCCGGCGATGGCAATTTCTACGAGTATTCGCAAGTAGATGCGCGGCTGCGTGAAATTAAGAAACGCATCGCCGACGAGGCCAAGCAGCCCAAGCTCAAATAGGTACCGCAAATGACCGCTTCCAGATCCCCGGCCCGGCCGGATGTCCGCGCCGCTGTCCATGCCGATGTTCACGCATTCGCCACGCCGCTGGTACGTCCCGCAGCCGAACCTTACTACCATGCGCTCGGTGACGAACTCGAGGTGTTCGCGGCGGCGGCCGGGAGTTGCCTGCCGGTGATGCTGAAAGGCCCCACCGGCTGCGGCAAGACGCGCTTCGTCGAACACATGGCCTGGCGCCTGAAGCGGCCGCTGGTCACGGTGGCCTGTCACGACGACCTGACCACTGCCGACCTGGTCGGGCGCTATCTGATCATCGGCGACGAAACCGTGTGGATGGACGGCCCGCTCACCGCCGCCGTGCGCGCCGGCGCCATCTGCTATCTCGACGAGATCGTCGAAGCGCGCAAGGACACCACCGTGGTGATCCATCCGCTGACAGATTCGCGCCGCGCACTGCCGGTCGAAAAGCGCGGCGAATACATCGAGGCGCCGCCGGATTTCATGCTGGTGATTTCCTACAACCCCGGCTACCAGAGCGTGCTCAAGGAAATGAAGCCGAGCACGCGGCAGCGCTTTGTCGCGCTCGACTTCGATTATCCGGACGCCGCAACCGAAACGCGCATCGTCGCTCATGAAGGCGGTGTCGACGCCGCCACGGCGCAAAAGTTGGTCAAGCTCGGCAATCTCACGCGCAAGCTCAAGGGCGCCGGGCTCGACGAAGGTGCCGGCACGCGCCTGCTGGTGCATGCCGCGCAACTGATCGCCAAGGGCATGGCGCCGCTGACTGCCTGCACGGCGGCGATTGCCCGCCCGTTGGCCGACGAGACCGACACGCGCGATGCGCTCGACGATTTGATACGCGCGGTTTTTTGAATCAGGACCTGTCACCACAGAGACACAGAGGCACAGAGAAAGGCGAGAACGTGTCAATGTGGTGGTGTGCCGATTTTCGTTCAGGTTTTGCTTTTCCTCTGTGTCTCTGTGTCTCTGTGGTTAATGGTCTTATAACTCAACCATCATGACCGAACGCAAGCTCTTCGCCCACGAACTCGAAGCGCGGCTCGACGAGTTGCTGCTGCTGTCATTGCGCCAGCGTTCCGCCGAAGAGCCGGCGGCGCTGCTCGAAGCCCTGCCGCGCGAGATGCAGGAGCGCGTGCTGCACTGGGCGGGCGTTGCGGTGCAGACGTCCGACGATCTGGGCTGGTTGATCGCATCGCTGGCCGCCGAGCACGCGGCCGGCCTCGATGCGCAGTTCGACGACTGGGTGCGCGCCGGGCTCGATGCCTACGATCGCAACGGCCTGGCTGCCACGCGCCGCGTCCTGACCGGGTTCGCCGCGGCACACAAGCTCCGCTCGCAGCAAGCGCACGACGGTGTCGCGTTTGCCGAGATCGAAAGGCGTTTGTCGCGTTTTCTGCAGGCACTCGACGGCCGGCCGCTCAAGCTCGTCAGCGGATCCAGAGCCTGGACCGATACCGAAACGCTGTGGCTGCCCGAACGGCTTGATGTGGCTCCTGACACGCAAGGCAACCGGCGCCTGTACAAGGCCATGGCGGCGCTCCTGTGGGCGCAGACGCGCTATGGCAGTTTCAATGTCGACCCGGAGCCCGAACTGGAACTCTGGCCGGACCGCGAGCAAGCGCTGGCCTGGTTTGCCGTGTTCGAAGCCATGCGCCTCGAGGCCTGCATCGCCGGCGAACTGCCGGGCCTGGCGCAGGAAATCGCCGGCCTGCGCGGGCCGTGGCCGCCGCGACTGGCCGCCGCGGCGAAAAAACTGGCGCACGCCGAAGCCACCGCCGCCGACAGCCTCGCCTGTATGGCGGCGCTGAGAGAAATCGGCGTGTCGCCAGCGCCGACTTTGCCGCACGTCGGTGCGATGGACCCGGTTGCCGCCCGCCGCGTGCGCGCCGCACGCATTACGCGCGAACTGGCTGTCGTGCGCCGCGCCCTTAACGTGATCGCGGCGGCGGATACCAAGGCCGGCGCCGCCGACAATCCCGACTACCCGCCGCTGGCGGCGGAAGGCGACCTGCAGGTGCCCGACCCGCAGGCCGACCTGCTGGCCCTGCCGCCCGCGGCGCGCGAGGCGGCCAAATCGCTGATGCAGGATCTCGGCGAGATTCCTCCCGAAGCCCTGCACGCGGCAGGGCCGGGCGCGTGGCAGCCGGTGGCTGGCGTGGACGAGCCGGTCACGGCGAGCGTCACCACCCAGCCCGACGCCTTCTATGATGAGTGGGACTACCGGCGCGCCTCATGGCGGCACGACTGGTGTCACATGTACGAAATGGAAGGCCCGCCCGGCGACCAGGAATGGGTCGATGAAGTGCGCACGCGCCACGCCCACCTGATCCGCAGCATCCGCCGCCGCTTCGAGGCCCTGCGCGGCGAGGACAAGCCGCAGCGGCGCCAGTTCGACGGTGAGGAAATCGATCTCGATGCGCAGGTCGAGGCACGCGCCGACCGCAAGAGCGGCAGCGAGCCCTCGCCGCGCCTGTTCATCCGCCGCCGCCGCATCGAGCGCTCGCTGGCCGTGATGTTCATGGTCGATATGAGCGGTTCGACCAAGGGCTGGGTCAATGACGCCGAGCGCGAATCGCTGGTGCTGCTGTGCGAAGCCATCGAAGCCCTGGGCGACAGCTACGCCATCTACGGTTTCTCGGGCTGGACGCGCACTCATTGCGACATCTACCGCATCAAGCGTTTCGGCGACCGCTATGACGCCGGAACGCGCAGCCGCATCGCCGGCATCGAGGCCAGGGACTACACGCGCATGGGCGTCGCGGTGCGCCACCTCTCCGGCCTGCTGGTGCGCCAGAACACGCGCCACAAACTGCTGGTGACGCTCTCCGACGGTCGCCCCGACGACTACGGCGACGAATACCGCGGCCGCTACGGCATCGAGGATACGCGCCGGGCGCTGCTTGAAGCGCGCGAGAAGGGCATTCGCAGCTACTGCGTCACCATCGACCGCCACGGCGCCGATTACCTGCCGCAGCTCTACGGCCCGGCGCACTACTCGGTGATCGACGACGCAAAGAAACTGCCGCATAAAATCGCGGAAATCTACCGCAAGCTGACGGGCTGAGCTTTCGTCGAAAACCGGATAGCAGACAAATGTCCAGAATCCTCATTCTCTTTTCCTCGACCGACGGTCACACCATCAGGATCTGCGAGCGGCTGCGGGACGCAGTCGAGCGCAATGGCCATCAGGCGACGCTGGTTTCCATTGCCGATCCGTCCGCGCCGGACCTGGACGCTTTCGACAAGGTCGTGATCGGTGCCAGCATCCGCTATGGCAGGCACAGCAAGCAGGTCGTCGATTTCATCAAGCGCAACCGGCAGCTTCTGGAGCGCAAGCCGAACGCTTTCTTCTCGGTCAACATCGTTGCCAGAAAGCCCGAGAAGAGCGAGCCGGAAACCAATCCCTACCTGCTGAAGTTTCTGCGGCAGATAGCCTGGCGGCCCGGGAAACTGGCCGTCTTTGCCGGCAAGCTGGATTACCCGAAATACGGCGCGTTCGACCGTTTCATGATCCGGCTCATCATGCTGATAACCAAGGGCCCCACCGATACCACGATGGTGGTCGAATTCACCGACTGGAAAAAAGTCGAGGCCTTCGGTCAGGTGATCAGCGGGATGTAGCGCAAGCATCCCGCGCACGCCGGGCGGGGCGTATCCGGTGCCGTAAAATGGCCGCCTCGGGACGTTCGCGCTCAAGGCGCGCGGCGTTCAACACCGACAGGCGGACCCATGGCGGACTGGCAGGGATGGAGCAGGTTTCAATCGCTGGTGCGCGCGGAGCTGCAGCATCTGGGGACGATCAACCGCAGCGATCGCCGCTGGCAGATGCCCTTCTGTGCGGCGCTTGCCTCGGGCCTGCCGCTGCTGATCGGGGCCTGGTTCGACCATCTGGATTACGGACTGGTCTCGTCGCTGGGCGGGCTCGTGTTCATATACGCGCCCAACACCCCCCTGTCGCATCGCATGGTATCGCTGATGGCATGCGCCTTCGGTATGAGCGCCTGTTATACGCTGGGCGTGATGAGCCATTTCTTTCCGGTGCTGCTGGTGCCGGTGCTGACCTTCATCGCGATCGTTGTTTCGATGGTCTGCCGCTTCTATGCACTGGGACCGCCGGGGATCCTGTTTTTCCTCATGGCGGCATCGATCGGCGCCTATTCGCCGGTCGATGTGATGCTGGTGCCCCTGTACGTCGGCCTGCTCACCATGGGCTGTTTGCAGGCCTGCCTGATTGCGTTTTTCTACGGCATCTACATATTGCGCCTGCAGGCGCCGCAGCCAGTCACGCCCTTGCCGCCGGCGAGCTTCGATTACGTCGTCTTCGATTCGGTCGTGATCGGGGTGTTCGTGGGAATTTCACTGGCCGTGGCGCAAGGCTTGCAACTCGAGCGCGCCTACTGGGTACCGGTGAGTTGCGTGGCCGTGATCCAGGGGCCCTCTTTGCGCGCGGTGTGGAACAAACAGGTGCACCGCATCCTCGGCACCGGCGTCGGCCTGATCCTGACCTGGGGTTTGCTGGCGCTGCCGCTGGACAAGTGGACCGTGTCGCTGCTGATGATAGGCCTGAGCTTCATGATCGAGACCCTGGTGGTGCGTCATTACGCGCTGGCCATTGTTTTCGTCACGCCGCTTACCATCTTCCTCGCGGAGGCGACCCGGCTCGGCCAGGGATCGCCGGAAGAGATGCTGCAGGCGCGCCTGTTCGATATCGTGCTGGGCTCGGTCGTCGGCCTTGCCGGCGGGGCGTGCATGCACAACCCGCGCTTTCGCGACACGGTGGGCCGCTATTTGCGGCGGCTGGCGCCGTCAAGGCTTCTGCGCTGAGCAGTTCGGTACTCGGGTCATCCCGGATGCGCGATGGCGCGGAATCGAAATGGGAGGCGGCGGCTTCTGTTTTGCAACTGCGACGACAAAGGAGGTGCCTGATGGATTCAACAACGCAATTGCCGGCGATGGATGACGATGGTTACCTGATTGATCCCGGCGGCTGGAATGAGAACGTGGCCGCCGCCCTGGCACAGCGGGAAAATATCGAGTTGACCGACACCCACTGGGTGGCGATCCACTTCATGCGCGAGTTTTACCAGGAGCATCAGGTCATCCCCGACGTGCGCTTTGTCACCCGGCACCTGGCCGAGTTCTATGGCGTGCCTGCGCGCAACCTGATTTTCGAACTGTTTCCCTACGGCTACGTCAAGCAGGCCTGCCGCATTGCCGGGATGAAGCGGCCGCGCGGCTGGAGCACGGGCTGAGGTTTTATCGCGCAGCGGCACGTCTCTTTCATGGGACGGTCCCATGCCGCGCATTCTCATCGTCGATGAATCCCGGGTCCGTGCTTCCGAGCTATGCGCCGGGCTGGCCATGGCCGGCCACCAGGTGGCGGCGGTGCTGCCTTCGGCGCTCGACCTGACGGCGCAGATCGAGGCCATCAAGCCCGATGCTGACCCGGAGGGCGACGTCGCGGTGATGCGCGCGGCCTTCAGGCGCCTGGCGGCGCAGGGTGCCGTCGCCATACTCGCAGTCGCTTGACGAAGCGACAAGCCAGCGCCTCGCAGCGGGGGGCGCGCCGGGAACAGGTTTGCGCTTCGTCGGTTGTTCGGCATTCCATCATCTCCGCGAACATGGCCTTGATCCGGCAGGTTCGATGGTCTGCTCTTTGGCCTTATGGAAAGCTTTATATAAGGGCACAGACGTGAGTTCAGGATTTTGAGGAGCAGACGCTCACCAATCCAACTCTAGGCGGAAAGTCGTCACGAGGACAGCGCTTGCCAAGGAGGATGCCATGCACCAGACCGCCCACGATTCCCGCCGCCGCGCGCTGCCTGGCGCTGCCGCCTGTGCCAGCGGCGATGGCTGCGAGCGTCGCGGCGATGAAGATCAACTGGCCAATCTCGACCCGATGTTGAAGACCAGCAACGTCATCGGAATCGACAGCGGCGGCAGGCTGACCTGCGCCAGCGCGCCGGCGAAGCCAGTGTGCGCGAGCGACAGGTCCGTGGTGGAGAGATGGTAAAGCTTGGAAAGCGCCCGTCAGAGCAAGGCGATGTCGATGCCGATGAGCGTCAATATGCTGAGCCCAGGGTTTGCTTGCATTTGCATGTCTACAGAAATGGAAAAAGTGGAAATCAGTCGACGTTTCGGTCGTGCGCGTCAGGGGGCTGCATCATCATCCGAATGCACTTGATGAACAACTGGCGGTACTCCTCTGGCAGGCGCTCCAGAACGCGCCGCTCGACCAGTAAATCGCGCGGCATGATGCGGTTCAACATCTCGGCGCCTGCGGGCGCGAGATAGAGTTCGTAGGCGCGTTGGTCTTCCTTTGCGCTCACCCGCTGCAGCAGACCCGTGGCGGCCAGGCGTTTGACCATCTCCGCCACCGAGTTTCGATCCATGAACAGGCGATCGGCCAGCGCGTTCTGGTTCAGCCCGGGGTGCTGGTACGCGATGATCAGCGCCGCCTTCTGGCGCGGTGTCACCGACTCGTCGGAAAACTCCAGCGAGAACATCTCCTCGGCCGCGAAGTGCGCTCGCCGCAGCAGGTGCGAGACCACATTCTCGAGGCGGAAGTCGTCAAGGATCTTGCGCGTCGCGGGGGTCAGGCGTTTGTGCGCATCGGCGCGGTCATCCGGCGTGGCGCGTCTGGGTCGGGTACGGACAGGTAAGGCGGTCATGGAATCGGACTCTGGGTGAATGGCAAAGGGTAGGTTATTCCAGGAAAATGAGACGCATACATTGCACGCTGGAATATCGGTTAGTACGTATAGTAGCTAGTATTTCCGGTTACAGATCAAGTCGAGGCCGATCTGGGCTTCAAGCGTTGGCGTGTATCCTGGATATGATAATGGCAAACCATGTTGACTTCGATTCTTAATGCTTCTAAGCTCCTTCATGAACAGACGTATACGTCCTATGGCAAAGATCGTGTTCTGTACGTGTAGCCGTATAAATTGATTCCGCCCAACCCGTGCCGGCCTATGTTGACTCCTGCCCTGAAGCAACCTGCCATGCTGAGTTCCCGCACGCTACCCGCACCGCGCTTCCGCTACAGCCCGGTAGTGCAGGCCGGCCCGTTCGTGTTCGTCTCGGGTCTGGTGGCGCTGGATGCCAGCACCGGCGCGCTGTTTGGCGGCGGCGCCTACGCTGAAACTCTGCAGATCCTGAAGAATGTGAAGCGGCTTGCCGACGAAATGGGCTGGTCGCTGGAGCAACTGGTGCTGGCGCGGGTTTTCTGCGCCGACTTCGCCAAGTTTCCCGAGGTGAATCTCGCATGGGAGGAGTTCTTTGCAGAACAGATCCCGCCGGGGCGCACGTCGGTGGGGGTAAGCGCGTTGCCCCTTGGGGCGCTGGTCGAGATCGAGTTTCAGTTCCTGGTCGAGCGGCCGGTGGCCGAATGAGGCGCGCGACCGGGTCGGTGGACGCCACGGCGATGGCAATAACATAAGGAGACAGGAATGAATCAAGGTGAAATCGTTGCGGGCTTTCTGGCGCCGCACCCGCCACACTTGGTGTATGGCGAAAACCCGCCGCAGAACGAACCGCGGTCGCAGGGCGGCTGGGAGGCGCTTCGCTGGGCTTATGAGCGTGCCCGCGACCATCTCGAAGCGATGAAGCCCGACGTGCTGCTGATTCACACCCCGCATTGGATCACATCCGTGGGCCACCACTTTCTGGGCGTGCCACACCTCAGCGGCAAGTCGGTCGATCCGATTTTCCCCAACCTGTTTCGCTACGACTTCTCGCTCGAGGTCGATGTCGAACTCGCCGAGGCTTGCTGCGAGGAGGGCCGCAAGGCCGGCCTTGTGACCAAGATGATGCGCAACCCCAACTTCCGGGTCGACTACGGCACCATCACCTCGCTGCACATGATCCGCCCGCAGTGGGATATCCCGGTGGTTGTCATCTCGGCGAACAATTCCCCCTATTACCTCAACACGAAGGAGGGTCTGACCGAGATGGACACGCTTGGCAAGGCCACCCGCGAAGCCATCCGCAAGACCGGCCGCCGC
>JBIJDJ010000171.1:0-6486 GCA_044344175.1 Sulfuritalea sp.
CTGGTCATGATGCAGATTGTGGCCGCAGTCCTGCACCGTGACCTCCCGCACATCGCGGAAGCAGGCCAGCCGGCTGCGGTAGTCCTCGGAATCGATCGCGAACAACTGTTTGAAGATGAAGGAGTCGGCCGCCGTCACCCAAAGCACCGGCGCGGTCACCCGCCGCCAGATCGACTTCGCTTCTTCGACACGATAGATGATCGGATTGATCCAGCGATGGAAGGGATCGGCGGCCTGATGGATGCCTCCGGCTCCATCATCCTCACCCATGTATTGCGCGAGGTAGCGTGCCTTCTCCGCGGACAGGCGCGGGTTCTCCTTCTGCAACCGTGCGGCAAACGCGGTGCGGTCGGGATGGGAACGAAAAGTCGGCGTATCCCGCAGCTGATCCAGCCAGTTGGCATAGCGCTCCGCCGCCTCATCCGGCATGTAAAGGCGCAGACCCAGGCCTTCGAGATTAACCAGCTTCCGGATCCGGTCAGGCCGGATGCCCGCGTACAGGGTGCCGGCATTGCCGCCCAGGCTATGTCCGACCAGGCGTACCGGATCATGCGGGGAATAATGCAGCAGCAGAGCATCGAGATCGGCGATGTAATCGGGGAACCAGTACGCATCGTTATTCCATTCCGACAAGCCGAAGCCACGCCAGTCGGGGGCCACGATGTGCCAATCCCGCTCCAGGGCGTCAACCACGAACTGCCACGAGGCCGACACATCGCACCAGCCGTGAAGCAGCACCAGCAGCGGCGCCGTTTCGCTGCCCCAGATGCGGACATGCAGGCGCCGGCCGCGGATCTGGAGGAATTCGGACTGATAGGTCTTCATCTTGAACATCTTACCAGCGCGCTGCGACCCGCCCGCTCCCACACCGGTTTCCGCGCTCAGTCAGGAATGACAGCCGTCGCCTCGATCTCGACTCTGGCGGCGTCTTCCATCAGCCCCGCCACCTGCACCGCCGTCATGGCCGGAAAAGTGCGGCCGATGACCTCGCGATAGGCGCGCCCGAGCTGGGGATAGGCCGCCAGGTATTCGCGCTTGTCGAGTACATACCAGGTCATACGGATGATGTGTTCCGGTCTGCCGCCGGCTTCGGCCAGCACGGCTACGATGTTCTGCAATGCCTGTTTTGCCTGCTCGGCAAAATCGCTGCTGTGGAAGCGGCACTGGCTGTCCCAGCCGATCTGTCCGCCGATGACCACGCTGCGGCCGCGCGCGGCAATGCCGTTCGAATAGCCCCTGGGCGCAGCCCAGCCGGCGGGTTGCAGGATCTGGATACCGGACTCGGACACGACTTCCTGCGGGCTCATCTTCAATGGATTCTCCTTGAAATGGTTCATGCCTGGGTACCCGTGGCGGCTTCTTTCAGCAGTTCGCGGGCGATGATCAGTTTCTGTACTTCAGTGGCGCCTTCGTAAATCCGCAGGGCGCGGATGTCCCGGTAAAGGCGCTCGACCGGCGCCTCGCTGACCACGCCCAGTCCGCCGCAGATCTGCACCGCGGAATCGATCACCCGCTGCGCCGATTCGGTGGCGACCATCTTGGCCATCGCCGCCTCTTTGGTCACCGTCCGCCCCTGGTCGCGCAACCAGGCCGCGCGATACACCAACAGCGCCGAAGCATCGATGGCAGCCGCCATGTCCGCGAGTTTTGCCTGGGTCAGCTGGAAATCGGCCAGGGTGTGACCGAACATCTTGCGCACCGTGGCACGCTGCACCGCCTCGTCAAGAGCACGCCGGGCGAAGCCCAGCGCAGCGGCGGCCACCGAGGTACGGAAGATGTCGAGCGTGCGCATCGCCACCTTGAAGCCCTGCCCCGCCTCGCCCAGACGCCGGCCGGCCGGGATGCGGCACTGGTTGAAGCGCAAGCGCGCCAGCGGATGCGGCGCAATGACTTCGATGCGCTCGACGATCTCGAGACCCGGTGTCGCCGCATCGACGATGAAGGCGCTGATGCCGCGTGCGCCAGGCGCTTCGTCGGTGCGGGCGAACACCACATAGAAATCCGCAATGCCGCCGTTGGAGATCCAGGTCTTTTCGCCATTGAGCACATAGCCGTCGCCATCCTCATGCGCGGCGCAGCGCATCGCACCGACATCCGAACCGGCGTCCGGTTCGGACAGGGCGAAGGCAGCAATGGCAGACCCCGCGGCAACGCGCGGCAGGTAGTTGCGTTTCTGCGCCTCGGTCCCGTGCAGCGTGATGGCACCGCTGCCCAGGCCCTGCATGGCGAAGGCGAAGTCTGCCAGGCCCGAGTGACGCGCCAGCGTCTCGCGGATCAGGCAGATTGCTCGCGTATCGATGGTCTCGGCACTGCCGCCGTACGGGGTACCACCGACGGCATAGCTGATCCAGTTCGCGGCGCCCAGCTTGCGCACCAAGGCGACACAGGCGTCGTCGGTTTCCTGCCCCCGCGCATGCGATGCGTCATGGATGTTTTCACGAGCCCAGCGCTCCAGTTCGAGCGCAAGGGCCCGGTGGTACGGCTCGAGGAAGGGCCAGTCGAGGTAACTGGTATCGGCCACGCTCAATCTCCTTCGAACACAGGTTTCTGCTTGGCGACAAAGGCATGATAGGCGCGATGAAAGTCATTGGTCGCCATGCAGATCGCCTGGGCCTGCGCTTCGGCCTCGATGGCCCGGTCGACGTCCATGTTCCATTCCTGCTGCAACATCTTCTTGGTCATGCCATGCGCGAAGGTCGGGCCGCTGGCCAGGTCCTGCGCCAGCTTCAAAGCCTCGGCAGCGAGCGCATCCGGTTCGCTTAGTCGATTGAAGAAGCCCCAGCGCTCGCCTTCCTCGCCACCCATGGCGCGACCGGTCATCAGCAGTTCCGTGGCGCGGCCCTGGCCGATCATGCGCGGCAGCATGGCGCAGGCTCCCATGTCGCAGCCGGCAAGGCCGACACGGGAAAACAGGAAGGCCGTCTTCGAACGCACCGTGCCGAGGCGCATGTCCGACCCCAGCGCCAGCAGCGCACCGGCCCCGGCGCAGATGCCGTCGATGGCCGCGATCACCGGCTGCGGGCAGGCGCGCATGGCTTTGATCACATCGCCCGTCATGCGGGTGAAGGCCAGCAGTCCGGGCATGTCAAGCTCGGTCAGCGGGCCGATGATGTCGTGCACGTCGCCACCGGAGCAGAAGTTGCCACCCTCGCCGGTCAGCACCACGGCATGAACATCGGTGGCATATACCAGGTTGCGGAACAGGTCGCGCAATTCGGCGTAGGAATCAAAGGTCAGCGGATTCTTGCGTTCGGGACGGTTGAGGCTGACGACCGCCACGGTACCCTCGACACGGAAGCTGAAATGCCGAGCCTGATAGGCCTGGAGGCTCTGCCGGTTTCCCGGCAGTTGGTGGGGTTTGCCTGCAAGATGTTTCATCTGCTTCTCCTCACATGCGGCTCAGGCATTCAGCGCAAGCTGCGCCGCCCGTTCCAGATTGCGTTCAAGCTGTACCTTGCCACCCTGATACTGCTTCGGCCAGAGGATGTCCGTAACGCCCTGCTCGGCAGCAGCATGCAGCGTCCAGGCCGGGTCGGCCAGATGAGGTCGCGCCAGCGCGCAGAGGTCGGCGCGGCCGGCGGCAATGATGGTATTGACGTGGTCGGCTTCGTAAATGTTGCCCACCGTGATCGTCGGCACATGCAGTTCGTTGCGGATCTGATCGGAGAAGGGCACCTGGAACATGCGGCCATACACCGGCTGCTCTTCCTTGACCACCTGGCCGGATGAGACGTGGATGATGTCGGCGCCAGCATCCTGGAACAGCTTGGCCACTTGCGTCGCATCGTTCGGTGTGATGCCGCCCGGCGCCCAGTCGTGGGCCGAGATGCGCACCGACATCGGCTTCTCCGCCGGCCAGACGGCGCGCATGGCGGCAAACACTTCCAGCGGATAGCGACAGCGGTTTTCCAGGCTGCCACCGTATTCGTCCCGACGCTGATTCGTCAGCGGCGAAATGAAGGACGAGATCAGATAGCCGTGGGCGGCGTGGAATTCGACCAGGTCAAAGTCGGCGCTGGCGGCACGGCGCGTGGCGGCGACGAAACCGGCCTTGACACGATCCATGTCGGCACGGGTCATCTCACGCGGCACTTGCGAAGACCCGGCGATGTAAGGCAGGGGCGAAGGTGCGATCAGCGGCCAGTTGTTGGCATCGAGCGGCTGGTCGATGCCTTCCCAGGCGAGCTTGGTTGAACCCTTGCGCCCGGCATGGCCGATTTGCAGCCCCATCTTCGCCCGGCTGTTGGCATGGACAAAGCCGACGATGCGTTTCCATGCCGCAGTCTGCTCGTCGGTCCATATCCCCGCGCATCCCGGCGTGATGCGGGCATCCGCGCTGATGCAGGTCATCTCGGTCATTACCAGCGCGGCGCCGCCCAGACCGCGCGCCGTGTAATGCTGGAAGTGGAAATCCCCCGGCATGCCATCGCTGGCCGAATAAGTGCACATCGGCGAGACCACGACGCGGTTGGCCAACGTCATGGAGCGCAGCGTGAACGGCGTAAACATCGGCGGCACGGGCTTTTCGCCGTCGGCAGTCGACACGCCGCCGCGCGCGGCGAACCATCGGTCGAAATCGTCTGTGTAGGCCTGGTCGCGCAGCTTCTGGTTGGCGTGGCCGACGCGCTGGCTGCCGGTCAGCAAGGCGAAGGCGAACTGATCCGGCTCCATATCGACGTAACGATCGACCTCTTCGAACCATGTCATGCGGTTGCGCGCGGCGCTTTGCAACTTGAGCGCCTCGATCTCGCGTTCCGCCTGGTAACGGGCAAGGCGGGTCGGCACGTCGCCATCGGAGCTGTTCAGTACCTTGACCAGCGCCGCCGCGTCCTCCATCGCCAGCTTGGTGCCGGAGCCGATCGAAAAATGCGCCGTATGCGCGGCGTCGCCCAACAGCACGATGTTGTCCTTGAACCAGCGCTCGCACAGCACGCGGTTGAACTTGAGCCACGCCGCCGAGCCGCGCAGATGTCGCGCGTTGGAAATCAGGCGGCTGCCGTCCAGCATGTCGGCGAACAATTCCTCGCAGAAGGCGATGGACTGATCCGCATCCATCTTGTCGATGCCGGCCTTGAGCCAGGTATCCTCGGGCGTTTCGACGATGAAGGTCGCCCATTCCTCGTTGAACTGGTAGGCGTGGAGGTTGAACCAGCCCCACGGCGTTTCCTTGAAGGCGAAAGTGAAGGCATTGAGCTTTTTCTTGGTGCCAAGCCAGCTGAAACGGTTTTTGCGCACATCGATACGCGGATTGAAATGGCTTTCGTATTTGGTTCGCGTAGTCGAATTGACGCCGTCGGAGCCGATGACGAGGTCGTATTCCCTGGAGTAGTCGTCCGGATCCTTGAACTCCGTCTCGAACTTCAGGTGAACGCCCAGTTCTTTGGCCCGGGCCTGAAATATCTGCAGCAGTTTCAGGCGCCCGATGCCGCAAAAACCATGGCCGCCGGACACCATGCGCCGGCCCTTGAAGAAGACGTCGACATCGTCCCAGTGATGGAAATTTCGCTCGATCTCCGCGACCACCTGCGGATCGTCCTCGCGGAAACCATCCATGGTCATGTCGGAAAACACGATGCCCCAGCCGAAGGTGCTGTCCGCCTGATTGCGTTCGATCACGGTAATGTCGCTGACCGGACTGGCTTTCTTCATCAGGATCGAGAAGTACAAGCCGGCGGGACCGCCGCCGAGACAAACGATGCGCATGGGAGCTCCTCAAATATCGTATATACAACGTGATTGTATATTTTATATCTCAACTATCTTTGCATGTCAAGCACGCCGGGCAGTTCGACCACCACCGACGGGGCGGCCATTCGTCGGCGGAACGTTCATTATCATCGAATACAATGTCGCCCCAATGAACAGAGTCACCCGCTTGCCGTCCAATCGTCTGCCGAAAACTCGGCTCGACCTCCTCAAGGGAATGAAATGAAAACCATATTTGTTACCGGCGGTGCCGGCTTCATTGGTTCGGCTCTGGTCCGCCTGCTGATCACGGAGAGCGACTGGCGCGTGGTCAATATCGACAAGCTGACTTATGCCGGCAATCTGGAATCCCTCGCTGACCTGGCCGACCATCCGCGCCATATCTTCAGCCGCACCGACATTTGCGACCGTGCCGCGCTCGATGAGCTGTTCATCGAGCACCAGCCGGCCGGCGTGATCCACCTTGCCGCCGAATCGCATGTCGACCGGTCGATCCATGGTCCCGGCGACTTCATCGAAACCAACATCAGCGGCACCTACACCCTGCTGGAGGCTGCCCGCGCGCACTGGACCACGCTCAGCGACGAAGCAAAGCTGACGTTTCGCTTTCATCACGTATCGACCGACGAGGTCTTCGGCTCGCTGGGCGACAGCGGCCTGTTCGTCGAAACCAGCCCCTACCAGCCGAACTCGCCCTACTCTGCTTCCAAGGCGGCTTCCGATCATCTGGTGCGCGCCTGGCATCACACCTACGGCCTGCCGACCGTGATGACGAACTGT
>JBIJDJ010000172.1:0-6469 GCA_044344175.1 Sulfuritalea sp.
CTGATCCCCTACTTCATCGCCGCCCACCCCGGCACCACCGATGAAGACATGCTGGAACTGGCGCTGTGGCTCAAGAAAAACGGCTTTCGCCTCGACCAGGTGCAGACCTTCCTGCCGACGCCCCTGGCGCTGGCCACCGCGATGTGGCACACGGAAAAGAACCCGCTGCGCAAGGTAACGGCGGAATCGGAAAACGTCACGGTGGTGCGCGGCGGACGCCAGCGCAAACTGCACAAGGCCTTCCTGCGCTATCACGATGCGGAAAACTGGCCCCTGCTGCGGGAAGCGCTGAAAGCCATGGGCCGCGCCGACCTGATCGGCCCGGGCAAGCGCCACCTGATCCCGGCCTGGCAACCGGCGGGCACCGGAACGTCGTCGTTGCCGCACAAGCCCGGCTATACACCCCACGCAATGAAACGAACCGAAAAGTCGGCGCCGGCACCACGGCGATCAACAGCCGCCGCACCGGCCAAGCCCGCCAAAGGCCCGCCGGCACGCCGCCATCCGGACGTGCCGCGTCATCCCCTGTCACGCCGCAAGGGCGGCTGAAGGCAAAATAAGCGGGGTAGTCGGAGCAGGTAGAATTGGGTGGCGGAGAGGGTGGGATTCGAACCCACGGATGCCTTGCGACATCGCCTGATTTCGAGTCAGGTACATTCGACCACTCTGCCACCTCTCCGCGAGGCGCGGATTATACCCGCGAAGCGGCCGTCGGTAACAGCACGCACGGAGGAAAGGCATTGTCGAAACTGCTTCGCCTGGTCTGCTGTCTTGCCCTGTTCGGACCGGCTGCGTGCGCGCGCATCGAACCGCCAGAAACGGAAGGAAAACTGGTCGTCGCGATCCGCGAAACGCCGGCCTTCTTCCAGGAAGGCGACGGCGCCACGGCGAGTGGCTTCGAGCATGACCTGGTCACGGCATTTGCCGACAGTCTTGGCCTCAAGGTACAGTTCATCAAGGCCGCCGACCCCTACGAATTGACCGAACTGGCGCTCGCCGGACGGGTGCATCTGGCCGCCTCGATGCCGCTGGGCAACGCATCACTGCAATACTCGGCACCGATCCGCAGCGTCACACAGTGGATCGTCGGCCATGACGATGTACTGGGACCGGAGCAGCTCGTCGATCTGGCCGGGCGCACGGTCGAGGTGGTGGCGGGCTCGGCGCTGGCGGATACGCTGCGCGGGCTGGACGAAAAATCGCGGCCGCAGATCATCGAAATCCCGGGCGTCACTGAAATGGAGCTGCTGGCCCGCGTCGCCGAGCGCAGCGCCGCGCTGGTCGCGGTGCATGACATCCACCTCGACCTCGGGATCAACTTCCACCCGGAACTGAGCGCCCGCGTGCAATTGCCCGGCCGCCTGGAGTTCGGCTGGGCCTTTGGCGGCAAGGACGCGGTTGCGCTGCGCGACAAGGCCGACGCCTTCATTGCCGGCGTCCGCGCCGACGGCACGCTGGCGCGCATCCATGACCGCTACTTCGGCCACATCAAGCGCATCAATGCGGCGGGCATCGCCAAGTTTCTCGACGATACCCGGACCAAGCTCCCCGACTGGCGTCGGCACTTTCAATCCGCGCAGGATTTGAGCGGAATCGACTGGCGCCTGATCGCCGCGCTGGCCTATCAGGAATCGCATTGGGATCCGCTGGCCACCTCGCCCACCGGCGTGCGCGGCATGATGATGCTGACCGAAGACACGGCCGATTATCTGCGCGTCAAGAATCGCCTCGATGCGCAGGAGAGCATCCGCGCCGGCGCCCGCTACCTGGCCGAACTGGCGGAGCAGATACCCGGCGCGCAACACCCGGACCGCCTCTGGCTGGCGCTGTCGGCCTACAACCTCGGCATGGGGCACTTCCGCGGCGCACGGGCGATCGCACAAAAGATGAAACGCGATCCCGATGTCTGGTACGACATGAAGCAGGTGCTGCCGCAGCTGGCGCGACCGGAAATATATGCCCGGCTGAAGAGCGGCGCGGCGCGCGGCGGCGAGGCGGTGATCATGGTGGAGAACATCCGCAGCTACTACGACATCCTCAGCCGCTTCGAACCGGCCCGTGAATCGCCCTTTGCGGCGCGACCGGCGCTCAAGCTGCCCGAATTGTCTCCATCCCCGCCATCCATGGCCGCAGCACCACAGGGACCGTAATGCTGCCGTCCTCGTTCTGGTAGTTCTCCAGCACCGCGACCAGCGTGCGTCCCACCGCCAGCCCTGAGCCATTGAGCGTGTGCAGCAGTTCCGGCTTGTCCCGTTTGCCAGATGCGTCGTTCCGGAAGCGGGCCTGCATGCGGCGCGCCTGGAAGGATTCGAAGTTCGAGCAGGACGAGATCTCGCGATAGGTGTTCTGCGCCGGCAGCCAGACTTCGAGGTCGTAAGTCTTGGCCGCCGAAAAGCCCATGTCGCCGGTGCACAAGGCCACCTTGCGGTAGGGCAGTTCGAGCTTTTGCAGCACGGCTTCGGCATGCCCCGTGAGTTGTTCCAGCGCGTCCCACGACTGATCGGGGCGCACCATCTGTACCAGCTCCACCTTGTCGAACTGGTGCTGGCGGATCATGCCGCGCGTGTCCTTGCCGTAGCTGCCCGCTTCCGAGCGGAAGCAGGGGGTGTGGGCGACGAACTTGAGCGGCAGCGCATCGGCCGAGAGAATCTCGCCGCGCACGAGGTTGGTCACCGGAACTTCGGCGGTCGGGATCAGGTAGAGCTTGCTGCCGTCGCTGCGCGGTACCGTGAACAGGTCTTCCTCGAACTTCGGCAACTGGCCGGTGCCGAACATGCTCTCGGGATTGACCAGGTAGGGCGTATAGATTTCAGTGTAACCGTGCTCACCTGTATGCAGGTCGAGCATGAACTGGGCGAGCGCGCGATGCAGGCGGGCGATCGCTCCCTTCATCACCGTGAAGCGGCTGCCCGAAATTTTGACGCCGGCCTCGAAATCCAGCCCGCCCAGCGCGGTGCCGAGATCGACGTGGTCGCGCGGCGCAGCGATCGCGCGCGGCGTACCCCAGCGCAGCACTTCGACATTGCCGGTTTCGTCCTTGCCGACCGGCACGCTTTCGTGCGGCAGGTTGGGAATCAGTTCGAGGAAGGTATCGAAGCGCGGCATCAGTTCGGCGAGTGCCGCTTCGCCGGCCGCGAGTGCCTCGCCCAACCCGGAGACCTCGGCCATCACCGCGGAGGCATCTTCGCCCTTGCCCTTGAGCATGCCGATCTGCTTCGACAGCGTGTTGCGCTTCGCCTGCAGGTCCTGCGTGTGCACCTGCAGGCGCTTGCGCTCGGCTTCCAGCGCTTCGAAGGCGCCGGTGTCCAGCCTCACGCCGCGCAGCGCCAGGCGTTCGGCGACGAAGGGAAGATTGCTACGAAGGAGTTGAATGTCCAGCATGGTGTTTCCTTATTGTTTCTTCTTTGCCTGCGCATCCAGTTCGCGCAGGTGGGCAAGTTTCTCGGCGATCTTCTGTTCCAGTCCGCGCGCTACCGGCTGATACCAATGCACGGCGGGCATGCCTTCGGGCAGGTAGTTCTCGCCTGCCGCATAGCCCTCGGCTTCGTCGTGGGCGTAGCGGTAATCGGCGCCGTAGCCGAGGTCCTTCATCAGCTTGGTCGGCGCATTGCGCAGATGCTCGGGTACGCCGCGGCTCTTGTCCTTTGCCACGAAGGCGCGGGCCGCATTATAGGCGACGTAGGCGGCGTTCGACTTGGGCGCCACGGCCATGTAGAGCACCGCATTGGCCAGCGCCAGTTCGCCTTCCGGGCTGCCCAGGCGCTCGTAGGTGGCGCAGGCGTTGAGCGCGATTTCCCAGGCGCGCGGGTCGGCGAGGCCGACATCCTCAATGGCCATGCGCACGATGCGCCGCCCCATGTAGAGCGGATCGGCGCCGCCGTCGAGCATGCGCACCAGCCAGTACAGCGCCGCATCCGGATTCGAGCCGCGCACGGCCTTGTGCAGGGCCGAGATCTGGTCGTAGAAGGCGTCGCCGCCCTTGTCGAAACGCCGCAGGTCGGCGGCCAGCGTCTGTTCCAGAAAGTCGGCGCTGACGAGACGGTGACCGGCAGTGGCTGCTGCCGTGCGCAACTGCTCCAGCACATTGAGCAGGCGCCGCGCATCGCCGTCGGCGTATCCGATCAGCCTGTCACGGGCGTCGGGTTCGAACTCCAGTTCATCGAGGGCCAGGTTACGGGCGCGGTCGAACAACTCGCCCAGTTCGACCTCGTCGAGGCTCTTCAGCACATAGACCGAAGCGCGCGACAGCAGCGCGGAATTGACTTCGAAGGACGGATTCTCGGTGGTGGCGCCAATGAAAGTCACCGTGCCCTTTTCCACGTAGGGCAGGAAGGCGTCCTGCTGCGCCTTGTTGAAGCGATGCACTTCATCGACGAACAGTATCGTGCGGCGCCCCTGCTGCGCCATCACCTCTGCCTGCTGCATCGCCTCGCGGATGTCCTTGACCCCGGAGAACACCGCCGACAGTGCGACAAACTCGGCATCGAAACTGTCGGCCATCAGCCGCGCCAGCGTGGTCTTGCCGACACCGGGCGGGCCCCAGAGGATCATCGAATGCGGCGTGCCGGAGGAAAATGCCAGGCGCAGCGGCTTGCCCTCGCCCAGCAGATGGCGCTGGCCGATCACTTCATCGAGCGTGCGCGGCCGCATCTGCTCCGCCAGCGGTGCATGGACGACCGACGCCGGGAATAGGTCACTCGCCAACAACATCGGCCCCGGCCGGTGCAACAAAGCGGAACAGTACCGCCGGCAAGGCCGGGTTGGCTTCGAAGCCGGTGAAGCGCAGCACCGTCACCTGGCCGAAGCTGTCATGAATTTCCATGCTCACCGGCTGGTTGGCGGCAAAGCCGATCTTGACGCGCTCGAAGCTGGCATCGCCGCCCTTGGGTGTGGCCTCGACGAACTCGATGCCGTCTGCCGCCGTGCCTTCCTTGAGCTCGAAGTGCTTGTCCAGATCCTTCCCGGCCAGCAGCGCCGCCGGGCTGGAGCCGAAGGCGGTGCCGAGTTTCTTCACTGCGACCTGATTCAGGTCGGGGTCGTAGCTCCAGAGCTTGCTGCCGTCGCTGACCAGAAGTTGCTTGTAGGGCTTTTCATAAGACCAGCGAAATTTTCCCGGGCGCTGCAGGGCGAAAATGCCTGCCGACTCCTGCGGCTTGCGCCCGGATTTGGCGATCACGGTTTGCGTGAACACCCCACGGGCGCTGCGGTTGGTTTCGAGAAAGCTCTTGAGCTGGCCGAGGCCGCTGGCCCGGGCGGGTGTCAGGAACCCGACGGCAGAAGCGATGCAGAGGATGCGAAGGAAATTCGTCATCCGGGGATTATCGCAGCCCCGGACTCTCCGTGCTCACTCCTGCCGGTTCGGCGCAATCACCTCGCGCCCGCCGGCGCCGTTCATCGGCGTGACCAGACCGGACTTTTCCATGGCTTCGATCAGCCGCGCGGCGCGGTTGTAGCCGATGCGCAGATGGCGCTGCACCAGCGAGATCGAGGGCCGCCGCGTCTTCAGCACAATCTCCACGGCCTGGTCGTACATCGGGTCGGCTTCGGCATCTCCTGCCGCCGTATCGCCGGCGCCGACTTCTGCATCCTCACTCGCCGGGCCGTCGAGCAGGCCGTCGACGTAGTCGGGCGGGCCGACCTTCTTCAGGTGATCGACGACGTGGTGCACTTCCTCGTCGGCGACGAAGGCGCCGTGCACGCGCACCGGCAGGCCGGTACCCGGCGCGAGGAAGAGCATGTCACCCTGGCCGAGCAGGGCTTCGGCGCCCATCTGGTCGAGGATGGTGCGCGAATCGATCTTGCTCGATACCTGGAAAGCGATTCGGGTCGGGATGTTGGCCTTGATCAGGCCGGTGATCACATCGACACTGGGCCGCTGCGTGGCGAGGATCAGGTGGATGCCCGAGGCGCGGGCCTTCTGCGCCAGGCGCGCGATGAGTTCCTCGATCTTCTTGCCGACCACCATCATCAGGTCGGCCAGCTCATCGATCACCACCACGATGTAGGGCATCGGTTCCAGCGGCTCGGGGCCGATCTCCGTATTCGCAGTCAGGGAGAAGGGATTGGGAATGTGCTCGCCGGCCTTCTTCGCCTCGTTGATCTTGCTGTTGTATCCCGAAAGATTGCGCACGCCCATGGCCGACATCAGCTTGTAGCGCCGCTCCATTTCGCCGACGCACCAGTTCAGCGCATTGGCCGCCTTGGTCATGTCGGTCACCACCGGCGCCAAGAGGTGCGGAATGCCTTCGTAGATCGACAACTCCAGCATCTTCGGGTCGACCATGATCATGCGCACGTCCTTGGGCTCGGCCTTGTAGATCAGCGAGAGGATCATGGCATTGATGCCGACCGACTTGCCCGAGCCCGTGGTGCCGGCCACCAGCAGGTGCGGCATCTTGGCCAGGTCGACCACCACCGGCTGGCCGCCGATGTCCTTGCCCAGCGCCACCGACAATGGCGAATGCATGCC
>JBIJDJ010000030.1:0-20533 GCA_044344175.1 Sulfuritalea sp.
GAAAACCGCGTCACCTCGATCTCCAGCGCCGCCTGCAGGGCGCTCGGCCTCACCTGGGACGAAAGCGCGCGCGCGCAGTTCGGCCGCATGGAGGCGCGCAGCCACCATGCCAATGCACTGTTTGCGTAACGCCAAATAAAAATATGGCCTGCCTTCAGATTGATTTGAGTCAACATACTTGCAGATTCCGACCTTTCTATACGGTTCAATATCAAATCACGATGAACGAGCGCATCACGTTGGACGCTCAAGTTGGTTCGCGCCTCTGATACGGATCTGAAATTCCCTGCCAGGGCGATCAAAATTCCCTGTTCCGTTTTCCGCGCTTCCTTTGGAATGTCGGCGAAACTTCAGGGCTGGAGCGACTTTCCAGGAAACCCCCTCGCGGAACCGTCTCCTGAATGCTGAAATTTCCTAAATTTTTGCCGGTTACCGGGATTTTTTTGCTGCGACAGGTTCGCGCCAGACTGCGCCCGCCAGCAGGTGTCTGTGGCCCAAAGCTACTTGAGCATCCATTCGTCGCCGCACTTGCGACATTTTGCCCGCAACCAGACACCGCCGCCGTGGTTTTCCAGCACGGGATCGCCACCATCGGGCAAGGGCGCCGGCCCGGAGGACTCTATCTTGAACTTGCCGTAAGCCTGGCAGCCAGGACAGATCGCCTGCTCGCCGAGGCGTTCTGCCACCTCGAGCAGGAGGTGATAGCGCTTCCAACTGTACAAGGTAACCGCCAGACCGCCCAACAGCAGTAAGACCCCCGTAAAGCGCGAGGCAGCGCCCGCACCGGCCACTTCCAGGCCGCTGACGAGGAGGATGACGCCGAGAAACCAACTGACCAGCCAGGCATGGCATTCGATCAGTTGTCTTTCATACCAACGTCGAAAACCGTGGGTCCGGATGCGATCGAGCGAAGCCACCGTGTCTTCCCCTAAGATGTCCGGACTCAGCTTAGACGCCATCGAGCAGAGGTGCAACCGGAATGCGCGGAGGGATATTGGCGCCGCCGCGAGTAGAAGAGATGCCTGCCGGGAATCATTCGCCGCTATAATCGTTCGCACATTCGCCTACCCCGGAGATGTGGAACTTGATGCACCGAAACGTGTCGAATGTATCGGATTCATCTCACAGGAGATTTTCAAAAACCATGGAAAACGTCCGCACCTACCCGCAAACCGCCACTCAGGACATTGCCCAGCAGCAGAACCGTGTCCTGCGCAATACCTACGCCCTGCTGGCGCTGTCGATGGCGCCCACCATAGCCGGGGCCCTGATCGGCGTGCAATTGAAGTTCTCCTTCCTCGCCGGCAGCCCGTTCATCGCTTTCATGCTGTTCATGGGTGTCGCCTTCGGCTTCATGTGGGGCATCGAACGCACCAAGAACAGCGGCATGGGCGTGGCCCTCTTGCTCGGCTTCACCTTCTTCATGGGCCTGATGCTCTCGCGCATCCTGCAGGCGGCGCTCGGATTTTCCAACGGCGGCACCCTGATCGCCATGGCGGCGGGAGGCACGGGCGCGATTTTCGTTTCCCTGGCCACCGTCGCGTCCACCACCAAGCGGGATTTCTCCAATCTCGGCAAGTTCCTGTTTTCAGGCGTGATCTTGCTGCTGGTCGCCATGGTGGCGAACATCTTCTTCCAGATCCCGGCATTGGCCCTGGCGATTTCGGCGATTGCCGTCGTGATCTTCTCCGCCTACATTCTTTATGACATCAACCGCATCGTGCAAGGCGGCGAGACCAACTACATCACGGCAACGCTGGCCGTTTATCTGGATGTCTATAACGTCTTCGTCAGCTTGCTGCACCTGCTGATGGCCTTTACCGGCGACCGCGACTAGCTAAAAAAGTCGGCGCCGGCGACACGGCGATAAAACAGGAAACGGCGGCTACGGTCGCCGTTTTTCGTTTATGTCCGCGCGGGACGCGGGGACGGCATCCCCGGGGAGATCAGGTCCGGCTCATTTCTCGAACAGGGCGATCGATTCGAGGTGGGAAGTATGCGGAAACATGTTGGCCATACCCGCTCCGACAAAGCGATAGCCCTTTTCATTCACCAGCACCGCCGCATCTCGCGCCAGGGTGGCCGGGCTGCACGAGACATACACGATGCGACCCGGACCGCCTGCGGCCGGCAGCGCACTGACCAGGGCTATCGCGCCTTCGCGTGGCGGATCTATCATCAGTTTGTCGAATCGTCCCAGGGCAGCGAAACTTTCCTCGGTCGCTTCGAACAGATTGGCGACGGCGAATTCGCAGAGTTCCGCAAGACCGTTGTGTTCCGCATTTTGCCGGGCCCGCTGGACCAGGGCCGCGCTGCCCTCGATGCCGACGACGCGGGCACCCAGTCGCGCGATAGGCAGAGTGAAGTTGCCCAGACCGCAAAACAGGTCGGCAATCCGCTCGCCCGTCTGCGGCCTCAACAGCGCCATCGCGCGGCGCACCAGCATGTTGTTCACGCCATGATTGACCTGGGTGAATTCGGTCGGGTGGAAACGCAGTTCAAGACCGAAATCCGGTAATTCGTAGCTCAGCATCGGCGCATCGAGCGGGTGGAACAGGGTGACGGTTTCCGGTCCCTTGGACTGCAGATACCAGATGATTCCATGGGCATCGGAAAACTGTCGCAGGCGATCCAGATCGTCGGGCACAAGCGGTTCCAGATGGCGCAACAAGAGCACAGTTCTTGATCCGCCCGCGGCGACCTCGATCTGCGGCATGCGATCAGGCTGGGACATGCTCTCGACCAGGGTCTTGAGCCCGGGTATCAGTGCCGACACATGACCGGGCAGCACGGCGCAGGAATCCATCACCGCCACGTAACTGCTGTGCTTTTCGCGAAAGCCGACCAATGCCCCTCCCTTGCTGGCTACGTAGCGCACTGAGAGTCTGGCCCGCATCCGGTAGGCCCAACCCGTGCCGGCGATGGGAGGAAATATCTGTTCAGGCTTGAGTCGGGCGATGTGCCACAGGGCATCCTCAAGCACACGCTGCTTGGCAGCGGTCTGTCCGGCAAGATTGAGATGCTGCATCGAACAGCCACCGCAGATGCCGAAATGCGGACAGGGTGGCACAACCCGCTGACTCGACGCGCGCAGTACGCGCAGGGCATGAGCCTTTTCATAACTGGGCTTCCGGCGATAGCTGGCGTATTCGACCACTTCGCCAGGCAGGGCACCTTCAATGAAAATCGCCTTGCCATCAACATGTGCAACGCCGCGTCCTTCATGATCCAGGGATTCGATATGTGCTTGCGGCATGGGAAGTGGCTGGACCCGTTCGGCAAAAGGATGTGATTATAATCGGCGCATGCAGCTCAGTCCTGTCGTCCTGCCGGGCCGGGGAAAGGCCATGCGCGGGCCACTCAACGCAAGGCAAACCACCGGTTTTCCGATCAGGAGCAAACACATTTTCAATCATGAATCCCGTCTACACGCTACTCACCAGTGAAGCCGAATATCGTCAGGCCTGCGATACCGTGCTGGGTCGTGCCGAACACGAGATATTGATCTTCGATCGCGATCTGCGCAGTCTGCAACTGGACCATAAACCCCGCCTTGAATCACTGGTCACTTTTCTGACAACGGACCGCTTGCGCAGAATCCGTGTGGTGCTGCATGATCCGGAACCGCTGCATCGCGAGGCGCCGCGCCTGCTGCAACTCATTGCCCGCTTCTCGCATCTCATTGGCGTGCGCCAGAGCCCGGACAACCTGCGCCATCTCGCGGATACACACCTGCTCGCAGACGACGCTCAGGGTGTCCGTCGTTTCCATATCGATCAGCCGCGCAGCGCCCTTATTCTTGACGACCCGGCCTATATTCATCCATGGCGGCAACGCTTCGAAGAGTTGTGGGGACTGTCTCACCCGTGTCTGCAGATCAATACCACCGGGCTGTGATACGGCAATCTGCGGTGGTGCACCATGTATTCTGTTTGCCGTGATAAAATTTCGGTCTGATCGAAATGGAAACGTTCCGATCAACCAATTGGCCGATCAACTCCATAACGTTAAGGAACTTATCAAAATGAAGCAATCTCTCCTCGTAGCCGCCCTCCTCGCCCTGGCTGTTTCCGCTTGCGGCAAGACCGAAGCCCCGAAGCCTGTCGAGCCGCCCAAGGTCGAAGCGCCGAAGCCTGCTGCCGAAGCTCCGAAGCCCGCTGATGCTGCTGCCCCGGCCGCGGCTCCGGCTGCTGGTGCTCCCGCTGCTGCCGCTCCCGCTGCTGCCGCCGCCGCTCCCGCTGCTGGTGCTCCCGCTGCTGCCGCTCCGGCTGCTGACATGACCAAAATGGCCACGGACGCCGCCAAGGGTGCCGCCAAGGGTGCCGTCGAAGGCGCCAAGGAAGGCGCGAAGAAGTAATTCTTCACCCGCCTTCGGGCAAGAAAAAGCCGACCTTCGGGTCGGCTTTTTTTGCGCCAATCTCAGCCGATCCGGCTTCAAAGATCGCGCCAGGCGAAGCCTTCAGACTGCGTCGCGATACCGATCCAGTCCGGCCCACAGCCCATCGCGGCCGACAAGGCTAGCTGCGCAAGCACAGGGCTGTTGTTTTCCTCGGAGAGATGCGCCGCCACGACATGACGCAGTCTTGAGCGCTCGATCCGGGACAGCAGCGAGGCTGCCGCAGCATTGTCCAGATGCCCCCAGGGGCCGCCGATACGGCGCTTCAGCGCAGGCGGATAGCTGCCTTGCGCCAGCATCCGTGAATCGTGGTTGCACTCAAGCACCAGGGCGTCACAGTTATCAAGCATGGCCACCATATGCGACGTGACATGCCCCGCATCCGTCAACACACCGAGCCGCCGTGCGCCATCGGTGAGAACGAACTGAACCGGTTCGCGGGCATCGTGGGGAACCGGGAATGGATGCATGCAGATATCGCCGACTGAAAGCGACTCATGGCTGTCGATGATCGTAATCCTCTCATCGGCGCCACCGTCACGGCATGCAGCCAGCGTGCCGTGCGTGAGCAGGACGGCCCAGCCAAAACGCCGGGCACAGGCAAAAACACCGCCGATGTGATCGGAGTGTTCATGCGTGACCAGTACCGCATCGATATCATCGCCCGCCAGGTTCAAGCGTTCAAGCCGACGCGACATTTCGCGCGGCCCGAAGCCGGCATCAATCAGTACGCGGGTATTTCCGGCTTCGACCAGCAAGGCGTTACCCCGGCTGCCGCTGCCGAGTGAGGCGAAGCGCACCTGGGTTTGCCTGACTCCGACCTACTTCAACTGCTCGTACAGCAGGCCAAGAATGCGTTTGGACGTATCAGACTTATCAACACCGCCTTCGCGGGTGAGTACCTGGACCGTGGTGGACTCGCCCGTCGTCTTGATGTGAATGCGGTATTGAGCCTGATTCGGTTTGTCGCCAGCGCTACCTTTCCAGAACATCAGCTTGGACAGCATCCCGCTGTCGTCGCTCTTTTTCTTGTTATCGGTATCAGGATCGACATAGCGGACAAAATAAAGGCCCTGCGAGCGATCGCGGTCTTCAACCGTGAAGCCGACGCGGTCCAGCGCCAGGCCGACGCGACGCCAGGCCCGGTCGAACGGCTCCTCGAGCAACAAGGCGCCTACGCCATCCGTGGCACGGGAAAGCTTGGCGCGCTCCTGGCGCTGCTCGGCTGCCACCATCGTTTTGGCGCGGGATTCGTCGGCGCCCAGGCGGACCATCAGGCGCCCCAGCATCTCGGCTTCAAGTTCAGGATCGGCAGGGCGCGGTTGCCACCGGGTCTCGGTCTTGCCCTCGTTGGTATAGATCTCGTACATGCCGCGATGGCTGATGTAGATCTCGACCTTGTTCGACTCGGCGCCCTTTTCCAGGCGGGTGCGGAACTTGTCGCGCTCCGCGGTCGAATAGAGGCTGTCAAAGACTTTGCCCAGAGTACCGCGAATGATGTCCTGCGGAATTTTGGCGCGGTTTTCGGCCCAGTCGGTTTCCATGATCCCGGCTTCAGGAATTTCGACGTTCACCAGAAAACCGAGTTCCTGCCAGAACTCCTTGACGGCGGGCCAAAGCTTTTCAGTAGAGCCCTGAACCACCAGCCAGCGCTGGGTGCCGGAACGCTCGATACGCATCGCGTCCACCTGTGGCAGCACATCCTGCGCGGTGGTGGTACGCGCCTGCCCCGAGCGTTCGCTGGAGTAGGCCGAATACGTCGCGGTGCCCTTGCTGGCGGAAACATCCGGCACCGCATAGCGCTCGTCGCGGCTTTGCTGCGTCAGGTCGGGGGGGATTTCGAGCGGCGGCAGTTTCCCGGCAGACTTGTATTCGATCTTTTTGGATTCCGGGAGAATGTTGCCGCTGCAACCGGCGAGCACGCCGATCAGCAAGACAGCGACGGACCTTGAAAGCATCGAATATGAACGGTTCATTGAGTATCGGTTTTCTGGTCAGAGGGTGATGCCGGCGTCAAGCATGGCAAGGCGCAGGCGTTCGTGAAATTCGGGGGATAAAGGCGTCATCGGCAAGCGGATACCGCCGCCGAGCAACCCCATCTGCTGTGCGGCCCACTTGACCGGAATCGGGTTGGCTTCGTGAAACAGGTTGCGATGCAAGCTCAGCAGGCGGAAGTTTGCTTCGCGCGCCGTCACCAGATCGCCGGCAATGGCTGCCGCACACATCCGGTGCATCAGGCGTGGCGCGACATTGGCCGTGACTGAAATGGAACCCTTGCCGCCCAGCAGCATCAAGGCGATGGCCGTGGCGTCATCCCCGCTGTAGACACTGAAGCCCGCCGGTGCACGTTTCACCAGATCGGAACCACGCTCGATATTGGCGGTGGCATCCTTGATGCCGACTATGCCCGGCACCTGCGCCAGGCGCAGCGTTGTTTCGTTCGCCAGGTCCGCGACGGTACGTCCCGGCACATTGTAGAGAATCATCGGCAGATCGACCGCCTCGGCAATCGCCTTGAAATGGCGGAAGAGCCCTTCCTGGGTCGGCTTGTTGTAGTAGGGCACGACCGAAAGGTGCGCATCGGCACCGGCTTGCCTGGCAAACTGTGCCAGTTCGATGGCCTCCGTGGTGGAGTTGGCCCCGGTACCGGCAATCACGGGTATGCGCCCGGCGACATGCTTCACCGTGGTTTCGATCAGCGCGCAGTGTTCAGCGAAATTCACCGTCGGCGATTCACCCGTGGTGCCGACGATCACGACGCCGTCGGTGCCTTCGCTGATATGCCAGTCGAGCAGCCGCTGCAACCCGGGCAGGTCGAGCGAGCCGTCATCCTGCATCGGTGTGAGTAGAGCGGGAATCGATCCCTGTATGGTCTTCATGAACGTATCCGAAACTGAGCGCCCGATCCGGCAGCCGAATGAGAAAGAAAGAATGCGGATTTTACCTGATGGCGATCCCGCATTACGCCCCGCAACGAAGGCTTACAAATCAGCCAGCACCTTGATGTGCGTGGCCACGCTGCGCGCCAGTGCGGACAGCACGTAGCCACCTTCCAGCACGGACACGATGCGTCCTTTGCCGAATTCATCGGCCACCTGCTTGATCTGCTCCGTGACCCAGGCATAGTCTGACTCGACCAGCCCCAGCGAGGCCATGTCATCCTCGTAATGGGCATCGAAACCCGCCGAGATAAAAATCATTTCCGGCTTGAAATCCCGCAGCCGAGGAAGCCATATGTCATACACCACCTGACGGAAGTCTTCGCCGCGCGTTCCCGCAGGCAAAGGAACATTGCACATGTTGGGCGCAGGATTATCGGCTCCGCAATAAGGGTAGAACGGATGCTGGAAAATTCCGGCCATCAGGACGCGCGAATCACCGGCGAAAATCTCCTCGGTGCCGTTGCCGTGATGCACGTCGAAATCGATGATCGCCACGCGCGCCAGTCCCCATGCGTCGAGCGCATGCCGGGCGGCCACGGCGACGTTGTTGAAGAAGCAGAACCCCATCGCCTTCGCGCGCTCGGCGTGATGGCCGGGTGGGCGCACGGCGCAGAAGGCATTCTGCACTTCTCCGCGCATCACCAGATCAGTGGCGAAGCACCCCGCCCCGGCCGAACGCAGAGCTGCCTGCAAGGTGCCCGGCGACATCGCCGTATCGGGATCAAGATGCACGATGCCGTGCGCCGGGCTGCTGTTATGCACGTGATCGATGTAGTCGCGCGGATGAACGCGCAGCAGTTGATCCACCTCGGCCAGCGGTGCGTCGTGGAACTGCAGGTAAACGTCGAGGCCCGACGCAATCAGGCGATCGCTGATGGCACCAAGGCGATCCGGACATTCCGGATGATGAGCGCCCATGTCGTGCTGCAGACAGTCGCGATGGGTAATGAAGGCGGTAGTGGTCATGACGGGTGTCTTGCCTGATGACTTACAATGTCGCTCAAAAGCACATTATCCCTCAAAGTCCGCGCAAAACTCCGACCCATGCGACTCCCCGAACTTGACTCGATCCTGGCCGCCATCAACCGCATCATCCTCGGCAAGGAACGACCGATCCGGCTCGCGCTGGCCTGCATCCTGGCACGCGGGCACCTGCTGATCGAGGACCTGCCGGGCGTCGGCAAGACCACTTTGGCCCATGTGCTGGCCCGCGTGCTGGGTCTGGATTTTCAGCGCATCCAGTTCACCAGCGACATGCTGCCGGCGGATATTCTTGGTGTCTCGATCTTCGACAGGGAGAGCGGCGCCTTCCATTTTCATCCGGGTCCGATCTTCGCCCAGGTCGTGCTGGCCGACGAGATCAATCGCGCTACGCCCAAGGCGCAAAGCGCCTTGCTGGAAGCCATGGAAGAGCGGCAGGTTACGGCCGAGGGGAAAACCCGTGCCTTGCCCGAACCGTTTTTTGTCATTGCCACCCAGAACCCGACGCACCAGATCGGCACCTTCCCCCTGCCCGAATCCCAGCTTGACCGCTTTCTGCTCAGGATCGAACTCGGCTATCCCGATGCCGCGGCCGAACGCGAACTGCTCGCCGGCGCCGACCGTCATCAAATGGTTGCCGGCCTGGGGCCGCGCATTGCGCCGCCGCGCCTGATCGAATTGCAGGAACAGGTACGCGCGGTACATGCATCATCCGCCCTGATCGAGTATGTACAGGCACTGGCCGCGCACACCCGCACGGCGCCGCGCTGGCAGGCAGGCCTGTCGCCGCGCGCCTGTCTGGGATTGCTTGCGGTTGCGCGCGCCTGGGCTCTGCTCGACGGCCGTGATCATGTATTGCCGGAAGACATACAAGCCGTGCTGCCCGGCGTCATCGGTCACCGCCTGAAGCCGACGGACGACACCGCACGCACCGATGTGGAAGCCGTCGCGGCAGCCCTGATCGAGGCGGTCCCGCTACCCTGACGATGCTGGTCACACTGCGCCACCGGCTGCACGAAACATTCGTCCGCTGGGCGCTGCGTGTGCGGCCGCCGGAGCAGGCGCCGATCATCCTCACCCAGCGCCGCGTCTATGTCCTGCCGACGCGGGCCGGGCTGGCCTATGCCACTGCCCTGGGCGTGATTCTGCTCGGCGCGATGAACTACAACCTGAGCCTGGGTCATGCACTGGTTTTTCTGCTGGCCGGCTTGGGCATCGTCGCGATCCTTCACACCTTCCGCAATCTGGTCCATATCGCGCTTCGTCCAGGTCGCTGCGAGCCGGTATTCGCCGGCAGCCCCGCGCAGTTTGCGCTGGTCCTGGAAAACCGGCGGGCGGATGCACGCACCAGCCTGCGCCTCTTCATCGGTGAGCAGGAGCCGGTCGAAGTCGACATCGAGGCACGCACCAGCAGGGTAGCGACGCTCGGCGTTCCCACTGCGCGCCGCGGCTGGCTGCCGATGCCCCGCGTCACCATCGAGACCACCTGGCCGCTGGGTCTGGTACGCGCCTGGAGCTATGCCGTCCCTGAACTCGCCTGTCTGGTATATCCGGCGCCGGCAGCAAAGGCACCCCCGCTGCCATGGAGCGGTGACTCGGCGCGCGGAACGACGCGCGACGGCCGCGGCGCAGACGACTTTTCCGGGCTGCGCAGGCATCAGGTGGCCGACGCACCGCGCCACGTCGCCTGGAAGGCGGTAGCCCGCCAGCAGGACGGCCCGCTGCTGACCAAACTGTTCGCGGGGGCGAGCGCGCAACAGATCTGGCTGGACTGGAATGCCTTGTCCACGACGACCGACGGCGAACAGCGGCTGTCGATTCTCGCGCGCTGGATGCTGGATGCCGACGCCGCCGGACTGGCCTGGGGCTTGCGCCTGCCCGCGTTGCAGCTTGCCCCCGACAACGGCCCGGTGCAACTCACTGCCGGCCTGCGCGCACTGGCCCTGCACGATCATGGCGCGCGCTAGCCGTCCCGTCAGCCGACGCCAGGCCTGGTGGCTGCTGGCCAGCGCCGTCACCGCGTCGGCACCGCTGGCACAGCAGGTTCCGCTGTGGCTTTCGCTCGCTGCGGCAGCCGCGTTCGGCTGGCGCGCACTGCTGACGTGGCAACACTGGCGTCTGCCGCCGCGCTGGTTGCGGGTGGTGCTGGTGATCGCCGGTACGCTCAGCGTCTTCCTGGAGTACCGCACGATTCTCGGGCGCACCCCGGGCATCGCGCTGCTGCTGGTCTTTCTAGCGCTGAAACTGCTTGAACTGCGTGCCGCGCGGGATGCCATGGTGACCGCACTGCTGTGCTACTTCTTGGTTCTCGGCCAGTTCCTGTTCACCCAGACCATCCCCACCGCAATGCTCGCGGGGCTGACCGTTCTGATCACGACGGCCGCGCTGCTGGCGGCCAGCGATGACCGCCCGCAGCCGCAGCAGCAATTGCGCCGCGCCGGGCTGATGCTGGCGCAGGCCATGCCATTCATGCTGCTGCTGTTCCTGCTGTTTCCGCGCGTGCAAGGGCCGCTGTGGGGCATTCCGCAGGACCGGTTTTCGGCCGTCTCCGGATTGTCCGACACCATGGCCCCCGGCTCGATTGCGCAACTCTCGCAATCGGATGCGATCGCTTTCCGGGTGAAATTCGAAGGCGCCGTTCCACCCCAATCGCAGCTTTACTGGCGCGGCCCGGTAATGCCCTCGTTCGACGGCCGCAGTTGGCGGGTGACGCAGTCCCTGGGAGCCTATTTCGAGGTTCCCTACACGGGAATCGGCGCGCCGGTCAGTTACGAAGTGACGCTGGAGCCACATGGAAAAAACTGGCTGTTCGCCCTGGAGATGCCGGCCACCCTGCCCCCGGAGAGCGCACTGACCAGCGACTATCAGCCCGTGGCGCGCCAAGCCGTGCGCACCCGCATGCGCTATACGCAGCGCGCCTGGCCCGATGCTGTCGCCGGCAGGAATGAAGCCCCGGACATCCTGCGCGGAGCGCTGTCGCTGCCGAAAGACGGCAACCCGCGCATTCGTGCCATCAGCGAAGGCTGGCGCGCGCAGCATGGCGATGACAGCGCTGCGATCCTCGCCGCCGCGGAAAACTTTTTCACCCAGCAGTTGCTGATCTATACGCTGAATCCCCCGCTGCTGGGCGCCGACATGGTCGATGAATTTCTGTTCGACAGCAAACGCGGTTTCTGCGAGCACTTCGCCGCCGCTTTTGTCTTCGCCCTGCGTGCCGCCGGCGTGCCGGCGCGGGTGGTCGCCGGCTATCAGGGCGGCGAAATCAATCCGGTGGATGGCTTCCTCGAAGTCCGCCAGTACGACGCCCATGCCTGGACCGAAGTCTGGATTGCCGGGCGCGGCTGGCTGCGCATCGATCCGACGGCAATCTCCGCGCCAAGCCGCATCAACAGCAATCTGGCAGCGGCGGTCCCGACCAGCGAAGGGCTGCCCTTCCTCGCCCGTGCCGATATGGCCTGGCTCAAGGAATTGCGCTACCGCCTGGACGCCGTCACCAACGGCTGGAATCAGTGGGTGCTGGGCTACAACCCGCAACGGCAGCGCGATCTGCTGGCCAGTCTGGGCCTCAAGGAACCCGACTGGCGCAGCATGACCGCCGTCCTCTCCATTCTTTGCGGCATCGTCATGCTCGGCCTTACCGCCTGGATACTGCGCAATCGTCTGCGCGTCGATCCGGCGCTCGCCGCATGGCGCAGATTCACGGCGCGACTGGCCCGGCGCGGCATTGCCTGGCAGGCATGGGAAGGCCCGTTGGCCTTTGCCGAACGCGCCGCGCGCCAGGCCCCGAATCATGCCGACTCCATCATTGCAATTGCGGCCCTGTATGCCCGCTTGCGCTATGCACCGGATCCGCAGGCCGACGACCTCATCGAGTTCAAGGCGAAAATCGCGGCCTTCCAGCCATGACACGCCTGTTGCCGTTGGTTCTCCTGCTTCTGGTCAGCTCCGGCGCGCACGCAGAGAGCTACGCCGGACGCGAAGATGTGCAGGCCTTCGTGCAGGACCTGCACCTCCGGCACGGCTTCGATGCCGACGTGCTGATTGATTTGTTCCACCGGACCCACGCCGTCCCCACCGTGATCAAGGCCATCATGCCGCCCAAAGACCCCGGGGTGCGTTCCTGGCATGCCTACCGCGGACGCTTCGTCGAACCGAAACGCATCGCCGCGGGGCGCCGCTTCATGCAGGTCCACGCGACAGAACTTGCCGCCGCCGAGGAGCGCTTCGGCGTGCCGGCCGAAATCGTCGCCGCCATCATCGGTGTCGAGACCATCTATGGCAAACAGACGGGCCGCTTTCATACCTTCGCCGCACTCGCGACTCTCGCCTTCGACTATCCGCCGCGGGCAGAACTGTTTCGCAGGGAACTGGAAGAACTGCTGCTGCTGGCCCGCGAGGAAAACCGCAGCCCGCTAAGCTACACCGGATCCTATGCCGGCGCGCTGGGTTTGCCGCAGTTTCTGCCCTCCTCGCGCCGGCGTTTCGCCATAGACTTCGATCACGACGGCCGCATCGATCTCGCGGCAAGCCCGGCGGATGCAATCGGCAGCGTGGCGAATTTCCTGGTCGAGCACGGCTGGGAACGGGATGCGCCGATCGCCGACCTTGTCACCGTCAGCGGCGACGGCATTCAGGTGCTGATCGATGAAGGCATCGCACCGCAACGCACGCCGGGACAAATGGAATCCGCCGATGCGCGGATACTGAAAGTCGGCGCTGGCGACACGCCGATTCCCGACCTTCCGGCGGCGTTGATCGACCTGGTTACGCCCGGTGCCACGACGGAATTCCGCCTCGGCTATCGCAACTTCTATGTAATCACGCGCTACAACCGCAGCAGCTTCTACGCGGCGGCCGTCATGGACCTGGCCTCGGCACTGCGCGCCTCAAAGTAGCGCGTCAGGCGTCAAGCCGTCGCGCGCTATGTGCTTCCTCAGCTTGGACAGCGCCTCCATCTGGATCTGCCGCACGCGTTCGCGGGTCAGGCCCAGATCGCTGGCGATGTCCTCCAGCGTTGTCGGATCCTGGCCGGCGAGACCATAGCGGCGCTCGACAACCAGTCGCTGGCGGTCGGTAAGTTGCGCCACCCAGTCGGCGACAAGCGTCTCGGCCTCCTGATGGGCAAGATGGGCGGCGGGATCCTCGGCCGCCTCGTCGGCCATCGAATCGGACATCGACAGCTCGGGGTCGATGTCGAGCGGAGAATCCAGCGAGGCGGAGCGCTCGTTGAGCACCAGGAGCCGGCGTATCTCCGCCACCGGACGATCAAGCAGGCGCGCCACATCTTCAAGCATTGCACCGGGCGGCTCTTCATCTGCACCGCGTTCCCGGTCAAGCCGGCGCATGGCGCGCAGGACGATATTGAGTTCCTTGATCACGTAGACCGGCAGGCGCACCGTACGCGACTGGTTCATGATCGCGCGCTCGACATTCTGGCGAATCCACCATGTGGCGTAAGTCGAAAAACGAAAGCCGCGTTCGGGATCAAACTTTTCAAGGGCATGGATCAGGCCAAGATTTCCCTCTTCGATCAGGTCGTCGAGGGGCAGTCCGCGGTGCAGGTAATGCCGCGCGATACTGACCACCAGCCGCAGATTGGCCTCAATCATGTGCTGCCGCGCAAGAAAATCGCCGCCATGCGCGGCACGCGCCAACCGGATTTCCTCGGTAGCCGTCAGGAGCGGCGTGGCGCCTATCTCGTGAAGATAGACCTGCGTGATGTCCTCGACGAACCCGGAGTCGGGCGAATCCGGCGCCGCCTCGGCCGCGTCGCGCTCCGACAGGAAAGCGTCGCTGCTCATCGGGTTTAGCGGGAAGGAAGAAACCTGAGGGGATCGGCCGGCTTGCCCTGACGCCGGATCTCGAAATGCAGGCGCGGGCTTTCGGCGTCGGTACTGCCCATCTCGGCAATCTTCTGGCCCTTGGCTACGGTATCCTTTTCCTTGACCAGCAGCTTGCTGTTGTGGGCGTACACGGAAAGATAAGTCGCGTTGTGCCGCAACACGATCAGATTGCCATAGCCGCGCAGGCCGGTACCGGCATAGGAGACAACTCCACCCGCCGCAGCCAGCACCGGATCCCCTTCCTTGCCGGCGATGTCGACACCCTTGCTGCCCCCTTCGGTGTACTGTGCAAGCAGCTTGCCGTTGGCGGGCCATATCCAATCGACATCATCGCCCGCAACAGGCAGCTTTTCAGCCGGCTTTTCGGGCGCCTTTTCCGTCGCCTTGACCTCCGCCGGCTTGGCCTCGGGTTTGGCTTCCACCGGCTTTGCCGTCAGATCGCCCTGCCGCGCCTTTGCCAAGGCCTCATCGGACCAGGCCAGCTTGCCGCCCTTCGGCTCGCGCTTGAGAGTTTCAGTATTTGGGCTGGAACTGGGACTGGCGACGGTCGGCGCAGCCTGCCTTATCTCGACCGGGGCGCTGGAAATCACCGGCTTCGTCACCGCCACGGCGCCATTGTCAGGCGGCGTGACGCGCAGCTGCTGGCCGATCCTGATCAGGTTGGGGTTGTCGAGATTGTTCCATGCGGCCACGTCCTTGTAGTCCTGACCGCTGTCCAGCGCGATGCTGTAGAGCGTCTCGCCTTTCTTTACCGTGTGGTACCCGGTGCGGGAATCCGTTGCCGCCAGCACCGCCGGCACCGCAAGTTTTTGTTTCGCCGTCGCCGGCGCGCCGCCGCGATCCTCCACCGGCGCGGGCGCATGACTGGCACAGCCGCCGATGAACGGCAGCAGCAAGGCCAGAATCAGGCGCGTAGTGTTCATTCCACTCCCGGCAACAGCGGCACGAAGCGCACCGCATCGAATCGCGTTTCGACAAAACCGTTTTCGCTGCGCTCGACCAGGCTGATCACCTGTTCCGCTGTCCCCAGCGGCATGACCAGCCGTCCACCCGGCGCCAATTGCGCCAACAGCGTCTGCGGCACGGCAGCCGCAGCGGCAGCCAATATGATGGTGTCAAATGGCGCCGCCTCGGGCAACCCCAGGTTTCCATCCGCATGCTTGAGGCGGATATGCGACAACCTGATCTGCTTCAGGTTCTCCCTCGCCCGCGCCAGCAAGGGCGCAATGCGCTCGACGGCAAATACCTGTTTCGACAGTACGCCGAGAATCGCCGCCTGGTAACCGCAACCGGCGCCTATTTCCAGTGTCTTGCCCAGTTCACGGCCGGCGATCAGGATCTCGATCATGCGCGCCACCACGAAAGGTTGCGATATCGTCTGACCGAAACCCAGCGGCAGGGCGGTGTCATCGTAGGCACGATTCGCCAGTGCCGGCTCAATGAAAATATGCCGCGGTACCAGGCCCATTGCATGCAGCACCCGGCTGTCGCTGATGCCCAGCGCACGCAGGCGCTCGACCATGCGCGTGCGCGTGCGCTGCGAGGTCATGCCGATGCCGGTGAGTGCCGCGGAATTCATGCTTCCGCCGGGCCGCCCCAAGGAAGCATGCGCCCCCCATGGGGGGGCAGCGAGCCGAGTTTGCGAGCGTGGGGGGCCATCTTCATGCTTCCGCCGGGCCGCCCCAAGGAAGCGTGCGCCCCCCTTCTTGGGGGGGCAGCGAGCCGGGCTTGCGAGCGAGGGGGGCCATCATTGATCCGGATTTAGCCAGCCGCGCACCGCAGCCACCTGTGCGGCATGGGTGAGATCGATTTGCAGCGGGGTCACCGACACCCAGCCGTGCTCTACCGCGTGGAAATCCGTGCCCTCACCGGCATCGGCCGCCGGACCGGCAGCGCCAATCCAGTACAGCGTCTCGCCGCGCGGACTGACCGATTTCACCGCCGGTTCCGCCTTGTGGCGACGCCCCAGGCGTGTGACCCGGATGCCGCGCAATTCAGCGTAGGGCACGTCCGGCACGTTGACATTCAGCAGCACCGGTTCGGCAAACGGCGTCCGGCTGAAACGCTGCACCAGTTCGCGCGCCACGCGCCCGGCGGTGGCGAAATGCCGTCCCTCGAAGCTGCCCAGCGAAATCGCAATCGACGGCACCCCCAGGAGATAGCCTTCAGTGGCCGCCGCCACGGTGCCCGAGTAAATCGTGTCGTCGCCCATGTTGGCGCCGAGATTGATGCCCGACACCACCATGTCAGGCTGGTCCTCGAGTACGCCGGTAACGGCCAGATGCACGCAGTCGGTCGGCGTGCCGTTTACGTACATGTAGCCGTTGGCTGCCCGGCGCAGGTTGAGGGGACGATCGAGGGTCAATGAGTTGCTCGCGCCGCTGCGGTTGCGCTCCGGCGCCACGACGCTGATTTCGCCCAGGTCGGCAAGGCTGGCGGCCAACTGGATGAGCCCCGGCGCAAGATAGCCGTCGTCGTTGCTGAGCAGGATGCGCATGGGGGTCAGAGCCGGGAAGGTCAAAAAATACAGCTGCCATTTTAGCTCATGGCAGCCCCGGACCAATGGCCGGAACAGAACAGGACTATGCCGCCCCATCCCGGCTTCCTGTACTCACTCGCGTCCGCAGCGGCCGGCAAAGCCCGGGGCACGCTTTTCCCGACCCTTAGGCAAGTCTCCTGCGGAGTAGGATTGCAGGCAATGGAAATCATTCTCCACGACTCCGCCGACGACGTCTCCGAAACCGACTGGAGCCTGCTCGATCACGACGATGACCCGTTCGCCAGCCGCGCATTCCTCGGCACGGCAGAGAAAGTCGGCGCCGGCGGCACGGCGATGGGCTGGCAAGCGCAGCATCTCGCCCTCCATGAAGACGGACGGCTGCTGGGGTTGCTGCCGCTCTACCTGCGCAGCCATTCCTTCGGCGATTTCTCGCGTGACTGGAACTGGGCCTCGGCCTGGCAACGCGCCGGGCTGGCCTACTACCCGAAACTGGTCAGCGGCATCCCCTACACGCCCTCGCCGGGGCCGCGCCTGCTGGTACGGCGGGGCATCGAACCGGAAGCCGTGGCGATGGCGCTGATCGAGGCCGCACTGCAAGTCACCCGCCAGCTCGGCGCTTCCTCCTGGCAATGCCTGTTTGTCGAAGAGGCAGACCGTGCCCGGCTGACAGCGGCCGGTCTGCTGATGCGGCGCGGCGTGCAATTCCACTGGTTCAACCGGGAATACCGCGATTTCGACGACTTTCTCGCGGGTTTCACCGCCGGGAAGCGCAAGAAACTCAAGCGCGAACGCCGTGCCGTGGCCGAATCCGGCTTGCGGCTGGAAGCCCGGCATGGCGACGAGATTGACGCGCCTCTGTGGCAGGTCATCCACGGCCAGTATCGCGATACCTTTGCCCGCTACGGCAATCACCCGGCATTCCCCGTCGAGTTCTTCATCGAAGCCGGCGCCCTGCTGGCGCGGCGACTGGTCGTGTTCATCGCCTTCATGGATGAAACCCCGGTCGCTTCGGCCATCTGTTACCGCGACGGACAAACGCTCTATGGCCGCCATTGGGGCACGTCGATCGACATGCCCGGCCTGCACTTCGAGCTTTGCTACTACCAGGGAATCGAGTACTGCATCCGCCACGGTCTGAAAGGCTTCGAGCCCGGAGCGCAAGGGGAGCACAAACTCGCCCGTGGCTTCGAACCGGTGCCGACCTGGTCAGGGTTCTGGATCGCCCACCCGGGCATGCGCGGCGCCGTCGCTGACTTCATCGCGCGGGAAGACTCCGCCATGCAGGATTACGAAGCGGAAACTGCGACCCGCCTGCCGTTCAAGCTGCCCGGCTGAACCCTCCGGACGCCTCAAATCACAGCTTAGTGGTTCCCCGAAGCGATAGCGAACATGCGTTCATTGCGCTTCTTCCGCGCCTCTTCGACCGTCAGTCCAACGAGGCTTTCCGGTGGCAAGGGTACATCCCAGTGCTGCTGGAACAGGTCCATGGCCTCGCCGGTATCCATGCGGGCCCGGTAAACCTTCTCCTGCCAGGTCGGGGCGTTGGGCAGTGCAACCAGTTCGACGGATTCGATGCGCATGGGAACTTCCTCTTGAGGCTGGATTTTTCATCATCCTGCGCCCGGGATAGCCGCCCTGTAATCCCGAAATTGACAAGGAATGCCCTCTTGTTTCGACTTCCCAAACTACCTTGAACTGGTTCCATGCACGGGATCACTCATGAACAAGTCGCAGCAGCGCTTCACTTGTCCTGACGAAGCTCGTTCAGCCGCCGGGCGTGGCTCTTGGCTTCCGCCGTATTCATCGCGGAGACCTCGCGACCGAAAGCATCGCGTGCCGCGGCGGTCTTGTGTGTGGCCTCGATACTGCGGATACAGCGCCAGCGCTTGCCAGCCCTGGTTTCAATCTGGCGCATCTCCGCAACCGGATGATGGCTACCGCAGTGATAGCAAAACTTGGTTTGATTCGTCATGGGGCAGATTGTCAGTCGTGGTTCGTCGATGGCCAAACGCGTTGTTGAGTTTTTCTTAAAGTACACACAACAAGGAAAAAGGGTTTCCGGCAATTGACCGGAAACCCTTGGTATTACTGGTCGGGGCGAAAGGATTCGAACCTTCGACCCCTTGCACCCCATGCAAGTGCGCTACCAGGCTGCGCCACGCCCCGACTGCACGAATTATAACAAAGGAAACGGTCGCCATCGCTTTGCGTGCCGGGAATTCCGCTGCGCGGGCCGGCGTCAGGCAACGCGCAGGAATTCAATAATGGAAGCTAGTTCGGCGCGCAGTGGAGCCTGGCTCCCGCTAAGCGGAGTCTCCGGCGCATCATGCAACTTGCCGGGACCGTCGTCGAGGCGATTGCGCGCACCGCTGATGGTGAAGCCCTCCTGATACAGCAGTTCGCGGATGCGCCGCACCAGCAGGACTTCATGATGTTGGTAGTAGCGGCGGTTACCGCGCCGCTTGACGGGGCGCAACTGGGTGAATTCCTGCTCCCAGTAGCGCAGTACGTGCGGTTTGACGCCGCACAGTTCGCTGACTTCACCGATGGTGAAGTAGCGCTTGGCCGGGATCGGCGGCAGTTCGTCGCGGCTATTGCTGGCTGTTGCCACGCGGGAAAGCCTCGACCGCCGCCTTGAGTTTCTGGCTGGCGTGGAAGGTGACGACGCGGCGAGCCGTGATCGGGATTTCCTCGCCGGTCTTGGGGTTGCGCCCGGGACGCTGCGGCTTTTCGCGCAACTGAAAATTGCCGAACCCCGACAGTTTCACGCTGTCGCCCTTCTCCAGGGCGAGACGCACTTCGTCGAAGAAGGCCTCGACCATGTCTTTGGCTTCGCGCTTGTTGAGGCCGACTTTTTCGAACAACAGATCGGCGAGTTCCGCCTTGGTCAAGGTCATATCAGATCCACCTGCAATTAGGTCCGCAAGGACGCATTGAAGTCGCGACGGGCGATCGTCAGGAGATCGGCGATTACCGCGTCCACTTCCGCATCCTCGAGAGTACGTTGAGTATCTTGCATAACTATCCGAAAGGCAAGGCTCTTTTCGCTTTCGCCGAGCCCCTTGCCGTGGTAAACGTCGAACAAAGCCACATCGCGCACGATGGCCGGCGCGGCGGCGCGCAGTCCCGTCAGCAGCGGCCCGAGGGTCTGGCTTTGCGGCACCACCAGGGCCAGATCACGGACCACCGCCGGAAAGCGCGACACCTCGAGGTAAGTCGGGAATAGCGTCGCCAGCACCTCGGGCAATTCGAGCTCGAAAATCACCGGGGCCGTGCCCAGTTCGTATTTCTGTGCCCAGCGCGGATGCAGTTCGCCGACCACACCGACGGGTCTGCCCTCGAGCATGACATTGGCGCAGCGGCCCGGATGCAGGGCGGAATGCTCAGCCTTGACGAACTCCAGACGGCGCGGTGCAAACAAGGCCTCGACATCGGCCTTGACATCGTAGAAATCCACGCGCCGCGTCGCTGCGCCCCACTGCTCGGGCCGGGCCGAACCGGCCGCCAGACCCGCCAGGCGCAGCGGCTGGGCAAAGCCTGCCACCGGACCCGCGCCCGGATCGCGCTTGAAGCAACGGCCCAGTTCAAAAATGCGCACCCGCTCCGTCTGCCGCTTGCGATTGGCCACCAGGGTTCCGACCAAGCCGCCGATCAGCGTCGAGCGCATGACGCCCATCTGGCTGGCGATCGGATTGGCGAGCACGATGGGCGCCGCGCCATTGGCACGGGTGGCGGAGAAATCGGCCTCCCACGCGGCTTCGACAAAGCTGTAGGTCACCACTTCGTGATAATCACGCGCGGCCACCAGGTGACGCACACTCATGGCCGTGCGGCTCTGCTCGGTCGCCGGCATCATGGCCATCCGTGCCAC
>JBIJDJ010000173.1:0-6297 GCA_044344175.1 Sulfuritalea sp.
TGCCAACCCGCCTGATGCCGGGTCTGCTCTGCCTGGCCATGCTTGCCCCGGCCTGCGCTGCCGATGCCCCGGAACTCGGCCGCCTTTTCTTTACACCCGAAAGGCGCGCGGCGCTGGAGCGCCAGCGCGCATTCAATCTCCAGGAAGCGCAAACCCTGCAGGGCAACAGCATGAGCCTGGACGGCGTCGTCTATCGATCCGGCGGCAAGGCGACGGTATGGATCAACCAGAAAGCGCAAAGCGAGGGCGAGTCATCGCGCACCGGCGTCAGTGCCGTCGTCTCGCCCAAAACACCGGGCAGCGCACTCATTGCTCCCGGTGAAGAAGCGCCGGCGCAGCTCAAGGTGGGCGAAACCATCAACCGCGCCACCGGCGAGCGCAATACCCGGCTGGGTGGCGGTGTAGTGGTGACGCCGGCCGCTCCCGCGGTCAGGCGCTGACAGGAAACCATGATGAATCGGCGACGACAGTCGCTGGTGCGCAAGCAGCACGGCTTCGTTCTCATCGCGCTGGTAGCACTGCTGGTGATGGGCGGCCTGTATTTCTTCATCAGCAATCTTTCGCCGGAGGTAATCGAGGCACGCCGCCAGGAGAAGACCGAGGCTGCTCTGGTGCAGGCGCGGGAAGCGCTGATCGGCTATGCGCTGCAGTACCGTGAGCAACAAAAAGCCACCGGCGATCCTGATGCAATGTATGGTCATCTGCCTTTGCCTGACTTCGGGGAAAGCGTTAACCTCAACGGGAATCTCGCCAACCAACCGTGCACCAGCGAAGGCTGCGCGAAGATCAACCCGTCCGGCGTCAGCGGAAGCACGGTGATCGTTGGTCGCTTCCCTTGGAAAACTCTGGGTACCGAGCCGCTGCGCGACGGCCACGCCGAATGCCTGTGGTACGCCATCTCCGCAACACATCGCGCGGTGAGCTCCACGGCGACCACGATGAACTGGGACACGCCGGCCGTGCCGGACGTTGTGATCGGCAGCGGGCTTGCCACCCTTGCTGCGGTAAATGCGCACGACCGGCCGATTGCGGTGATCTTCTCAGCGGGAGCAGCATTCGACAATGGACGCACGACATCCGCTGATGCCCCGGAATGCGGAGGCAACTACGATGTCGCACATTACGTCAATGCAGCGCTAAACAATGCTCAGCGATCCCTGCCGGTGACCAGTGCCATACTTTTCGACACGCTGCGAAAAAGCACAGTGCGCGCGCCGCTTGACCCGCCAAGTCGACTGCCAAGCTTTCGCGACGACATCAACGACATGATTGAAGGCTTGGTTCCTTGCGCGCGCGACCAGATCTTCGCCGGGAGTATTGCGGCGAATGCCAAGGTCAACAATGCCTGTTCCTCCGCACTCGACGCCTTGGGTCTCGGTCCGCGCGGCTACTACACCCATTACCGTGACCAGGTCTTCGTAGCCAAGTGTTCAGCGTGTCAGGTGACAGTAGATACCGTTCTCGCTCCCTCCTGCGCCGGCACCTTGATATTTGGCAACCAGCGCAGCAGCGGACAAAATCGCCGTGACGTCACCGAAATGGGCGACCCGAGCAACTACCTCGAGGGCGACAATCTGGCGAGTTTCAATTCCACCGGGAACTTATATACAGGTTTCAGCAAACTGTTGCGCGTATCCACCGTTCCACCAATCCAGACCCCAGGACAGGACATTGTGCGCTGTATTCCCTCCGGCGCCAGCATGGTCCGGGCGCCATCGGCCCTGCCCGCCGGCTCCGAGCTGTCGCAATACGACGCCGCGTCTCGAACCATCACCCTCGGACGAGTGAACATCGAGTCGGATCGGGGCTACGGCGCAAGCTCCCTGTTCGGCTGTATCTGGGAGCCGGAAGCACATGCCACCGGCAGCGGTTTCCGAAAATACTTCTTGTTCCAGATCACCCATGCTGGCGACGGCCTTGCATTCGCCGCCGTCGACGGCGACCGCAACAGCACCAGCGTCTGCGGCGCCGCCGAACAGCACCTCGGGTATTCCGGCAATAACGGCTTTACGACGCCGATTGCTTATCCCAAGCTTGGTCTCGAAATTGATACCCGGCGCAACTTTCGGAGCAAGCCACCTTACGTTCCCGACGGCTTCGATCCAACACGAATAATCGACGCCACCACGTTACGCACACTCGCCAATGGCCGCGCTGACCCGAACTATGCCGGCGGACATATCGGGCTGGTCTATTGGGGCGGAGAATCACCCATCAGTACCGGCTATGCCTGCAGTACCGTTGCCCCGATAGTGTCGTGCCGATCCCCCAGCTTCTGCGACACCGACAACATATGCAAACTCAACCAGGAGGAAGACGACAACGTACACGGTCAGTTGCCCACCGCGCCCGCCTCGCGCCCGCCGCCACTCAATCCCGTCGCGCCGGTAACGCCACCCACCAACCCGCCCTATCCGCCCTACGCCGTCGATAAACTGGACCCGAGCCTCAGTTCGGTGCCTCTCACGGCCATTCACATGCGCATGGAGGTGACACGCGTCTATACCGGACGTGACGACAACAGCCGGCTGGTTCGGGCCGTATCGGCCAACAATCTGGCGGCCCTGTCCGGCCTGCCCAGCGTCGATGGAGTCACGCTGGCGGCTGGCGACACGCTGTTGGTAGCGGGGCAGACGGATGCCAGTGCCAACGGTGTTTATGTTGCGGCCGCGGGTACCTGGACGCGAGCCACCAGCGCCGACGAAGCCTTTGAATTGGCGCCCGGTACATCGTGGTTCATCAAGGAAGGCAGCACCTACAAAGGAAGTCTCTGGCGCCTGCAAAATCAGGAAGTACCAATACTGGGGTTCAACGTCCTCGACATTCAGCGCTTCCGGAGCCCGGTGAAGACCGTTGCCACGACCAATATCACCCTGTCGGGCCTGTCCGCCGTCGGTGGCTATACGCCCTTGGCCGGTGATCGCATTCTTCTTGCCGGCCAGACCGATCCAAAGGAAAACGGCGTGTGGATTGCTGCAGTTGGCGCCTGGAGCCGCTCATCTCCCGAAAATGCTTCCTCCGGGATGAAAGACGGAGCAATGTGGTTTGTAGCCGGTGGCGCCAATATCAACACCTACTGGCGGCTCAATGGCGATTCCACGCCAGGCACCAGTAACATCAGCATTGCCCAAGCCGTCACCAACGATCTCTATGTTGCCCGCGTCACCACAGAAGCCTGGAAAGAAGGCAGCAATGTCGACCAGATTGCGCGAATGAAAGATACCACCAGATCCATGCACCAACTCGACCCGGTCGTCCGCCACGGAACCTGCGCACCGAGCGCCCCACTTTGCCCCATCTCGAATCCGGTGGATCAATATTGCGGCGGCACCGAAACCGACGGCTTGCGTTATTGCTATACGGGGCAACAGCCCAAACTCTACGACAGCCAGAAGATATTCGATATCCGCAGCGCGACGTCCTGTGGCAGCAATGCAAGTTGTAGCGGCACCAACCAGTTCTGCGGCATCGACAATGTCTGCTACCAGCCGGCCTTGCGCACCACGCGATTGGGATTCACCATCAGCCAGAGCACGCAAAGCCAGGTCATCTCAGTCGACAACCATTTCCCTCCCACTTGGCTGCCATGAAACCCGCCGTCCCGCCAGCACCGACTTTTCATTAGCCGCATGACAGCCCAAAAGAAAATCGTCATCATCGCCGGCCCCAACGGCGCGGGCAAGACGACATTTGCCCGCGAGTTCCTGCCCAACGAGGGAGACTGCCCGGTGTTCGTCAATGCCGATCTGATCGCGGCCGGTATTTCACCCTTCCAGCCGGAAGCTGCGGCTTTTCGTGCCGGGCGCTTGATGCTTCAGGAGATTGCACGCCATGCCGCACATGGCGTCAGCTTCGGCTTCGAAACCACCCTGTCCGGATTGAGCTATGCGCGCATGATTCATAATTGGAGGGCGAATAGCTACACTGTAAAATTGATCTTTCTGTCGCTGGGATCGGTCGACGAAGCCATTGCCCGCGTTGCCACGCGCGTCAGGCAGGGCGGGCACGATGTGCCGGTAGATACAATACGTCGCAGGTTTGATGCTGGACGGCTGAATTTTCAATCGATCTACCGGTCACGGGTCGACTCATGGTTGCTGTTCGACAATAGCGGCGAAATGCCGCTGCTTATGGAAGAAGGAGATAACACTTGAACTCCGCTATCACATCAGCACCGATTTCCCGCCTCAAGGATGCGGATATGCGGGCTGCGCCGGCCGCTCTGGTTCGCGCCGCACAACGTGCTCGGGAAATTGCCGCTCGCACCGGCACGCCATTGATCGTGACCCAGAATGGCGCGTTGGTTGAGAAAGCAGTCACCTCAGACATGATAGCGCCTGACTTGCCCGCGAAATGACATTGAGCGTGTTCCGCGTCGTCCCGCCAGCGCCGACTTCCCGCCGGCGCGGCTTCACGCTGATCGAGCTCGCGATCGTGATGTTCGTTGTCGCTTTGCTGCTGGGCGGAATGTTGCTGCCACTGGCGGCGCAGCAGGATGTCCGCAGCTATGGCGATACCCAGAAAATCCTGACGGAGGCGCGCGATGCCCTGCTTGGATATGCCATGGCCAATGACCGGCTGCCGTGCCCGGCAAAGGACGCCACGACCGGCGTTGAAAGCCTGTCAAGCCCGGGTGTATGCAGCAATCCGTACGACGGTTTCCTTCCAGCGGCCACGCTAGGTCTGTCGCCTGTCGATGCACAGGGTTATCGCCTCGACGGCTGGGGCGGGGAAACAATTCATCGGGTGCGCTATGCAATAAGCACGGCAAACACCAATGCCTTCACCACCCAGAACGGGATGAAGAATATCGGGATGACAACGCTGGCTGCCGCCGCATCAGGTGACCTGATAATTTGCAACACCGGAACCGGCATGGCCAGCGAGGGCACGGCGACGGCCGCCTGCGCAGCCAACTCCACGCTGGCCACGGACGCCGTCGCCATCGTCTATTCGCGCGGTAAGAACGCCGGGGCAGAGGGTACGGGCGACCACGAGAAGCACAATGCAAATATCCCCGCAACCGTGGTCGCCGCCGATCCCGCCTTCGTCAACGCACCGCAAGGCCCCGCCTTTGACGATCAAATGCTCTGGCTGTCCAAGAGCACGCTATTCAACCGCCTCGTCGCCGCCGGCAGGCTGCCCTGACAGCGTAAAAGTCGGCGCCGGCAACACGGCGATACAGGCTCAGGCAAAGCCCTGCGGATTCCTCCGCTGCCAGTTCCACGCATCGCGGCACATGTCGTCGAGATTGCGCCTGGCCGTCCAGCCCAGCCGCTTTTCCGCCAGCGACGGGTCGCTCCAGCAGGCCGCCACGTCGCCCGGCCGCCGCGCCACGATGCGATAGGGAATCGCCTGGCCGCTGGCCTGCTCGAAGGCCCGCACCAGATCCAGCACGCTGCTGCCCTGCCCGGTGCCGAGGTTCGCCGTCAGCACCTCGCGCGGATCGCGCAGGGCCCAATCCAGCGCCGCCTGATGGCCTTCCGCCAGGTCCATGACATGGATGTAATCGCGCACGCCCGAGCCATCGGGCGTCGGGTAGTCGCCGCCGAAGACCTGCAGTTCCGCCAGGCGTCCGACCGCCACCTGCGTGACGAAGGGCATCAGGTTGTTGGGTATGCCGTTCGGATCTTCGCCGATCAGCCCGCCTGGATGCGCGCCCACCGGATTGAAGTAGCGCAGCAGGGCGACCGACCAGCCGGGCGCGGCGAGGTGCAGGTCGCGCAGGATGTCCTCGACCATCAGCTTGGTGCGGCCATAGGCGTTGGCCGGCCGCAGCGCCGCCGTTTCGGGAATGGGGCTGAAATCGGCGTCGCCATAGACCGTCGCCGAAGAACTGAAGACGACGCGCCTCACCTCCGCCCGCTGCATGGCCTCGAGCAGGACCAGGGTTCCTGTCACGTTGTTGTCGTAATAGCGCAAGGGCTGAGCCACCGATTCGCCGACCGCCTTGAGCCCGGCGAAGTGGATCACGGCGCTGACCGGGTACTGGTCAAACAGGCCGTCCATGTCCTGCCGTGAGCGTACATCGCCTTCGACGCAGGGCACGGTGTGGCCGACGATGGCCTCCAGCCGCTTCAGGCCCAGCGGCTTGCTGTTGCTGAAGTTGTCGAACAGCACGACCTGATGGCCGGCCTCGATCAGCACCGCTGCGGTGTGCAGGCCGATGTAGCCGGCACCGCCTGTGAGCAGAATCATCCTAGAAACCTCACCACAGAGACACAGAGGCACAGAGAAAAGCGATGAATCAATGTCTTTTGGGTCGGCCGCCGCTCACCCATTGGGTGATCCGGCGTT